>JAVEWA010000320.1:0-7696 GCA_034004785.1 Polyangia bacterium
CGACCTCCCTCGAGGTGCCCCTGCGGGACAAGCGGGTGGTGCTGGTGGACGACGTGCTCTTCACCGGGCGCACCAACAGAGCCGCCCTCGACGCCATAAAGGACTTCGGGAGGCCGCGCCAGATCGAGCTCTGCGTGCTCGTGGATCGCGGCAACCGGGAGCTGCCAATACAGGCCGACTACGTGGGCATCCACGCCGAGACGGACAAGCGCAAGGACGCGGTGGCGGTCCTTCTGTCCGAGGTGGATCCTGGCCCGGACAGGGTGGTGCTCTTCACCAGGCAGGCCTAGGGCCGGCCGGAGATCCTCGCAAACGGGGTAACGCGATGGCCTTTGCACACCATAGCCTCCTCGGCATCGCCCAGCTCTCTGCCGAGGACATCATGACCATCCTCCGGGTCGCCGAGACCTTCCACGAGATCTCGGAGCGCCGGATCAAGAAGGTGCCGACCCTGCGGGGCAAGACCGTGGTGAACTTCTTCATGGAGCCATCCACGCGCACCCGCGCCTCCTTCGAGATCGCGGAGAAGCGGCTCTCGGCCGACTCGCTGAACTTCTCGCCCTCCACCTCGAGCGTCACCAAGGGAGAGACCCTGCTCGACACCGCGAAGAACCTGCAGGCCATGAAGCCCGACATCCTGGTGATGCGCCACAGGGCCGCAGGCTCGCCGCACTTCCTGGCGAAGCACATCGAGGCGGCGGTGATCAACGCCGGGGACGGCGCACACGAGCACCCGACCCAGGCCCTGCTCGACGCCTTCACCATGCGGAGGCAGGGCAAGGCCTTCGGGCGGCTGGAGGTGACCATCGTCGGCGACATCGCCCACAGCAGGGTCGCGCGGTCGAACCTCCTGTGCCTGACCAAGCTGGGGGCCCACGTGAGGCTCTGCGGCCCGAAGACCATGCTCGAGCCAGGGCTCGAGGCCCTGGGAGCCCGCCTCTACCACGATCTGGACGCGGCCCTCGAGGGGGCGGACGTGGTGATGGCCTTGAGGGTGCAGCTCGAACGCTTCGGCGGAGACACGCTCCTCCCGAGCGCCCGGGAGTACGCCCGCTGCTTCGGGATTAACAGGAGCCGCCTCGAGCGCGTCAAGCCAGACGCGCTGGTGATGCACCCCGGGCCGATCAACCGGGGCGTGGAGATCGAGCCCGAGGTGGCGGACGGCGAGCGGTCGGTGATCCTCGAGCAGGTCACCTCCGGGGTGGCGGTTAGGATGGCGCTGCTCTACCTCCTGTCAGGCGGCTCTCCAGACGCCGTCGCCAAGGACTGATGCCATGACCACTTCCAAGGCAGTGCTCATCCGAGGCGCCCGGATCTTCGACCCGGGCCGGGGCGTGGATCTGGTGGGAGATCTCCTGCTGTCGGAGGGGAAGGTGGCGGCCCTTGGAGAGGTGCCCGCCGCCCTCGCCGAGGGCGCGCAGGTCGTGGACGCCCGCGGGCTCCTCGCCACCCCTGGGCTGATCGACCTGCACACCCACCTCAGGGAGCCGGGCTACGAGTACAAGGAGGACGTCTCGAGCGGCGCCGCCGCCGCCGTGGCGGGAGGCTTCTCGGCCATCTGCTGCGTGCCCAACACCGAGCCTCCCAACGACTCGCGGGCCGTGACCAAGCTCGTCATGGAGAGGGCGCGGGAGGCCGGGCGCGCCCGGGTGTTCCCGGTGGCGGCGGCCACCAAGGGCCGCAAGGGCAAGGAGCTCACCGAGATGGGGGAGCTGAAGGAGGCGGGCGCCGTGGCGGTCTCGGATGACGGCGATCCCATCTCCGAGGCGGGGATGATGCGCCGCGTGCTGGAGTACGCCTCCACCTTCGGCCTCCCGGTGGCCAACCACTGCGAGGACCTGTCGCTCTCGAGGAGGGCGCCGGTCCACGAGGGGGTCGTGTCCGCCTGGACCGGGCTCCGCGGCCAGCCGGCCTCCGCCGAGGTGGTGATGCTGGCTCGGGACCTGGCCCTCTGCGCCGAGACCGGCGCCAGGTATCACGCCTGCCACCTGTCCTCGGCCCGCTCCGTGGAGCTCGTCAGGGAGGCCAAGTCGAGGGGGCTCCCGGTGAGCGCCGAGGTGACGGTGCACCACATCGCGCTCTCCCACGAGGCCAACCGGGACTTCGATCCGAACACCAAGTGCAACCCGCCGCTCCGCGCCGAGGAGGATCGGAAGGCCTGCCTCGCCGGGCTCAGAGACGGCACGATCGACGCCCTGGTGACCGACCACGCGCCACACACGGACAACGACAAGGCCGTCGAGTTCGACGACGCCCCCTTCGGCGTCATCGGCCTGGAGACGGCGCTGCCCGTGGGGCTCGGGCTGGTGGCCGCTGGCGAGCTCTCCCTGGAGACGCTGATAGAGAGCCTCACGGCGGGCCCCGCGGCCTGCTTCGGCCTGCCCGGAGGGAGCCTCGCCCCAGGCGCCCCGGCGGACGTCACCCTGGTGGACCTCGGGATGTCCTTCACGATCCAGCCCTCGAACTTCCTGTCCAAGAGCCGAAACACTCCCTTCGCCGGGTTGGCGGCCAGGGGTCGCGCGGTTGCCACCTTCGTGGGCGGACGCTCGGTCTTTGGCTGGCCCGAGGGGCTGGTGCGCTAGCTCCAATGGTCGAGGGAGCCCCGCCGCCGTCGCCCTTCGCGCCCGTGCCGCCCCTGTCCGTGATCTCTCCGGTGACGGCGAGGCTGACCGGGCTCCTCGAGCGCATGGCCGCAGACACCATGGCCTCGGGTGGAACGGGCGCGGCGGCCCTGGCCAAGGAGGAGTTCCTCTCCACCACGGGGAGGGTGCACGAGGGAGACGCCATCTTCGAGATGCGCATGGCCCAGTTCACCGAATGGTACCTGCTGGATCGGCCGCAGGGGGGCGCCGATGGCCCGACGCCCTGCGAGCGCTGGCTCGAGGCGAGGCGCGACGGGCTCCCGGCCCAGGATCTCGCCGATGCCCTGGCGCTGGCGGCGAGCCACCGGGCCATCCTCTGCTGGGCCGGTCGCGCCGGGCCCGGCAAGCTCCTCGTCGACGATCCCCTGTCTGGCATCCGGTGGGAGGTTACTGCTTCCGCGCCTCCGCCGGGCTTGTCCATCGGAGACGTATTCGACGCCCGGTTGGCCGCGGTGCAGCAAGAGGTCCACTTCACCGGCGCCTTTTGTTATCATCCTCCGGAGCTGGCGGTCGAGATGCGTCGAAGCCTGGAGCGGCTGGCGCGGCTAGGGCGGCGAGGGCAGCCCGCGAATGAGGTGCTGTCGCAGCTCCTCGCCTGGAGGCTGGCCTATGATCGATCGGAAGGGATCCCGGCGCGGGACGTCTATCACCTCGACCGGCTCTGAGGAAACATGAGTGAAGCCATCCGAAGCTCTACCGAAGAGGATCTCGAGTTCCTCAGGATGCTGCTGCGAGATCTGACCCACGAGATCGCCGCGCCGCTCACGCCCCTCTTCGGTCACCTGGATCTCCTCGAGCTGAGATCCCAGGAACGCCTGAACCCCATGCAGGCACGCTGCGTCGGCGCGATGCGGAGGTCTCTGCGCCGCCTCACCGCCATCAACGACCGGATGCTGGAGCTCGCGCGGCTCGAGCGGGGCCACATCCCCTGCGCGCCCATCCCGGTGGCGCCCGAGGCGGTCCTCGTGGAGGTGGCGCGGCGTTTCCAGAAGCAGGCCGATGCCCGGCGGGTGACCATCAGCACCGAGCCAGGCGAGCCGGTCATGATCCTGGCGGACTGGAACCTCCTCGTCATCGCGCTCGGGCACCTCCTGGAGAACGCCCTGAGGTACGCTCCGGAGGGCAGCAGCGTCGCCCTCGGGGTGGCGCTCGGCGAGGAGCACTGCGAGCTGACAGTGGAGGATCGGGGGCCGGCAGTGCCCGAGCGGGAGATCGAGCGCATCGTGAGCCCTTTCTATCGCGTGAGCGATCAGGAGGGCTACACCGAGACCGCTGGCCTCGGCCTGACCATAGTGGATCTGATCGCGAGGCGGCACGGCGGTCGCCTGAGCTTCTCGCTGGTGGCGCCCGAGGACGCCGAGAACCCCGGGCTCTCGGCGCGCCTGTCGGTCCCGCGCGCCAAATGACAGCCTCCCAGACGCGAGCCACCCCCGGGGCGGCCAGCCAGGCCAGCCCGGCTGGCCAGGGTAGTCCGGTTCGCCCGGCTGGGGAGCAAAGCCCGGGCCTGCCTGCCGCCATGGATGCGACCCTGCTTTCGGGGGAAGTCCGCGTGGCGATTGCCACCCTCGGGTGCAAGGTCAACAGGGCCGACACCCTGCGGCTGGAGGAGTCCCTGCCCTCGGGCGTGAAGCTGGTCCCGTTCAGGCAGCGGGCAGAGCTCTACGTCATCAACACCTGCACCGTGACCGGCGCCGCGGACAGGGAGAGCCGCCAGCTCATAGCCCGCGCCCACCGCCTGAACCCCTCGGCGCCGATCCTGGTGACTGGCTGCCTGGCAGAGCTGAGACCCGAGGAGCTGGCGAGCCGGGATGGGGTGGCGGAGGTGGTGCCAAACGCCGGCAAGGACACCCTATTGGAGCGCATCCTGGCATTCCTGCCAGGCCTGAGCTCTTCCGAGGGGCCCGGCTGGTCCGCACCCTCATATCAGTATCGCCCGCGGGAGGTGATGAGGCCGCCCCTGAAGATCCAGGACGGCTGCAGCGGTCGCTGTACCTACTGCACCGTCTGGGCGGCCCGGGGCGAGCCGAGGAGCCTCCCGCCCGAGGAGGTCCACAGGGCCCTCGCTCGCTACGGAGAACAGGGCTGTCCCGAGGTGGTGCTCTCGGGGATAGACCTCGGCTCCTACGGGCTGGACCTTGCGGCGCCCACCTCCTTGGCGGCCTTGCTGCTCGAGGCCGCGGCCCGGGCTCCCTCGCCGATGCTGCGCCTGAGCTCCCTCGAGGTCCACCGGGTGGACGGCGCGCTGCTGTCGGCCCTGGTCGAGGCGAGGGGGAGGCTCTGCTCTCACCTCCACCTGCCGCTTCAGAGCGGCGCCGACCCAGTGCTAGGGCGCATGAGGCGGCCATATGACCGGCAGACCTTCAGCGCTCGCTGGAGGGCGATAGGCGAGGCCCTGCCAGGGGCCTGTCTGGGCGCGGACGTGATCGCCGGGTTCCCGGGGGAGACCGGGGCGGACCACCTCGCCACCCTGGAGCTTCTCGAGGAGCTGGCTCCGGCCTACCTTCACGTCTTTCCCTTCTCTCCTCGTCCCGGCACCGCTGCTGAATTGATGGGAGAGGCGGTGTCAGTCGGGCTCAGGCGGGACCGCGCCGCCGAGCTGAGGTCGCTCTCCGACAGGTTGTGGCTCCGCTTCAGACAGGCCCAAGAGGGCCGCGAGACGACAGGGGTCGTGTATTTCCGCCGCAGCCGTGACCGCCTGACGGCCTTCACCGAGCTTGGCTTCGAGGCCAGCCTGGATGGCCCGGACGAGCTGATGGGCAAAAGGGTCCGCCTGCTGCTCGGGCCGGTGGACGAAGACGGAATGGAAGGCCGCCTCCTCTTGGAGTAGGCTCTGGGCAGATGGCTTCGGATCATCCAGGGCCCCCAAGGGATCCACGAGACTGGTCGAGCGGCCCCCTCAGCGGTCCCCTCAGCGGCCCCCTCGGCGGCCTCGCTAGCGGCCCCCTCTCCGAGGGGCCGGAGGATGGGCCGCAGCGGGTAGGACCTACTAGCGATCCATCCGATCAACCCGGGCAGGGGAGCCGCGAGGAGCTCCTCGCGGCCCGCCTCGGGCACGCTTTCGCGGACCTTGCGCTTCTGCGAAGGGCGCTTACCCACAAGTCCTTTGCCAACGAGCAGGCCGAAGCGATCAAGGACAACGAACGACTGGAGTTCCTGGGCGACGCGGTTTTCTCCCTGGTGGCCGGGCACCTCCTCATGAGCCGTTTCCCCGAGGTGGACGAAGGCACCCTGTCCAAGGCTCGCTCGGCCCTGGTGAGCACGGGCGCGCTTGCGGATCTGGCGATGGAGCTGGAGCTCGGAGGTGCGCTGCTCCTCGGCAAGGGCGAGGAGCGGACCGGCGGCCGGAGCAAGCCCTCCATCCTGGCCGACGCCCTCGAGGCGATAGTGGCGGCCATCTACCTGGACGGCGGCTTCGAGGCAGCCTTCGGTTTCATCTCGAGGCTCCTCGAGCCGCGCCTCGGGCCTGCCCTCCAGGAGCTTCGCGATCGGGATCCCAAGACCCACCTCCAGGAGCGGATCCAGGCCTTGACCAAGCGCCCTCCCAGCTACCGCTTGACCGGCACCACCGGACCAGAGCACGAGCTTCGCTTCGTGGTGTGTCTGCAATCAGGGGACCGCGTGCTCGCCAAGGGAGAGGGCCGCACCAAGAAAGAGGCCGAGCAGGACGCCGCAGCCAGGGTGCTCGAGCGCCTGCGAAAGGGCGAGTCGCTGGAGGCTCTCCTCGGGCTGCCCGAGCCTTTGCCCGAGGCATGACCGGCGAAGGCTCCAAGGCCCGGTTAATGCGAGCCCCGGCAGGGACCTGGGGCAGTGTTTCTTTGAGCCCCGATGCCTCTCAAATAACTACATAGTTTTGGGACAAAGAGATCCTCGCTCCCACGAGCTGGGGAGGGAGGACCAGGATTATTGTAATCTTACAGTGGCTGGTCTGGCTGATTCCCCAGTTGGCTCAATGCGTTATTCGATTGGGCGCGACTCAGGCTCCCAGGCTGTTCTCCTCTTGACTGGACAGGCCTGGTTCTGATAGAAAGTTACACAGAAATTGGAACCGAATCGGGCGCCGGTTCGTCTCGCGCATGAGGTGAAACGGTAATTCCGCCGCCCGCGGCCGCAAACGCCCGGCAGGTCACCCTGTCGGGCGTTTCTTTTTGTTCCCCGGCTCACCGAGAGCCGCGGCTCTGTCAGTGTACGGCTCTGGCTTGGGGAGCGGCGGGCCGTGCCCTGGACTCGGAGCCTGGGAAGTCCGCGCAGCGGTAGAAGTCGGCGCAGCCCTTGTTCGTGCCGAGGCAACCATGGATGCGCTCGGCGTCGGGTCTGCCAAGCTTTCTCGTGCGCAGCAGGCAGAAGGAGCGCACCGAGCCGGAGACGAGGGCCTCCCGGGCATCCGCCATCGCCGCGCCCACGTCCTGGTCGTTGCCACCGCTCTCCTTGGCGAGGGCCGCGTTTCGCTCCACGGCGCAGTCCTCCACCCTGTCGCAGATGGCCTCGACCCACTCCCTCGGCAATGCGGGCCTCGTGACCTCGGGCTCGGTGGGTCGGGCCTTGGTGCCCTGCTCCTCCCCGGGTTGGGCGGGGCCGGCCGGGCCCTGCCCGATGGCGGTAGGGCCGCAGGCCGAGAGGCAGGTCCAAAGGAGAGCAGCAGCTAAAGAAGCTGACAGGGATCTGCACATTGGGTCACCCTAGGCCGAGCGGGCCCATGGGTCAAGTGAGGCTCGCCAGTGAGGCTCGCCGGTCACGAGTCGGTCTCGAGCCAGGTCGCCAGAATAGGTCTCCGGAAGACGGCGTGCAGGTAAGGTAGCAAGGGTCTTGGGGCCCTCGCCCATGTGAGTTACCATGGCCCCGTGGCGTCCCAGAATGAAATAGGCCGGGACAGGCCGGCACCTCTCGCCGGTTTGGCAGCCTCTCGTCGAGTGTCGGGCGGGCGGGCGGGAGCGCCCCCATCCCAGTCAGTTCGCAGCGGGCTGCTCGGGCTCGTCCTCGGGCTCCTGATGGGCGCTCTTCTCGGTGGCTCCCAGGCGGGCGCCGCGGGCTCGAGGCCGAGGGTGAGCGCCTCGGTC
>JAVEWA010000321.1:0-7688 GCA_034004785.1 Polyangia bacterium
CAAGACCGGCGTGACGCTCGTGTCCATGGAGACCGCTGGCATGTGGCAGCAGGTGGGCTTCCTGGCTGACGCCTTCGCGCAGTTCAAGAAGCACGGCCTCTCCATTGACCTCGTCTCCACCTCGGAGATGAACGTGACGGTATCGCTGGATCCGGCCGCCAACGCCCTCGAGCAGGAGACCCTCACGGCCCTGGTCGCGGATCTCTCGGGGCTCTGCCAGGCGCGCATCATCGGCCCCTGCGCCAGCGTGAGCCTGGTCGGCAGGAACGTGAGGAGCGTGCTTCCCAGGCTGGGCCCGGTCCTCGAGGTCTTCGAGGACAAGAAGATCCATCTGCTCTCCCAGGCCGCGAGCGATCTCAACCTGAGCTTCGTGGTGGACGAGGGCCAGGCCGAGCGCCTGGTCCGGAGGCTCCACGAGCTCCTCTTCTCCGACGGCGCCGAGGACCCCAGGCTCGGCCCGACCTGGAAGGAGCTGGAGGCGGGCCCCGCCCCGAGCCCGCCCCCGGGCCGAACCGCCTGGTGGCGCGCCGAGCGGAACGCGCTCCTGGCCCTGTGCGAGGAACGCTCCCCCCGCTACGTCTATCACGGCGCCAGCCTGGACCTGGCCGTGGAGGACCTCCGAAGGATCGAGGCGGTGGATCGGTTCTTCTTCGCGGTGAAGGCCAACTACCACCCAGGTGTGCTCAAGCGTTTCCACGACTCCGGCCTCGGATTCGAATGCGTCTCCCCAGGAGAGCTCGATCACGTCTTCGGGCTCTTCCCGGGCCTGGACCCCCAGAGGGTGCTCTTCACCCCGAACTTCGCCCCGAGGAGCGAGTACGAGCTGGCCCTCTCCCGCGGAGTCCACGTGACCGTGGACAATCTGCATCCCCTCGAGGCCTGGCCCGAGCTCTTCGAGAACCGGGAGATCCTCCTCCGCCTGGATCCCGGCCAGGGCCGAGGCCACCACGCCCACGTGAAGACCGCCGGCGCCCGCTCGAAGTTCGGCATCTCGTGGGATCAGCTCGACAGTCTCACCGGGCTAATCGAGCGGGCCGGGGCGAGGATCGAAGGCCTGCACGCCCACACCGGGAGCGGGATCCGCACCAGCCACAACTGGAGGGAGACCGCTCTCTACCTGGCCGAGGCCGCGGAGCGCTTCCCAGGGGCGAGCATCCTCGACCTCGGCGGAGGGCTAGGCGTGGTGGAGCGCCCGGGCCAGCGCGCCCTGGACCTCGACGCCGTGAACGAGTCCCTGGCCCTCTTTCGCGAGGCCTACCCCCGCTTCTCCCTCTGGCTCGAGCCCGGCCGCTTCCTGGTGGCGAGAGCTGGAGCGCTCCTTGCGCGGGTCACCCAGATCAAGCACAAGGGCGATCGGACCTTCGTGGGGGTGGAGACCGGCATGAACTCCCTCATCCGGCCGGCGCTCTACGGCGCCTGGCACCAGATAGTCAACCTCACCCGCCTCGACGAGCCTCCGACGCAGGTCGCGGACATCGTGGGGCCGATCTGCGAGTCCGGGGACGTGCTCGGTAACTCGAGGCGCATAGCCCCTGCCCAGGAGGGCGACGTGCTCCTCGTGGCCACGGGGGGCGCCTACGGCTACGCCATGAGCTCCCGCTACAACCTCAGGGAGCCAGCCGAGGAGGTCCTGCTCTAGGATCCGAGGCCCGGGAGGGCTGGCCGGTAACCACCTGCATCAGCGGGGAAGAGCGATAGGGCACCTGGGAAGAGCGGGGGGCGAGACAGGGGTAGTCGCTAGGGCATGTCCTTGTCCGGATCCGCTTGCATGTCCTGCTCGCTCGGGGGCTTGGAGATGGAGTCTATGAGATCGTCGTCCGAGGTCCGCCGTGGGCCCTCCCCAGAGGCCTTGCGGCCCTGGTCCACCTTCTCCTTCATGGTGTTGTCGAAGAGGACCACGCAGAAGTTCCCGTAAACAGTGGATTTATCCACTGCCCACATGTAAATGTTGTTCGCGCCGATCCACTCCACGTGGTGCAGCCGCGAGTTCCCGGACACGTCTTTCTGGAAGACCGCGTTGCCCTGGCCGAAGGCCTGGATCAGCTTCCCGAGGAAGGCCGGGAAGGTGAGCCCCTTGTAGTTGGGGTGGTCGGCGTTGAAGGCGATGAACTGCTTGTAGAGCCTTCCATGGTGGAAGTAGAAGAAGCGCTGCTGCTCCTTCTCGAGGTAAACGAGCATGGACTCGCCGTTGTTGTGGCCGAACTGATCGTCCACCAGGGAGGAGTCCCAGTTCGTGCGCTTGCCATCGAAGGCGATGTAGCTCTTGCGGACCTTCCTGATCTCGTCCTCAAGGTCGCGACGGAGCCGGTCCTGGCGCATGGGGTCGTTCCCGGCCTTTCGAATCTGCTCGGTGTACTCCTTGCGCAAACCCGTTGTGAGCAGATTGATTATCTGATCTTTGTTAGAGCCAAACTTGTAGTTTCCAACGAGGGCTGGAATGGCCTTTGCCGCCTGCTGATTCACCTTGGGCGCCTCGGGTCTTGGCCTCGGCCTTGGCCGCGGAGCCGGCCGGGCCTCCCCGTCGGGGAGCCAGGTGAAGAAGAACGCCGGCAGCACGAAGACGAGCATCAATACACGTCGCATAGGATCCTCCCGGGGTGTGGACTCTGGTTTCTTGCGCCCTTGGGGCCCGCCAAGTCCGCTCGGGCCCGGCTCGCGCCAACCTGTCCAGGTCGGGGCATATTAGCAGCCGTCACCTGGCTCCGCCAGCCCCATCATGCCGCTTGGGGCCACCAGGGGCTGCCGCTCTCCTCACCCCGCTTCCGACGCTGCCTCGGGCGAGTATATTCAACGAGCGGCCTTGGCCTCGCCGGCCCCAGTCGAAGCGGGGCTCGCGGCCGGACGCGCAGCAGGGCTCGCGGCCGGACGCGCAGCAGGGCTCGCGGCCGGACGCGCAGGGGCCCCTCCGCCGCCTTGCGCGGCATGGGATCTCTTGCCCGAGCCTGACTTGGCCTCCCCGGATGCCGCCGGCTTGGACCTCCGACGGGCCTCGGTCCTCAGATCCTCCATTGGATTCTTGGAGTACGCCGCGTCCTCGCCCGACCGGGCGTTGTCTATCCAGAAGGACTTCTCTGGCCGCACGTCCAGGTGCAGATGCCAGGAGTTGGGGTAGTAGCCCACGCCCACCCGGTCGTACCGCTTCAGAAGGTGGTCGCGGATCGCCTGGTTGGGGATGCCGTTGAAGTTGAAGTCGATCGCCTGGCCAATCACATGCCGGCTGGTCTTGAGCCTGGCCACCCGCTCGGGCCGGTTGCCCGAGAACACGGTGACCTGGGGCTGTCCGAAGTGGAGCCATAGCTCGTAGAGCACCACCAGGAGGCGCCAGTGGATCGGGCGGATCTCGCCCGTGTGAGCGCAGCGCAGGAATCGAGACCAGGCCTGGAGGGCCTCGGAACGGAGCCTCCCCACGCCGTCGTATGGCCGCAGGCGCACCAGCTCCCGGTTGTGGATGTGGTAAAGGGGCATGGCGGGAAGCAGCGGCGTCGCCTTGGCCTTGGCCTTGGCCTTGGCTCGACGCGCGACCGGATGCCTCGGCGCGGGGAGCGCCCCGCTCCTTGGTTTTCCCCGCCCTTGGGTTCCAGCCAACCTGGACCGCGCCGATGGCGGGCCCGACCTGGCAGCCGGAGCGGCCCTTGGCAGCTCCCGGGCCCCCAGCTTCTCGACCTCTCTCGGGGGGAGCTCGACCTTGCGGGCCGGTCTCAGGCTCCCCTTGTGCGCGGGGCGCGCCCGGGGGATGAGCCTCACCTTCCGGGGGCTCGCCTTGCCTCGCGGGGTTGCCTTCGAAGCCCCTGCCCGCTCTGCCGGAGCGGCCAGGGCAGCGGCCGGATGCTGCGCGAGGACTCCCAGCATCACGGCCCATGGGAGGGCCCTCCTCGCAACGAAATGTTCTTTTGAGCTCTGACGCATGGTCGCCACCCGAGCCAAAACGAAGGCTCGCCCTGGGTAAGACGATCCCCTGGGAGCGGCGGCATGTCAAAAAACGTCCCCTGATTGAAGACGGGAGGGCAAGCGGACCTCAAGCGGATTGGAGGCGGGCTGAAGGCGGGCCAGTGGCGGGTATAGACCTTGGCGTAGCCCTAGATTTGGCCTGGCCTCGTTACGGTGCTACCCTGGAAAGTCGAGGATGCCTTGTCGGATACAGACCTTCAGCCGGAACCCCGGCAGGATCCAACGCAACCCGAGCCAGAGCCAGGCCCCGGCAAGGAGAAGCTCGCTCTGGATCGGCCGCCTGACGCAAAGCCTGGCAGGGCCCGGGGCAAGCATCCCAGAACCCTGCTCCAAAGGGCCATCCGCGGCGTCGCCTTGGGCCTGCTCACCCTGGTCATCCTGGCGGCGGGCACATTCTACTACCTCTGGACCTTCTACAACGGCCCGGCCCTCGGCGAGCGCCTCGCCCGCTCCTTCAACAAGAACTCGCGCGGCCGGGTGACGATCGGCAGCGTGAGGTGGTCCCCCAGGGCGGCCATCGACATCGTAACGGGCCGCGACCACAAGCTGATCGTCGAGGATCTCCGCTTCTACGACAGCCTCGGAAGGGTCGTGATGCACTTCCCCCGCATCGAGGGCTTCGGCAAGCTCTGGCCGGCGGTCCGAAGCGGTCACATGCTGGTCAGGCAAGCCGAGGCCAAGGAAGCCTTCCTTCGGATAGACTACTACCAGCGGCCCGACGGGCCCAGCCGTGGCTCCGGAAACCCTTACGAGGTAGGACTGATCTCGGCCTTCGAGAGCCGCGAGAAGAAGACGAGGGCCAAGGACGAGCCCACCAATTACTTCTTCGAGAGCATCCACGTGAGGAGGGCCTCGATCACCTTCCACCACCAGCTCTTCGAGCTCTACTTCCACCGCATCGAGGCCAGGGGCTCCCTCCATGTCGCCAGCGCCACGGACTCGAGGCCCGCCACGATCCGCTTCTCGGTGAAGCCCCAGGGGGGCGAGGGGAGCCTGCGCGTGGCCGGGTACACCCTGCCGCTGCGCCAAATAGAGGCTCCCTACGTCCGCACGGATCCAGATGTCCCGACGAACCTCTCCTTCGCCGTGGCCGGAGACGCCGGCGGAGCCCGGTTTCGCCTGACCTCGCTGATAGAGGGCTTTCACAGCGTGGAGGAGCCCAGGATAAACCTGGAGGCCCTGGCGACCGGCTTCGCCGGTCCACTGTCGGACCTGACTCGAGTTGCCATGGAGGGGGGGAGCGAGACCCTCACCCTGAACGTGCGAGGCCCGCTGCGCTCGCCGCTCCTGGAGGCCAGGGTGGAGGGGATCGCCGCCAGGCTCGAAGCGGGGGGCCGCACTCTCCTCGCCGAGGACATCAGAGGGAGCGCGCATCTTCAGGAGCGCCGCCTCACCCTCGAGCACCTGACCTGCCAGACCATGGAGGGCGCGCTGCACCTGAAGGGCGCCGCGGATCTTCAGGAGAAGTCCTTTGGTGGGCAGCTCAAGCTGAAGCATGTCCGGATCACGCCGCTCCTCACTAGCGAGGAGCAGCGCTCCCTCCTGGGTGGCCTCCTGGATGGCCAAGTGGTCTTCCGGGGGAGCCTGGCGCCCAGAGGGCTCGAGGTGACCGAGGTGGACCTCGGCCTGAGGAGGCAGGGACGCGACATCGCCCTGCCCGAGAGGCTGCACCTGGGCGGCTCGGGATCCTTCGACGGCCGCCGCGTGCGCATGAAGGACCTCGAGCTGAAGGGCGCAGGGCTGCGGATCGCCGGCAGGGGCGACGTGGACGTGAAGAACGAGCGCCTGCGCCTGGCCCTTCAGGTGGAGGTCGCGCGGCTTCGCCAGGTGCTCCACTCCGCCAAGATGCCCGACCTCGCCCGGGGCATCGCCCTCAAGGGGCGTCTCAGCGGCACCATAAGGAACCCGATCCTACAGGGGCAGCTCAGCCTGCGCGGCGCCGGCACGGGCCGCCTTCGCTCCCGGCAATTGGTCAGCGAGGTGACCGTCCACGGAGGCGCGCTGTCCTTCAAGCGGCTCCAGGGGGACCTGGCCGGGGGCATGCTCGGCGGACAAGGTCAGCTCGGGCTCTTCGACCGGCGCTGGCGGCCCCAGCGAGCTCCCTACCTGGAGGGGCGCTTCCTGCTCGTGGGCGCCTCCCTCGCGCAGCTCGCTCCTGGCCACCAGGCGCGGGGCAGCGTGACGGCTCACCTGGCCCTGAAGGGGCTCCCAGGCGCCATGAGCGGCAGCGGCGGCATGGTGATCCGAAACGCCTCGGTGGCCGGACACAAGATCGAGCACGGCAGCGCCTCGGTCCGCCTCGACCGGCACAAGGTCACCTTGCAGCCCCTCTCCCTGCACTGGAAAGGCGGCGGACGTCTGGAGGCTCACGGGACCTATAACCTCAAGGGCGGCAAGCTGGACATGGAAGGGCACCTCTGGGAGCTTCCCCTGCGCGTGCTCTTCTCGGCGTCTCCCGCCCTCCGCGAGGGTCTCAGGGGCAACTTGTCCGGCCGGTTCAACCTGCGAGGCTCCGAGTCCCGCCCCCTGGTGGAAGCCATGATGCGGGTAGCCTCGGTCAGGCTCCACGGAAACCGCCTCGGCGAGGGCACCGCCACCTTGATTCCACAGGATGGCGCGATGCGCCTGCGAGGCTCCTTCTTCGACCGTTTCCAGGTGGACGGCCTCCTGCATCTCTCACCTCGGCCGCGGGCGACCTTGCGCTTGACCTTCCAGGATCTGGCCGTGCACGAGCTCATCCCCGAGCAGCGTTGGCTGCCCGGGCGGGCCGAGATCTACGCGAGCGGACGAGTCGAGGTCACCCTGGACGCCGAGCAGGGGATCACGCGGATGGAGGCCGTGCTCACGCGCCTGGACGCGCGCCTCGAGCAGAAGGACTTCATGCCGGGGGAGGCCCCCGGGCACCTGGCCCTCAAGAACGATGGAACCCTGCGGCTTCTCTTCGATGGCCGTCGCCTGCACCTCCTCCAGGTGCGACTCCAGGGTTCAACGGGCACCCTGGCCCTGTCTGGCTGGATCGCCCAAGGGGATTCGAATATGAAGGCGGAGGCCAGCATCAACCTCGAGCCCTGCCGCTGGCTGGCCTCCAAGTATCTGGACGGCCTGACGGGAAGGATCTGGCTGAAGGGGCGGATCACCGGCCCCCTCGACACGCCCCGCTACCAGAGCGAGGCATGGCTGGCGGGCCTCGTGCTCCTCCCCGCGGATCGCAGGGTCCCCGTCCGCATCCCGACCGCGCATGTCTCGCTGTCGGACAGGGTCCTTCGAATCCACAAGGCGCGGGTCGCGGTGGATACCGAGGAGAGCAACCTGAGCGGAGTCATCCACCACCAGAAGCTCCACCCCCAAACCCTCGATCTCTCCCTCGAGGGCAAGCTCTCGGCTCAGATCCTCCGCCTGGCCATTCCCCACACCTTCAACCATGTGTCTGGCCGGGCCCGCGCCAGTCTCAGGATCCAGGGGGATCCCGACCACCCCGCCCTCTCCGGCGCCCTCGCCCTGGACCCCATCGCCTTCACCTTGAGAGGCTCGGGCCGGGAGTTCGCCATCCTCGGCGGCAACCTGGACATTAGAAACCGCCGTATCCGGGTGAAGGAGCTCCGCGGCTCAGTGGACGACGGGACCTACGTCGTGGACGGCTCGATCGCCATGGGGAGGAGCTGGCCCTGGGACATGGACATCGTCGTGCGTGGACAGGGCATCCCGTTGAAGAAGCCCAGGGCCTACGAGCTCGAGCTGAA
>JAVEWA010000322.1:0-7655 GCA_034004785.1 Polyangia bacterium
TCCAGGGAGCCTTGAACCTGGGGTGCTTGAGCTCGATCTCCACCTTGCGCGGGCTGGTGAACTTCTCGAACACGCCGGGCGTGTTCTGCTTCATGTCCTCCCCGTTCAGGAAGATCCGGGCTCCTCTTGGCTGGCTGTCTATTTCGAAGCTGGCCACCACCGTTTTGGAGACCCGCTTCATGCCGGGCTTGGGAGGGGTGAGGCCCAGCCGGCGGGCCACGCCGGGCTTCTTTATGTAGAGGTTGTAGACGTGGTAGCCGCCCACCCCCATGAGGCCGAGCATGCCGCAGAAGAGCAGAAAGCGGATTGCCACCACGATTGAGGAGGCCCTGCGAGGCTCGCGGCGGCGGGGCGGGGCCGGGGTCATGTGGGCCGTATCCTCGGCTTGCTGCCGGCGGCCGCCTGGCCGCTCCATGGGCGCTGCTCGCGCGGCGGTGTCCAGAACCACCGTCGCTTTCCCACGGGATTCAACGGGCTCCCGCATGGCTGGCGGCGCCTCGGGGCTCCTCGAGGCCGGAGGCGGGAGGGCGCTCGCCATGGGCCGCACGGGCGGCGCAGGGGAGGGGCCCGAGAAGGAGAGATCGGGCAGGGGGGGGAGGCTCGGGGCGAATGGGTCCCGCGCCGCTTCGGCGAGGCCCTCGCCGGGCAGGACGTCCCGGTCGGAGAGGACCCCCACGGCCTCGATGTTCGTGTCCTGTCCCGTGTCCTCCTTGAAGAGGTATCGGATGTACTCGGAGAGGTCGTCCCTCGAGTAGGCCAGGCGGCTGGCGCGCTGGTAGGTCATGAGGGCGGTGCGGAAGGCGCGAGCGCTCGGCCAGCGGCTCTCCGGAGTCGTGGCCAGGGCCCGGTGCACCATCTCCTCCAGCTCCGGAGGGAGGCCGCTCACCTGGTGCCCGAGGCGCTCGAACCTGCCGCTCTGGATCTTGATGAGGATCTCCCGGTCCGTGGCGCCCGCTGCGTGGGGCCGGCCGAGGATCATCTCGTAGAGCACCACCCCGGTGGCGAAGATGTCGGCCCGGTGATCGATGGGCTCTCCGCGGGCCTGCTCCGGGGACATGTAGCGGAACTTGCCCTTGATGATCCCCGCCTGGGTCTTGTGGGTGGAGGTCCGCGCCTTGGCGATGCCGAAGTCGATGATCTTCACCTCGCCGTCCCAGGTGATGAGCACGTTCTGGGGGGAGATGTCCCGGTGGATGATGCCTAGCAGGCGGCCGTCGTCGTCGCGCTTGCGGTGGGCATAGTCGAGGCCAGCGAGCATCTCGCAGGCGATGAAGAGTGCGCCGGGGAGAAGCAGGGCGAGGCCAGTCTGGCTGGCCTTGCGGAGCAGGTTGAAGAGGTCCTTGCCGTTCACGTACTCCATGGCGATGTAGTACGTGTCCTCGACTCGGCCGAGATCCAGCACCTGGGTGATGTTGCCGTGATGGAGCAGGCTGCAGAGGCGCGCCTCGTCTTGCAGCATGGCCACTAGGTCCTCGTCATCCGAGAACTGGCGGTGCAGTAGCTTGATGGCCACGGGCTTCTCGAAGCCCGCCTCTCCCATGGCAACGGCCTTGTACACCTCGGCCATGCCGCCAGAGGCGATCCGCTCCATGAGACGGTACTTGCCGTAGACTTCGCCTGGCTTCATCAGCCCAAGGGACGGCCCTGCGGGAGCGATTCCGCGGTCACCGGCCTCCTTCGTCCAGACGGCGCGCGCCCTCCAGGAGCAGGTGGGTCGTGCTCGACTGGAGCTCGTCCTCCATGTCCACCTCGAGGGAGTTGAAGTCGAACTTGCCCTGGGTCCAGCGCAGGAGCTCGTAGATCACCTCGGCGCCGCGAGGCTCGGAGCGTCCCTCGAAGCGCGCCGCCAGGATCCGCCCCTCCTTGAGGAACAGCCGGGCCGTCACCTGGTCGTTTCGCAGGACGAGGATGCCGGACTTGCGCTCCATCTCCATCATCACGAGGAGGCTCGAGAGGCCGATCTGGTCGAGGGTGCCGCGGATGCCGGCCGCTGGCAGGTCCGTGGAGGAGAGCCGTGGTTTTGGCGCGCCGCCCTTCAGGTGATCCTCTAGCCTGGCCTTGCTGCGGAAGGCCTTCTCCACTCGGAGCTCCAGCTCGTCGAAGCGGAAGGGCTTTGCGAGGTAGTCGTCAGCGCCCAGCCTAAAACCCTGGATGCGGTCGTCGTCGTCCGACAAGGCGGTGAGGAAGATCACCGGCACCATCGAGATCCCGGGTGTGGCCCGGATGTTCCTAACCAGATCCCAGCCGTCCATCTCGGGCATCATGATGTCGGTGATGATCAGGTCGGGCCTGAGCTCCTTGGCCTTATCGAGGCCCTCCTTGCCGTCGCGGCCCACCTGGACGTCGTGCCCGCGCTTTCCGAGCACGGTGCACACCATCTTCAGGATCCAGGGATCGTCGTCTACTACCAGTATTCTCGGCACGTTCCGCTCCGCCAGGCGCGGGCTGCCTTGGCGCGGGTAAGACGGTATCCGCCCATCGGAGCCCTGTCAACGGTTGCCCGACAGTGTTGCTCGACAGGGCGGCCTGCGAACAGAAAAAAGCCCGCTCCCGAAAGGGAGCGGGCAGTGGGTGCCCCGGGGAAGCGTGGCCGTCCTCTAGTTTTTTATTCCTCGGGGCGGAAATCGGCCTTGCAGATGCCAAGGTGGCAGAACTGGCCCCAGCCACAGTCGGCGTCCTGGTCGCACAGGGTCTGGCAGTAGGTGTTCACGCAGAGGCAGCCGAGGGTCTGACAGGCGGCGATGGAGTCGCAGTCAACGCTGGTGATGCACTCGGTGCTCGTGGGGGCCGGATCGTCGGTGCAGACGCTCTCGAGGCAGACCTGACCATGTGGGCAGACCGGGTCGGTGGTCTCGCAGGAGAAGGCGCAGCGCCCGAGCGAAGTGCAGATCCGTCCCTCGCCGCACTCGGCGTTGTCCGAGCAGAGCGTGGGGTACTCACCGCACACGGGGTTGTCGGGGGGCTGGCACTCGCCGCAGGCCGCGCAGACCCAGTCGCCCGGGCAGTCGTCGTCGCTCTGGCAGGCCTCGTCGCACACTCCATCGTGGCAGAACATGCCGTTTCCGCAGTCCTCATGGGATACGCAGGGGGTGTCCACATCGTCGGCCGGGCCGCAGTACCCAGCCGGCAGGCACTGCTCGCCGACGTTGCAGTCGGTGTCGAAGCTGCACACTATGGCGCAGCCCCAGGGTGCGCAGTACTCGTTGGCTTCGCAGATCTCCCCGTCGCCGCACGGTGGGTTCTGCACGGGCCAGCAGAAGTCGTCATCGTTGCAGGCGTAGCAGCCCGAGTCGTCGCAGTATCCAGGGCAGAGGTCGCACTCCTTCTGGCGGCGACAGCCGCTCGCCAAAGAGGCCACCAGGACGATTAGGCCGAGGCTCACGAGTAGGCGATTCATGACAACTCCTCCAAGTCGGCGCAGCGGTTCCGCCGATGGTTCGGGCCGGCGGGGGTTACGGTTTGGCGCCAACAGCATCAATGTCCTTACAGGATCCATGCCAAAGGGCGCCAACTAGAGAATATCACATGATCCCGGTTTACTGCCAACCATGGGTCACGGATCGTCAGGGCATGGAGTGAACATGCATACACAGCCCATGGTTTGGCTCTGTGACGGGCTGTTCACATGATGGGTCTTGGCCTGGCGCCGAGGTCGGGCCATGCGGGTTGGCCCGGATCCTGGCGCGGATCCAAACCGGGTCGGCCATGCGCTGCGCCCAAGGGATCCCCGCTTCAGATCCTGGTGACCCGCTGCCGGTCTTCCACGGCCTGAGAGTAGATCCGCTCGTAGGCCTGGGCCGCTCGGTCCCAACTGAAATCCTTCTGCATTGCGCGGATCCGCATCCCCAGGACGTCCTTGCTCCGGTTGTAGTGGGCCCAGGTCGCCCAGCCCACCACGTCGAAGATCGAGTCTGGGTTGAGATCCCTGAACACGAACCCGGTGCCCTCCCCGGTGGCTTCGTCATAGTTCTCAACCGTATCCTTGAGGCCCCCGACCGCCCTGACGATCGGCAGGGTGCCATATCGCTGGCTGTACATCTGGTTCAGGCCGCAGGGCTCGTAGCGCGAGGGCATGAGGAAGAAGTCCGAGCCAGCTTCGATGCGATGGGCCAGGGGCTCGTGGTAGCCGAGGGTAACTGAGAAGCGCTCGGGGAAGCGCCGGGCAAGGTGCAGAAAGGCGTGCTCCTGGTGTGGGTCTCCGGCGCCTAGGAGGCAGATCTGCAGGTCAAGCTCCAGGATTCGATGGAGCACCGCGGCCACCACGTCGGTGCCCTTCTGATAGGTCAGGCGGGTGACCAGGCCGAAAAGGGGCGCCTCGGGCCTTTGGGGCAGGCCCATCTCCTGCTGGAGCTGGGCCTTGCACAGGGCCTTGCCCGCCAGGTCCTCGGGGCCGAAGCGCGCCGGCAGGTATGGGTCGGTCCGGGGATCCCAGGTGTCGGGATCGATGCCGTTCAGCACCCCGTCCAGCCGGTCCTTCCGCTCCCGGAGGACCCCGTCCAGTCCGAAGCCGCCCTCGGGGGTGGTCATCTCCCAGGCGTGGGTCGGCGAAACCGTGTTGATGCGTGTCGAGTGCACGATCCCGCCCTTCAGCAGGTTCAGGTAGTCGTTCCGTTCGAGCTCCAGGTGGGTGAAGCGCTCCCAGCCGAGGCCGGTGGCGGTGAGATCCTGCTTGGGAAACTCGCCCTGGTAGCCGATGTTGTGCACGGTGAGCAGCGTGGCGGTGTTGCCAAGGGGCCCATCGCCGTAAGAGGTGTTCAGGTACACGGGCACGAGGGAAGTGTGCCAGTCGTTGACGTGGATCACGTCGGGCTGGAACCCGAGGTGGCTGCAGGCTGAGAGGCAGGCCGCCGAAAGGAAGGAGAAGCGTGCGCAGTTGTCGGCGTAGGCCCCGCCCGGAGGCCCGTAGGGCCAGGGCCGGTGGAAGTAGCCGTCGTGCTCCACGAGGTACACCTGGAAGGGGGAGTCCGGGTCCTCATGGAGCTGGGCGTACTCGGTCAGGGCTCCCCGGTGCACCACCATGGGCTCGGGGAGCGGGCGGAGGTGCTCGCGCTGGATCCAGCCGTAGCGCGGCAGGATCAGGCGGATGTCGTGACCCCGGTCCGCGAGGGCCGCCGGCAGGGAGGCCGCCACGTCGGCTAGGCCGCCGGACTTCGCGTAGGGCGTGGCCTCTGATGCGCAGAAGAGGATCTTCATTCACTTGCTCCTCGGTAAGGATTCCCGTGGCGATTTTCCGGTCGAAGATTCCCGTGGCGATTGTCCAGTCGAGGATTACCGAGGCGGTTGTCCAGCCGAGGATTAGGGAGGCGATTGTCCAGTCTGCTCGTGCGTGCGGCCCGGCGGGCTCCCTGCGGCGTGGCGCCTCTTCTCATGGAGCTCTTCGGCCGGGCGTCGAGAAGCTCCAGCAGTGTGGGGCCATGAGGCCCTTGGGGTCGAGAGCGCTGCGGATGGTGCCCATTACTTCCATGAAGGTGGGATCCAGCCGCTCCTTCAAGATCTCCACGGCCCAGGCAGGGGTCTTGTAGGTGAGAAACCCGAGCTCGTAGCCGGCCCGGCTGATCTCGATGTTCATCTCCCGCACCCGTCTTCGTTCCTCGGGGTCTTTCTTGTCGAAGATGGACAGGTAGCGGAGCACGCCGAAGTGCCCGCCCTTCATGGGCCGGCTCACCACCGCCGGGGGGAAGCCGTGCTTCTCCATGATGGCCCAGCCCTTGTCTGCGAAGGCGCCGAAGCGGGACAAGGGCCCGTAAGTTCCAACCCATGAGAGGCCGCCCCCGGGCGTGTCCACCAGGAACTCCAGCCGGGTCGGGAAGTCGGAGAACTTGCCGAAGCGGGGGTTCAGGCGCACCAGGGTCTCGATGGCCATGGGCGCCTCCATGGAGAAACCTTCGGCCCTGAGCCCGTCGAGGATCTCGCCGAGGAGCTCCTCTCTCAGGGCGAGTTCCCTTTCCGAGGAGCCGGTCAAGTCCAAGTACAGGAAGAACTCCGGCTCCCCCGGGTCCTTGGCAGCGGGTCGCGGCACGTCGAAGAGCATCTTGCCCGTGGGCCAGGACAGGCCTCCCACGTCGTCGGCGATTGGGCGGCGCGCCAGGGCCTTCATGGCGGCGAAGGCGCCGTTGCGGTCGTAGAGCAGCACGAAGAGTCGCTTGCGGTGCTCGGGCGTCGGCCAGAGCTGGAAGGCCATGCGGGTGACGATTCCCGTCGTGCCTTGCCAGTTTGCGAAGAGCCCCATGAGGTGGGGCAGGGGCCCGTGGCCGAACCAGATGTCGCTCGCGGCGTTGGCCCCGGCCTTGAGGAGCCGCCCGTCGGGCAGCACTGCCTCCAGGCCCCCCATCCAGTCGGCCATGGAGCCGTGCCGCATGGAGAGGTTGCCCAGGCCATCCAGCAGGCAGTTGGCCACGATGGAGGTGTCGGGCGGGCTGAGCGGGTAGCCCATGCGCAGGGGGATCTCCTTCTCGGCCAGGTGCGCCTTGAGCTGCTCCCAGGTTACCCCGGGCTCTATTATGGCGTAGAGGTCGTCGGCGTTCACCTCGTGGATCTTGTTCATGCCGGAGAGGTCCACCACCAGGCCTCCCTCGGGAGGCATGGCCAGGGCGCCCACGTTGGAGCCAGTGATCCTCACTGCCATGGGCAGCCCGAGCTCTCCGGCCAGCTTCACCACTGCCTGCACCTCCTCGGGGGTGGTGGGCCTGACGACGAGGCCAGGCGAGCGTGGGTCCTCTTCGGTGTAGTCCGAGGCGTAGGGCTCGAGGGCCTCGCCAGAGAGCACCCGGGTCTCGCCGAGGAGCTCGACGAAGCGGGAATGGGCGTCAGCGGTCATGGTTCGAACCTCGCATGGGTATCGTGAAGTGGGTATCGGCCCGACGAATCGTTCCAGGTCACATTTGGGCGAGGGATCGGGCCGTGGCTCTTGGATGTCTTCCGGTCCCTTCAGACCTTCATGAGGGGCATCACGCCGAGGAGCATCGGCAGGCTGCCCTGCGTCTTGATGCGACCCGCCAGCCAGGGGCCCACCATGCCCCCGCCGAGGGAGATCTTCATGAGGGCGTCCATGCTCCCCTTCACCCTGGCCCGCGGCCCCTCCACTGCTCCCCTCGAGATGGTGACCTTCCCCTCGGCGAACCGCATGGTGATGACCATCTGACCCGCCTCGACCACTACGTCGCCCTTCAGCTTCGCTAGCTTTTTCTGACCGCCGGGAGACTCGGCTCGTCTGGCGATGATGCTCCCGAGCAGCAAACCCAAAAGGCTCATGGTGGGTGGGTCGTCGATCACCACCCGCTGTGCGCTTTCCATGGAGGCCTCCTCTTTTCGGTTTCCCACCTTATCACAGGAGCGGTGGAAGGGAAGCGTTGCCGGAGAGAGAGCCAGGGAGGGGCTGCTTCCGACCCCCCTCGTGCCAGATCCCTCGGAGCCGTGCTAAACACTTCCCCATGAGCGAGCGGCTGCTGACCTTCCTCTACCAGTTCGGAGTGGGCGGGGCGGTGTACCTCGTCAGCGTGATCGCGCTCTACAAGACCGGGGCCCTGGGCACCGAGAATAGGGTGAGGAGGCGGCGCCTGGCTTGGGTGACGGTGCTCTTTTTGACCTATCTCGTCGGGCAGGGCGTGCTGCAGTTTGCCGGGCCGGAGATCTCCTGCAATGGGGGAGCGCCGTGA
>JAVEWA010000323.1:0-7648 GCA_034004785.1 Polyangia bacterium
AACGGCCTGCCACGTCCGCGGCGCGCTGGGAGTGGGCGATGCGATCAAGACGTCTCTCGGTCTGCCCGCGCAGGGGGGGACCACCTCCGACATGGAGTTCACCCTGCAGGCAGTGAACTGCGTGGGCGCCTGCGCCCTCGGCCCCGTGGTGGTGGCCAACGGCGAATATCACGGCCACATGACTTCGTCGAAGGTCGAGAAGGTCCTCCGGGCCTATCGGAAGAAGGACTGAGCGACATGGAAGCGATCCGTAGCCAAAGCGAGCTGGAGTCCTACCGTAAGAAGGTCACGGCCAAGCGCGATCCGAAGCGCCGGATTGTCTCTGTGTGCACCGGGACGGGCTGCAAGGCCTACAAGTGCGACTCCCTGGCGGCCTCCCTGCAGCAGGAGGTCGAGAAGGCTGGTCTCGAGAAGAAGGTCGAGATCGTCGCCACGGGCTGCCACGGGTTCTGCGAGCGCGGGGCGCTGATGGTCATCTACCCCGACGAGATCTTCTACCAGAAGGTCAGGCCCGAGCTGGCGGCGGACATCGTGCAGAAGACGCTCTCCAAGGGGGAGATCATCGATGAGCTCCTGTACGTGGACCCGGTCAGCGGGGAGAAGATCGTCAAGGAGACGGACATCCCCTTCTACAAGCACCAGCAGCAGGAGCTTCTGCACATGGGGCGCCTCATCGATCCTCGCAAGATCGATGACTACATCGCCCACGGCGGCTACCGGGCGCTCGCCAAGGTGCTCTTTGAGCTGAAGCCGGAGGAGGTGATCGATCAGATTACCAGGAGCGGCCTGCGCGGACGTGGGGGCGGCGGCTTCCCGGCCGGGGTGAAGTGGCGCACCTGCCGGGAGGCGGAGGGGGACAAGCACTACTTGATCTGCAACGCCGACGAGGGGGACCCTGGCGCCTACATGGATCGCTCGCTCCTCGAGGGGAACCCTCACAGCGTGATCGAGGGCATGCTGATAGGCGCCTTCGCGATTGGCTCCGACCAGGGCTACGTGTACGTTCGGAACGAGTATCCCCTGGCGGTGTCGAACCTTCGGACGGCCCTCGATCAGGCCCGGGTCCTCGGCCTCCTCGGAGAGAAGATCCTCGGGACCGAGTTCTCCTTCGACATCAAGATCGTGCGTGGGGGCGGGGCCTTCGTGTGCGGTGAGTCCACCGCGCTGATGGCCTCCCTGGAGGGCTATGTGGGCGAGCCACGGTCCAAGTACGTGCACACTGTCGAGCACGGGCTCTACAACAAGCCCACCAACCTGAACAACGTCGAGACCTGGGCCAACGTGCCCCTGATCATCGAGCGGGGGGTGGACTGGTTCACGGCCATTGGCACCGGGGACGTGTCCAAGAACCCCTGGGGCGGCTCCAAGGGCACCAAGATCTTCTCGCTCGTGGGCAAGGTTCGAAACACCGGCCTCGTGGAGGTCCCGATGGGGACCTCCCTGCGTCAGATCGTCTTCGACATAGGCGGGGGAGTCCCAGAGGGGCGGGTGTTCAAGGCGGTGCAGACAGGCGGCCCCTCGGGCGGGTGCCTGCCCGCGTCCATGCTGGATCAGCCCGTGGACTTCGACGTGCTCACAAAGGCCGGATCCATGATGGGCTCCGGCGGGATGATCGTCATGGACGATCGGACCTGCATGGTGGACATCGCCCGGTACTTCACCAAGTTCCTCGTGGACGAGTCCTGCGGGAAGTGCGTTCCATGCAGGGAGGGCAACCGGCGGATGCTGGAGATCCTCGAGCGCGTCTGCCGGGGAGAGGCCGCCCTAGCGGATCTGGATCAGCTGGAGCGCCTGGCTCAGGCCATGACCAGAGGCTCCCTGTGCGCTCTGGGGACCACTGCGCCCAACCCGGTGCTCTCCACGCTGAAGTACTTCCGAGACGAGTACCACGCGCACATCGAGGAACGCCGGTGCCCCGCCGCGACGTGCAGGGCCCTCATCACCTACACCATCAACGAAAAGTGCAACGGTTGCACGCTCTGTGCGAGAGCCTGCCCGCAGAAGGCAATTTCTGGCGAGAAGAAGCAGCTTCACCTCATCGACCAGAAGAAGTGCGACCGCTGTGGGGTCTGCTATCAGACCTGCAAGTTCGACGCGATCGACGTGGCTTAGGAGGGTCGACTTCGATGCTGAACCTGGACATCAACGGCCGTCGCGTCAGCGCCCGCCGTGGGACAATGCTCCTGGCGGCCATCCGCGAGGCGGGGTTCGACGTGCCCACCCTCTGTCACCATGAGGTGCTGGAGCCATACGGGGCCTGCAGGCTCTGCCTCGTGGAGGTCCGGCGTCCCGGGAGGAAGGCCGGGCGCATCGTGACCTCGTGCTCCTACCCGGTGGAGGCCGGGCTCTTGGTGGAGACCGACACGCCAGCGGTCAGGGAGACGAGGCGCGAGGTGTTGGACCTGCTGCTGGCACGGGCTCCCAACGCCTCCCGAGTGCGGGAGCTGGCCGCCGAGTGCGGACTGTATCGGAGCAGCTACCCTCCGGATCAGAACCGCGATAACTGCATCCTGTGCAACCTCTGCGTCAGGATCTGCGCGAAGCTCGGCTTCAACGCGATAAGCGCGGCGGGGCGCGGACCCAAGCGCGAGATCCAGCCCCCCCTCGGGGAGCCTCCGGCGGACTGCGTCGGCTGCGGCTCTTGCGCCAGGATCTGCCCAACCGACAACATCTCTTTGGTGGAGCGGGCGGGGAAACGCCGCATATGGGAGAGGGACTTCGAGATGGTGCGCTGCAAGCAGTGCGGCAAGGCCTACATCACCAGGGAGTACCTCGCGTCGCGGCTCGGCCAGAGCGGGCTGCCGGAGTCGCACTTCGAAACCTGCGACGAGTGCAGCCGCGCAGCCCTGGCAAAGACCATGTTTGCACATCTCGTGCCCTCGGAAAAAGGAGACGCGGCATGAGCAAGCTCCTGACGGTGACGCCCACGCGATGCATCGGCTGCCGCACCTGCGAGGTGGCCTGTGCCTTCAGACACGCCCAAGAAGGCCTGCCCGGACGGTCACGGGTCCAGGTGAGGATAGTGGCCAAGGACGTGTTCGTGCCGGTCCTGTGCCTGCAGTGCGACGAGGCGGCTTGCGTGAAGGCCTGTCCGGTGTTCGCCCTCTGGCGAAGCCAGGAGACGGGCGCAATCGAGGTGCGCCAGGACCGCTGCATCCGGTGCAATGCCTGCGTTCCGGCCTGCCCATTCGGGAACATGTCGGTGGAAAACCCGAGGAAGGCAGTCATCAAGTGTGACGTCTGTAACGGAGATCCCGCTTGCGCCCAGTTCTGTCCGACGAAGGCGCTGGAGTATCGGGAGTACTAGGAGTTCGGCGCGGGGCCGCCCGACATAGGGCGCGGCTCGATGAATCAAGGAGCGATTCAAGTGATGGAACCACAGGGAAAGCTGACGTTCTACTGCCCCTACTGCGGGCAGAAGCTCTCCTTCCTGGAGGGAACCCTCGTGAAGCTGGTCGGGCGCCTGCACGCCACCACGTTCTCCTGTCAGACCATGTTCTACATCTCGGCGAAGCTGGGGCAGTATGGCTGCATCGTCGGAGAGGGTGTCCGCGTGTACGACGGGGCAAAGGTGGAGTTCGAGTGCGTCAACCACGCCTGCAGGAAGAACTTCACATCGCCTTTCAACGACGACCTGGCGGAGATCCGCATGAAGGACGAGGATGGGCGGGAGTTCAAGGTGGTCTTCAACAAGATATTCGGGAAGCGCTCCACCTTCCTTCTGGACATGGAGGAGCAGAAGATAGTGGAGACCTACGGCTCTGACAGCGAGGAGTACAGCCGCGATCCCGAGAACAGGCGGCGGAACTTCTTCGGGGAGTAGAGCTCACGGGCTCCTGTCCGTGCGCCTGGAGCAGTGGATAGGCCCTGGCCTGCTTTCCGTTACTTCTTCAGTCCCTTGCACACCTTCACTGCGTTCTCGAGCTGCTCTGGCCGGGAGGCCGTGGTGGAGCACCAGTAGGCCTTGCCTTCGATCTCGCGGCGCCCCATGAGCCAGTAGTTCGTGCCCATTCCACCCTTGTTGGTGAAGGTCATCACGAAGCCGCCTTCGAGCTTTTCGACCTTCAACCCCTGGGGGCTGTACATGCTCGCATCCTCCTTGGCAATCTCTGGATCCGCTGGCTTCTTGGCGCCGTCTTCGATCGTCATCACCAGGTCCTCGCCCCGGACCATGACACCACCTCCAATGGGAGCTTCGCTCACCTCGGCACCGGAGGGCAGCTCGGCCTGGATCCCGAGCTTCCCGAGGGCGACGGTCTTGGGGCCAGCGGCCTTGCCCTCCGCCTTGTCGCCGTCCTTGCCGCCGGACTTCTTGCAAGCGCCTAGGGCGAGGACCGCGAGGACGGCAGCGCCGAGGACGAGCTTGGCTGTCAGTCGAGTTTGCATTCGAGGCTCCTTTCTCATTCGGATCGAGAGCGGCAAGTTCATGCGCTCTCGGGCTGAGGTGCCCTCTATCGACCGATGGCTCCAGACCTGGAGCCGATCCCGACCGTCATGGGCACGGGTCCAATGGCGGCACAGACTAGCAATCTACGTGCCAGGATGGAATGGATTTCGGCCATGGACGCTCTGGAGGCATGCCCCTTCAGGGGGTCGGCCCCTGCCGACTCCTTGGGGCTCTCACAGGAGCCCTGGATCGTGCTACCCTGGCGTGAGCTCGGAACATCGGGAGAAGGTCATGCGCAATAGCAGCTTCGTGAAGTCTCTCTGCGTCCTTTTCGCGTCGGTCGTCCTTGCGGCCTGTGGGCCATCGGGTGGCGGCAACGACAACAACGACCAGAACAACAACCAGAACGGCAACCAGAACCAGAACGACAACCAGAACCAGAACGGCAATCAGAACAACAACAACGTGATCCCGCCGGGTTGCGGGGACGGTGTGATCCAGTTCGGAGAGATCTGCGACTGCGGCGACGGCACGATCCCGCTGCCATCCGGGTGCCCAACGCCCAACAGCGACGCCCCGGACTCCTACTGCCGCCTGAATTGCCAGTACCCATCCTGCGGCGACGGGATCAAGGACTCGGGCGAGGAGTGCGACCTGACCGATTTTGGCGGAGCATCCTGCGCCTCCCTCGGCGGCACGGGCGACATCGCCTGCACCGCGAGCTGCACGCTCGACACGAGCGGCTGCTCCATCTGCGGAAACGGTATTTGCGAGGGGGAGGAGACGATGCAGACCTGCTCGCAGGACTGCGGGATCCTCCAGGTAGCTACGGGCGGCGAGCACTCCTGCGCCCTGCTCGGCTCGGGAACCGTGCGCTGCTGGGGCGACAACACCTATGGCCAGCTCGGGGACGGCAGCTACACCGCCAGCACCTCGCCGCGGACCGTCGTCGGCCTCTCGAACGCGGTGGACCTCGCCTGCGGCTCCTATCACACCTGCGCGGTGCGGGCCGACAAGACGGTGGTGTGCTGGGGGCAGAACGAGGCTGGCCAGCTGGGCAACCAGAGCCAGATCGGCTCCACCGTCCCTGTCCAGGTCGCCTCCCTCACCAACGTGGGCGACATCACCGCCGGCAACGAGCACACCTGCGCGGTGGACTCGAGCGGCGCCGCCACGGTCAAGTGCTGGGGCGCCAACTATAATGGTCAGCTCGGCAACGACAGCATGACGGCCTTTTTCACAAGCCCGGTCTCGGTCGTCGACATCACCGGGGCCTTTGGGGTCACGGCGGGCGCTCAGCATACCTGTGCCTTGGTGGGAGCTGGCGCCGCCTACTGCTGGGGCAACGGCGGAAATGGCCGGCTCGGAAACAACTCCAGCGCTTCGAGCAGGGTGCCCGTGTCCGTGTCCGGAGCCGCCGGGCTCACCCGCATCTCGGCAGGTGGACAGCACACCTGCGGAGTGCTCGGGAGCGGCGTGGTGAAGTGCTGGGGCAACAACACCTACGGGCAGCTCGGAGACGGCAACACTGGCCAGGACTCCTGGGTTCCCGTGGAGGTCACCGGGCTCGCTGGAGGGCAGGACGTCGGGGCGGGCACCGGGCACACCTGCGCCGTGCTCTCTGGCGGAACCGCGAAGTGCTGGGGACTCGGGACCAGCGGGCAGCTCGGAAACGGCTCCAGCACCTCGAGCTCGACCCTGGTCAACGTCTCGGCCACGGGTCTCGGGACGGTTCTGGACACGCACCGCGATCATACCTGCGTGACCTATGGCAGCACCGGCGCGCGCTGTTGGGGCGTTGGCACCAGGGGACAGCTCGGCGACGGCGGCATGTCCAGTAGCAACGTGCCCGTGACAGTCGGCAACCTCTAGGCAACCAGACCACGGCCCGAAGGCGGGTGAGCGATTCACGGCGCCCTCGTCCACCGTTTGGGACTTGGGGGAAGCCTCGATCCCCTCGCAGGTTCGCATCTGCCATCGGGTGTCCCCGTGGCCACCTAATGTCCCCGCGAGCCGAGCCTACATCCAGGCCTTGCTCACCAGGCCTGCCAGGACGAGCTGCGCGCCGTAGTAGAGGGGCAAGCCCCAGAGCCGGTTGGTGTAGTGGGTCTTGACGAAGCGGTGCCTGGCCACGGCCAGGTCCGAGGTGAAGAAGGCCGCTGCCGCAACTGCGATGGCCAGCCCCTCGCCATCGGGGCGCCTCCCGAGAGTGCCCGACGCGAGGGCCACCATGGCGGTGATCACCACGATGTAGGCCTGGACGGGGATGGCCATCCGGGCGGGCACGTGGGGCCCGAGCCAGCGCCTGACGAGCCAGGCCACGACGGCGAGGGGCACGAGGGCCACGAGCGCCCAGTGGATCTCGACTCCCCTCGCCAGAAAGGCCGCGCCATAGGCCAGGTGGCCGAGCAGGAAGGCGCCTATCCCCGCCATGAAGATCTCCCGCCGCGCGGGGATCAAAAGGACGTCCCCGACCAGGCAGAGCCCGAGGGCCGCGGTCATCGCGATCCCAAAGGAGTCCCTCGGCCAGCCCGCCGACAGTGCAACTACCATGAAGCCCGTGGAGGCGATGGGCTTCGAGGCCCAGCGGAGCCAGGGGAGGCTCCTCACCTCGGAGTAGAGGAGAGCCCCGAGTGCCGCGAGGGTGATCAGGGCGCCCAAGGTGTGCGCTTGCATTCCAAGAACGCTACACCAAGGCAGCCGCGCGGGACAGGAGATCCGGCCCACGAGAGCAGTTTGAGCCGGGAGGCTCCATCAACCCTCCAGGGAGCGCAGCACCGCGCGCACCGGGGAGCCGTCCATTCCTTCGAGCTTGAGCGGCAGGGCGATGAGCTCCCAGGTACCTTCCTCCACGTTCCCGAGGTCCAGGTTCTCGAGGATGACCACGCCGGCGGCCAGCAGGAGCCGGTGTACCGGCAGATCCTTGCTTTCGAATAGGTCTATGGATGGGCTGTCCAGGCCGACGAGAGTGACGCCGCGCTCGAGGAGCAAGGTCGCCGCCTTGGGGGTCGGAGCGGGCCAGGTCTCGAGCCAACCATCGTCCGGCCGAGCGCCGGCCCTGGTCTTGAAGAGGACCCTGCGAGTGCCCGCGGGAACCAGCGGCTCCAGGGTCTCGGCCTCGATGACGGCCGCCTCGTGGCAGTCCATCACCAGGGCCACGCCCAGGCAGGCCTCGAGCGGCACCAGATCGACCCCGGGCCCTCCTGGAAAGAGGTGGGCTGGCGCGTCCAGGAGGGAGCCAGCGTGCAGCGAGGTGAGCAA
>JAVEWA010000324.1:0-7634 GCA_034004785.1 Polyangia bacterium
AGCGTCACTGGCAGGCTCTTCCAGAGGAGCAACTTTGTTTTCCAGGGCTCAGCCCGGAGCATTTCTACCGGGTATATTTGCTGGCCGAGGAGCGGGACAAGGGGAGCGTGGACCCATTGGGCACTCCAGAGTGGGAGCTCGGGCGGCCCCAGGCGGGCGAGCTCGAGATAGGGCCCACCCTTGGGGGCAAGAGGGGCCAGTACGTCAAGCTCAAGGCGCGAGTCTTCTAGACCGTCGTAGGCGACCGATATGGATCTTCAGGAAGCCATCGAACGCTTTCTCACCGACACCGAGCGGCGGCGCTCCGACGTCACGGCGAGGCGTTTCAAGGAGGCTATGGATCTTCTTCAAACCTTCCTCGCCGTGCGTCTGCTGGACCCAGAGTCGTCGGCCCCGTCACGCAAGGAGAAGCTCGAGGATCTCACACCCGCGGTCATGAGGGCTTTCCTCGGGGAGTTCCTGGTCGAACGCCTGCGGGGAAACGAGCGCGCCAAGCGCAGGTACCATGCAGCCACCAGGGCCTTCGTGCAGTGGCTGGCCCGCGGTCAGCTTCTCCCCGCGAGCGAGGTCCTGGAGATCCTGAGCGCGCTCAGGGAGGAGCCACAACCGCCGCCGCCCGTGGAGGAGGCACTCGAGCAAGGAGGCAGGGATGGAGGCGCCAGCGGGGAGCGGGCGAAGGTCCTCGAGATGGCGCCCGGACCTGGACCCGATGGATCCACCGAGGAGCAGTTCTTCCAGGTGATGGAGATCAAGCGGGATCGACTGGTGCTGTTGGACGTGGAGACCTCCCTCGAGGTGCAGGGTGAACGTCCCGAGCACGAGCGGCTCGAGCCTGGGGACCTGGTCGCCGGGAGGCTGGTGAGGAGGCGAGGGCGGCTGTGGGTCTCCAGCGTGCGCCTGGTGGCCGAGCAGGACCTCGAAGGCGATGACCTCTCGGATGACGAATGGGACGAGGATATCCTGGAGGACGACGACGCCTGGGTGGAGGCGGCGCCGCTCGTGGAGGACGCACTGGAGATCCTGGCCTCCGAGGATCGCTACGCGCCAAGGGAGGTGGTCCGCGTCATCCTCGCCAACATGGAAGAGGCCAGGGACGATCTGCTGGACTGGCTTACCGATGAAGACTTCCGGAACGAGCCTCTTCCCGGGGCAGGTGAGGCGCCGGCGAACGCGGCGAGGCTTCTCGCGGAGGTAAGGGACCCCGATGCCCTCCCGAGGTTGCTCGAGGTCCTCGGCGATACCGATCCCCTCGGCGAAGAGGCTCCAGGCGCCCTTGGCCGGTACGGAGCGGCGGCGCTCGGGCCGCTGAGAGGTGTGATCGAGGATGGTGAGGTTGCGCAACCCAGGCGCCAGGCTGCCGTTCGCGCTCTGGCCCACCTGGCCGCTCGCAACCCGGCCATGCGGAAGCCGATCTGTGATCTCCTCGTGAGTCAGCTCGTGCAGGCCCAAGCGCCCGTTGTGGAGGTTGCGCTGGAAGCCCTGGAGGACCTCCGGGCCTTGGAGGCGCTGGACAGTGTTCTCGCGCTCGCCGCCGAGGGCGCGCTCGATTTGGAGGCCCACGAGCGAACCTCCGAGCTGTTTGCCTCTCGGGTACTGGATGAGGGTTGGGGCAAGGGCGTGATCGAGTCGCTGCTTCCAGTGATCTACCTTTACCCATCCAACGAGGAGCTCGAGGAGTTTTATGCATCCCTGGAGGAGGATCTGGGCGACCTGTGGGACCTCATGAACATGGATGCCGACGGCGACCTTCCCAAGGAGCCGGACGGTGACGTGAACCTGGATGAGTCTGATGACCCAGCGTCGGGAGGCAAGGTCATCCCCTTCCGCCGTCCTCCCGGCTGATCGGCGCCTGCGGTTGGCCGCCTCGGCGTGGCTTGCCCTCCTCTTGATCGCGACTGTGGGATGCGAAGGGGGCCGGCCCACTCCTGCCTCGTGGCTCAGGCAGCCCCACTACGGACAGCAGGATGGACCGGCTCTTCGGGTCCGGCCGCGGGCTCTGGAAGAGCGGGGCACACTTGAGGAGCCCTTCGTGGCCGAGGTACGGGTCCGGGAGACATGGGTTAGGCAAGCTCCATCCTCTCGTGCGGTGCACCGGGGGGTGGTTCGTCGCGGCGCCCGCCTGAGGGTCCTGGGGGTCGCCAAGGGCGATGGATGCCCCATGGGGTGGCTGCAACTTGCCGCCGGAGGCTTCCTGTGCGCCGATGAAGCGCGGGCCACCAGGAGCACCCCTGGAGGGCTCCGCCTGCCTTTGCTCGCTCCCGGGGGCCTCCTGCCCTTCCGCTATGTGGCGGTCGGTTCCGAGGGCTCGGGGGAGTACCTGCAGCCCGAGGACGCCGCCAGCGACTACTTCCTCCGGGAGCTCTTGCCTGGCAGCGCCGTGACTGTGGAGAGGCGCCTCAAGGTCGGAGGGGCCTGGTTCTGGCGGACCACGAGGGGCACCTTCGTACCCGCGGGAGAGGTCTATCCGGTGGAGGCCTCTCCCTTCGCAGGGCAAGCCCTGAAGGGCGAATGGCGGCTGCCGCTGGCGTTCGTGCACGGATCGCGCGCTCAGCGATTCACGTCTCCGGGCCGCGCCGGGGCAGGGTGGTTGCCACGCTACCACCGGGCCGCGGTGATCGCGGAGCGCGGCCGGTTCCTGGAGCTTGGGCCTGGTCTGTGGGTCCGCCGTGGTGAAGTGCGTCTCGCAAGGGTGGAGCCGCCTCCGCCAGGAGTCGGGCCAGAGGAGCCCTGGGTGGATGTGGACGTCTCTGAGCAGGTGCTGGTGGCCTACAGAGGCCCAAACCCGGTTTTTGCCACCCTGGTGTCAAGTGGGCGCAGGGCCAGGACGCCCCTCGGCACCTTCCGCGTGTGGGTCAAGCTCGCGGCCACCGACATGAGGAGCGGGCCCAGGGAAGAAGGGCGGCCCTACCAGCTGTGGGACGTGCCCTGGGCGGCCTTCTTCAATGGAGATTTCGGCCTCCACGGAACCTACTGGCATGATCGGTTCGGCCACACCAAGAGCGCTGGTTGTGTGAACCTGAGCCCACGTGACGCGAAGCAGGTCTTCCAAATGCTGCGGCCCGAGCTCTTGCCCGGGTGGTGGGCCGTGCTGTCGAGACCCAAGGAAGAGGGCTCGGTGGTGCGGGTCAGAGACGGCCGGCGACCCCCGCGTCCGTCTCGGGCCAAGGGACCTTGAGCCGCCGCCTTGGGCTTGGGCGTGGCCCCGGGTCTTCAGGTGCTCTTTTTTTTGGCCGCCTTCTTCTTCGAGGGCGGCTTCCTTCCGGCGGGCTTCCCAGTATCGGCCTGCTTGCGCGACAGTATGAGCCTCAGGACGGTCTCCGAGGCCTGCTCGCAGAGCCGTGAGAAGTCCGACAGGACCTCTTGCCCGGGCGAGTCGCCGTCGGTCAAACAGCAGACAACCAGCACTGGCCGGCTGGCGACCTTGACGGCCGCGGTGACCACGAAGGCGTCGGGGGTGGCCCCCATCTGCTCCACGATCCTCTCCTCCACGAGGTTCTCGGTCCCCTGGCCCACGTAAAGCCCCGTCTCGACAGCTCGGGCGAGGAAGGTGTCCGATTGCACCGGGACCACGATCCCCCGGATGAGATCCGAGGCGATGCCAAGCCCAGCGCCGCGCCAGCCCATCATCATGTTGCTCTGGACCTTGAAGAGGGAGACGCTCCTGAATGCCGAGACACCGAAGCGAAAGAAGACCTCGGGCAGATCATCCATGCTCGTGGTGGCATCCAGGGCCGCGCGGAAGTCCATGGGCGAGAGCGCTTCGTGCGCTTCCACGAGGGGCAAGGCCGAGGTGTCCTCTCCACCGGCCGAGCCGGACTCGTCACCCTCCTCCAGGAGGAGCTCCTCCTCCAGTAGCGGGATCTCCTCAGCCGCGAGGTCCTTTTCGGGGGAGGCCGCATCCGTGGGGACCTGCATGGCTCCTGCCATCCACTCTGGCTCGAGGCCTGCCAGAGGGTCCCCAATGAGCTGGTCCTCTCGCTGGTTCTTGGCGGCCTCCTTCTCCCTGGCCCTCGAGAGGAGACGGTCCATGATCTCCACGTAGCGAGGTTCCCTGGGAAGACCGTAGTGACGCTCCTGCAAGAAGCGCAGGCGCACCTCGTTGACGGCTACAGGGACGAGATCGTATGGAGCGAAAGATGGCTCCTCGCCGAGCAGGGTCAAGGTGGTCGGATCGTCCATGAGGATGTGGAGCTGTCGTCCAACTAGCCGCTGCGGGACGATGCCGAGCGCCTTGGAGCGGTCGGCGCTCAGCAAGACGAGGGCTTCGGGAGCCGGCTCGGCCCGTGGGTTTACCCCCGGGAACCTCGGGAAGGACTGCAAAAGGAGGCGCTCGAGCGCGTGCTCGGTCAAGAAGCCGAGCGCCAGGATGTTTGCGTCCAGGCTCCCGCCCAACTTGCTCTTCTCGGCTTGTACGACGTCGAGCTGGGCTTCGGTCATGGCGCCGCTCGTCAAGATCAGCTCTTCTAGCGAGGACATGTCTCCCTCCAGGGCGAGTCGGCCCAACCTGCGTGACCGCTCGGTACGATTATATTGGCCCGGATGGGGAAGACCAAATTTGGGCGGCATTTCGCTCTGATCTGCCCTGCGGCTTTGCAGAGGAGCTATGTGTGCCCATGTAGTACATGTAGGGAAGTTGACTCCAGTGCTCCTACCTTGCTACCATTACATCATGGAGCGCCACCAAAGGAAGGAGCCTGTAGCCATGGTCGAGAAGAGCGCAAGTCAGGATCGGCGCCGGACCTACCGCTTCGACAAGGTCTTTCAGGTTGAAGTTTCCAGTCCAATATTCGGTAGTTATATCTGTGTGGCCAGGAACATCTCCGCAGGAGGGATCTTCCTCGAGACCTTTGATCCATTGCCCCTCGGCAGCGAAGTCAGGGTTCACTTCGAGATGCCGGACAGCCCCGGAGAGGTGGTGGCGGTTGGGGAGGTCAAGAACCACTACTACCTGAACTATCAACAGGATGGCGCGCCCAGATCCCTCATGGGCATGGGCGTGCGCTTCCTCGGCTTCGAGGAAGATGGCGCCGAGTCCCTCGCAAAGAGCCTTCACTCTTCCAGGATCCTCCACTAGCAGCTCCCCTGCTCCCCTGCTCCCCTGCTCCCCTGCCTTCAGGGAGAGTGGGTTTTTTGCCCGCTTCGTCGCGGTGTGATATCGCTGTCATTGGCGGATGCCGCTCTATTTCCAGCAAGGATTCTAAAGTGATCCGACTGTTCGGCGTAACCAAGAGCTACCCCAGCCGTGGCCCGGTTCTAAAGGGCCTCGATCTCCATGTGGCCAAGGGGGAGTATCTGGTGGTCTGTGGGACCTCTGGTGTCGGAAAGACCACCCTCTTGAGGATCCTCACGGCCCAGGAGAGCCCTGACGAAGGCCAGGTCATGGTGGCTGGGCGCAATCTGGCCAAGCTCAAGCGAAGCGCCATACCGTACCTGCGACGGAACATTGGCGTTATCTATCAAGATTTCAAGCTGCTTGGTGGAGAGTCGGTCCTCGAGAACGTGGCGCTTCCCTTGAGGATAAGCGGGGTGCATGGAAAGCCGCTCAGGGATCGAGTGGACGGGGTGCTCGAGCTGGTCGGTCTCTCGGACAAGCACCTTTCGCGATGCGGCACCATGTCGGGCGGGGAGCAGCAGCGCGTGGCCCTCGCCCGCGCGCTGGCTGCGGATCCGACGATCCTGCTCGCGGACGAACCCACTGGCAACTTGGATCCAAAGGCCACCGCCTTGGTGCTGGAGCTAATCTCCAAGGCCCACAGGCGTGGCCTTACGGTGATCCTGGCCACTCACGACCCACAGGTGATGGCCGGCGGGCAGGCTGATCGGGTCTTGGAGCTGTCGGGTGGGCGTTTCGTCCGGGACGAGGTGCACAGCGGCGTGTGTCTGGACCTGCACTCAGCCGCGGATGGCCACGTGGAGGCAATCAGCCTACTGGTCTAGGGAGACAATGCGGAGCATCGGCTACCATCTGAAACGAACCTTGTCGGGTCTGGGGGCCAGGCCGCTCGCGTTGCTGCTCACGCTGGGAAGCGTGGCCTTGGCCTTCCTGCTCGTGGGCAGCGTGTTCTTGACGGCTCACAATCTGTCGCGGCTGACGGATCTCTGGGGCGCCGGCGCCACGGTCGCAGTGGATTTGGCCGAAGGGGCCCCACCGGCTGAGGTGGCCAGGGTGGAGCAGGCCCTGCGAGAGATCAAGGGGGTACGGGCAGTCAAGAGGGTCAGCCCGGTCATGGCCAAGGCGCGCCTGATGCGGCTTCTCGGCGAGGACGCCCCTGTGATTGCATCGGTGGAGGCAGGCTTCCTGCCGAGCTCGCTGGAGGTGACCATCGGGGGGGATCGGCAGGACGTGCTCGGGGCGCAGCAGCGAATCTCGAGGATGTCCGGCGTGGTACCAGGGGTCGAGGCAGTGCAGACCGTGGAGACCTGGTTCCACCGCCTGGATCGGTTGATCTCCGGCATCCGTCTGGCCGCCGCGGGCCTCGGGCTGCTCGTGCTGGTGGCCTGCGCGTACATCATCATGGTCACCATACGGCTCCGGTTCGTGGACCGTCGCCAGGAGCTCCAGGTGATGCGCCTGATGGGAGCGACCGAGCGCTTCATCAGGATCCCTTACCTGCTCGAGGGAATGTGGCACGGCCTCCTCGGCGCAGCCCTGGCCCTGTGCTTGCTCCTGGTGGGGCACCACCTGCTCACAGCCAGGGCGGAGACGCTGTTCGGCGCCGGAGTCCACCCGAGTCAGCTCGGCTTCTTGCCCCTTGGGCAGCTCGCCTGCGGACTGGCCATTGGCGGGCTCTGCGGGCTGGCGGGGGCCCTGGTGGCAACGCGTCAACCGAGCCATGGCTAGGACCTGCTCCTACACGCCCGCGCTGCTCGTGGCGATCCTGTCGCTCGGAGGCGTCTCGCAGGGCGCAAGGGCGCAACCCGTGGATTGGCGTGGCATGACCTCGGCGGCGTCCGCCAGGGGCCGCGCGCCGTCGCGAACGGTGGGCGAGCTGCTCGGGAGGGAGCGCGATGCGCTGAGGAGCATCCTCGCGGAGCGTGAGGATGCCCGCAGGGTCCGGATGGGGGGCAGGGTGGCCCGCGGGGAGCTTCTGCGCCTGGAGACAGTCCACAACGAGCTAACGCGGAGGAGCCAGGGCGTGGCGAAGGAGGTAGCCGAGCGCGAGGCGCAGCTTCGCCGTCGGATGCGAGCGCTGTACCGGCTCGTGAGAGGCACCTCCCGAAGGCCGCTCATGGATCCCGGGCGGAGCCAGGCCGCGGTGGACGGGCGCTGGCTGCTTCTGCGGATTCTGCGCCGGGATCTCGGCGAGATCGGCCGGCTCAAGCGGGAGGAGAGCAAGCTTTCGGAGGGGCTCGAGGAGGTCGTGAGGAGACGCAGGGAGGCCCGCGCCGTGCTTTCGGACCTCGAGCGGCGCAAGGACGAGCTGCAGGCCCGGCTGGCGCAGAGCCGGCAGGAGCTGACCGAGCTCCGGCACCTGCGCAGGAACCACCGCGGACAGGCCAGCGAGTGGGACGCCAAGGCCTTCCAGATAGAGCGCGAGATTGTGGCCCTGCACCTGCAGGTGAACCGAGGTCCTTCGTCATTCGAAGGGCAGCGAGGAACGATCGCCAGGCCGGTCCCTGGCATGATCCTGACC
>JAVEWA010000325.1:0-7633 GCA_034004785.1 Polyangia bacterium
GCCCTGCTCGGCGAGCTGACCTCTGGGAGCGTGGTGGAGGCCATGCGCGTGCATGGCAACGCGCTCCACCTGGCCGAGCATGCGGGCGACGACTGGCAGGGTTGCATGACCGGGCGCTACTGCCCGATGGGTGCCCAAGTAGAGGTGTACGACGTGAGCGATGCCGCCTCGCCGGTGCTGGTCGGTGAGTACGACGGCCTTGCGAGCCCGGCGGTGCACATGGTGCCCTACCGAGACCACGCGCTCGTTAGGACCTTCGACGGCTTCGCGATCTACCAGGCGGTGCCGGTGCCATGAGCCGTCATCGTTACTTTCATTCCACCGGATGCTTGCCCGCGCTGGTGTTGCTCGGCACTCTTGCAGCCGCGGTCTTGGGCTGCCACGACCATGGAGGCACGGGAGACACGGGCGTTCTCGACGCTGGGGACGCTGTGATCTCGCGTGACGTGGACGTGAATCCCGACGCCCGGAGCGACGCCACTCCACCTGACGCCGAGGTGGACGCAGCGCCCAACCCCAACGTGATCGAGCTTCCGCCGAGCGGGTATACCTACATCACTGCATTCACCAACGGTGGGTTCATTGCCACATATGATGACAAGCGTGGCTCATCAGCCCTAGGTGCAGACGTTTACTATTACGACGTCCTCTCCCGTAGAGAGGTTCAGGTAACCAACCGAGAGTTGTCACAAGACGTACCATATACTGATGGCATTGAACTCGTATTCAGTGACTCACAGTTCATGGATGTCCTTGCTGGCAACCACCAGGTAGAGCTTTTCTCCTACACCATTCTGTCTGGCGAGGAGACGCGGCTTACCTACGAGGTCAGCAAGAAGCTGGTGCCCATGTTCAACGATCAGTTCATCCTCTACAAATCGAATGCGGGTTGTCCTGCTGTCGACGACTACAACCTGAGCCTCATGGACCGAACAACAGGGGAGGCGACGGTAGTATCCGGTTGCGAGCAGGATCCGGAGACCCACAGCATTGGCGAGCACTATGCCGCCTGGACCGCCAGGCCCTATCCCGGCCACAACAAGGACATCTTTGTCCGGGATCTGGCTGCGGGGCACACTTTCAGGATCGACAGCACCGACGAAGGGGACCAGTACTTCCCCACTACCGACGACGTCCACGTGGTCTGGCAGGACCACCGGAGCGGCTGGCGGGAAGTGTACATGTACACCTTCTCCACTGGAGTGGAAGAGTGCATGACTCCGGATCAGTGGGAGCAGGCTCGGCCTCACCTGAGGGATGGGATCGCGGCCTGGTGCGACTACCGCTTCAGCCAACAGAGCGGCGAGTACGGCGACTGCGATGTTTACGTATTCGAGATCGCCACCCGCATTGGTAGGCGCGTGACCACCCAGTCCAGAGAGTACTACCCTCGATACGTGGATTCTGGCTGGCTGATGTACGGCAGGTGGATCCCTGCGAGTGGGTTCAAGCTCTACATGCACGATCTCGTGAGCGACGGGATCCTCTCCCCCGACGGCCATGTGATCCCGTAGGTCTGGGGCCCAAACAGGGCGCCGCCGTGGGCATCATGATCGATCCCCGCTCGAGGCCCGTCTGGACCGAGATGAGCGACTTCCTCCTGGGCAAGTAGCAGTCAGCATTCACCCACAGATTGAGCAGTCACCCAAGGCCAGAGCCCTCACCCACGGTCCGAGCCCTCACCCACGGCCAGAGCCATCACCCACGGCCCGAGCAGTCATCCACGGCCCGAGCCATCACCCACGGCCCGAGCAGTCATCCACGGCCACGGCAACAATCTCGACCTCGAAGGGAAGGGAGCGGATCGGTAGCCGGGGCGATTGAGGAACCAGAGCGATCCACCACGAGCACCAACGCAATGGGCACCTTCGCGGGCGCGAGGCGCGTCGATTCCCCCTGGCCCGAGGCCCTGGCCGACTTGCTCGCAAAGAGCGCCGCCAACACGACCATCGCCGCCGATAAGGCCTAGGTGAGCTCCCTGTGAGCATCGAGCTCCTCCAAGGATCGTCATTCGATAAACCGATCACTCGGCGGTGATGGCCAATGGCCGCTCCTCGGGCGCCCTTGGGCGCCTCCGGGCGCCTTTGGGCGCCTCCGGGCGCCTTTGGGCGCCTCCGGGCGCCTCCGGGCGCTTTCGGGGTCATCGGCTTCGGCGCGCTGGCGCTCTCCGGCGACACGGCCGAGCATGCGACTCCGAGCAGTGGACCTGGCGCTGACACTGGCGCTGACGCTGGCGCTCGCGCGGGCGCTCGCGCTGGCGCTCGCGCGGGCGCTCGCCCTCGCCGCGACAAGCAGAGATGCAGCCTGGGATGAACTACTCGAAAAGCTCGGAGGCCGAGGCTACCTTTGAGGACCTGTCGAGCCAGGCATCGAGGACCGCCAGGTCGCGACAGGCCCGGATGCGTCTCTTCTCGGAGGACTTCACCTTGATGGCGCGTGCATCGAGCACCTTGAGCACGCTACGTGCCAAAGCGGCCAGCGACTTATCCACCTCCTGCCGCACCTCCTGCCGCACCTCCTGCCGCACCTCCTGCCGCACCTCCTGCCGCACCTCCTGCCGCACCTCCTGCCGCACCTCCTGCCGCACCTCCTGCCGCACCTCCTGCCGCACCTCCTGCCGCACCTCGTCCTGCATCTCCTGCCGCATCTCCGCCCTGATACGATCCAAGATGGAGCCCTTCTCGCTGGTAGTGATGGGGATGATTCCGTCCATGGCTTGCTCCATGAGCCTGATCCTTTCCGAGTCTAGCATGGTTCGGTCGTTCATTAGGCTGGCAATCAACCTCCGGGCCTCCACCGGGCTCGTTGGTTCGGCCATGAACCTCAGCAGGGCACAGCCGGGAGCCTCCGGGTGAAGCCCCCGCAGGTGCACGAGGATGATGTCGCCAAGGAGGGGACGGTGGCAGTACCAGATGCCCGGGCAATCACTGGGAGGAAGATCCAGGCGAGCGGAGAGGGCTTGCCGCGGGTAGCCGGCAGAGAGCACGAGGAGCGCCGGTGGAAAGAGCTCCAGGCGGGCCGAGCCCGGAGGCTCGCCAGCCTCGGCGACCTGGCCCTCACTGGCCCGAGGCTCGCCTGGCCGGCACAATTCGTTTCCGACCAGGGCAGCAGATATATCAACGGAACCTTCGTGCTCGGCACAGGGAGGGGCCAGGGTGATGGTGGACGGTGCGCGAGAGGCCAGGTCCTTCACCCTGTCGCGGGCGAGGGCCGACTCGAGGGAGCTCCACCACTCCTCCACCACGAAGGCATGCTTGGCCAGGGAGCGGCTGAGGGAGGCGATGTCCGGTGATCCCGAGAAGTGCTCCACACAGACTCTGCGGCGGGCCAGGCAGAGCCTGAGAGGGCCCCAGGCCCGGCTGGGAAGGCCGAGGGTCATCACCACGTCGATGGGAAGCTCGGCACGGGGCACGGACACCTCGGAGATGGGGACTCCCTCGCCCTCGATGGCCGCGATGATCCGGACGACTCGCTCCTCGTGCCGGCGCCTTCGCATGAGCACTCCTTGCTGCCAGCCAGAGCCGCAGTGCTGCTCGACGAGCAAGCAAGGGACATGCCCATCTGTCTTCTCGAGAGCCCTCGCGCTTGTGCATCGTCGCTTGCCGCGTCATTACTGCGGCTTGCCGACGTTGTGGCCATCCATCTCTCATGGTCTTTAGCAGGACCGGGGCCGGCCGAGCGGACGTCCCAGCCGGATACCGGCCGGCCAGGGCCGACATCCGGGCGACATCCGGCTGACATGGGCAGACACCGGCTCCCTCCTTGAATGGTCGGTTATCTTGGGAGCTTTGACACGGGCCGTGCCTTGTCAGATCACACGCTCTACAGCCTGGATAACTACCTGAAGAATCCGAGCCTGAGTCAGGATCACCGCCTCATCAGCGCGAACACCCCCCACCCCAGGTACTCACGAGTGTATGCGGCGTAGCGGGCGGGCTCCGAGGTCAGCTTGGCTCGAACCTCCTTTGCGAGCTCGTCGGCGGGATTGGCCTGGAGCCATCGGCGCATGGTGAGCCACTTGGCCGCCTCGTACCGGTCCCAGCTGTCCTGGTCCGCCAACACCATCTCCACGACGTCCCAGTCGAGGCGACCGAAGGACGCGAGAAGCTCTGGCAGCGTGAGAAAGTCGGAGATCGAGCCCGCGAGACACCCCTTCGCGACCTCTTCCGTCGACGGTAGCAGTCGCCAGTAGGGCTCGCCGATGAGGATGGTCCCTCCCGCACGGAGGCTCTGCTCGAGGAGCTCGATGGTGCCGCCGACTCCCCCACCGATCCACGTCGCGCCGATGCAGGCTGCCACATCGACCTTGTCGTCCGAGACGTAGCCGGCCGCGTCGCCATGTATGAACTCGACTCGATCGGCTACGCCGAGCTCCTCGGCTCGGAGCTTCGCTTGCTCGGCGAATAGCTGGCTCATGTCCACACCCGTGCCTGTGACTCCGTGGTCGCGTGCCCAGGTGCACAGCATCTCCCCGGAACCGCAGCCGAGGTCGAGCACTCGGTTTCCCGCTTCCAGACGCAGCGCGGCGCCTAGAATGGCGAGCTTCTCGGGTGTGAAGGGGTCATGGATGCGGTGAGCGCTCTCGGTGATGTTGAAGATCCGTGGAATGTCCATCTCGGGAATCTCCTGATAAGCGTGAGTAGATTAGGTCACGGCCTGACCAGAGGATAAGTGAGATTCTTCATCGGAGGTGAGATCTGAGCTCCAAGGGGCCTCTTCGCCCCCCCTACTTCTGTAGCTTTCCGAGGAGGGCGTCCATGCGGCGCCGCATGGCGGTGAGATCCGGGGCGCCCTCGCCCTCGGGCGAAGAAACGCCAGGAACCGGGGCTGCGCTGCCATCTGGGGCTGCGCTGCCATATGGGGCTGCGCTGCCATATGGGGCTGCGCTGCCATATGGGGCTGCGCTGCCATATGGGGCTGCGCCACGCTCACTGGCCGCGCCACGCTCGCTGGCCGCGCCACGCTCACTGGCCGCGCCACGCTCGCTGGCCGCGCCACGCTCACTGGCCGCGCCACGCTCAGTGGCCGCGCCACGCTCACTCTCCGCGCCACGCTCAGTGGCCGCGCCACGCTCACTCTCCGCGCCACGCTCACTCTCCGCGCCACGCGCACTGGCCGCGCCACGCTCACTGGCCGCGCCAGGCGCAGCGGATGGAGATGGCGCGCCAGAGACCATGGAGCCAAAGCCGGGGATGGCGCTCATGAAGCTCGAGAGCTGCTGGGCGAGCAGGTTGCCCCGGCTCACGAGCTGGCCCGTGACGGCGGCGAGGACGGCGGCGAAGGGCGCCTGCTCCAGGGTTCCCTGCACCCGGATCGCCGCGTGGAGCAGCTCCACCGGCAGGAGGTCCAGGGCCCCCTGCTGCTCCAGGATCACCTGGGTGAGCACCTGGCGGGTGAGGTCCCGTTCCGTGGAGGCCTCCACCACCTTGACCAAGGAGCCGCTCCGCACGATGCCCGCCAGATCCTCGAGGGTGATGTACTGGCTCTGCCGGGTGTCGTAGAGGCGCCGGTTTCCGTACTTCTTGATGATCACTAGGTCTTGACTGGGGCTCGACATGCTCGCCTCTCTGGCTCGATCGTTCCACTCGATCGTCCCAGAGGATACTCCGCCTGATTAGCAAGCGCAACATAAAACCATGCCGCGCCGCACAATTTGATATTGACAGTAAATAAAGGGGTAGTATATAACATCTCCATCAAGCATTTCTGCTACGCACAATAGGCGGTGGCTGCACCGCCCAGGAGATGGAGATGAGCGACAAGCTGTTCGGCAACCCGGCCCTGTCCATGCTCGGCGCCCAGATGGCCCAGGCCTGGCAGAGCGGCATCGAGACCTGGTGGAAGGCCCTGCTCGCGGACGGAGGACGCCTCGGCGAGCTCGGGCGGCGCCTGGCAGAGACCGGCGGCGCCGCGGTTTCGAAGCAAGGAGGCGCCGGCGAGGAGGAGCTCTCCAGGATGCTCGAGGCCCTCGAGCTCATGGAGGGGCGCCTATCCCGCCTCGAGGGCCAGCTCGGCGAGGTCGCCAAGACCCTCGACGGGGTGATGGCCTACCTGGAGCGGCAATCAGGGGGAGCGGGCACAGAGGCGGGCACGAACGCGGGCACAGAGGCGGGAACAGGGGCGAGCACGAAGGGCGGGCCCGGTCCCAGAGGGGAGGCCTGATCATGGACGCCGATCCCGGCTCGCAATACGCAGTTGACGCCGATCCCGGCTCGCAATACGCAGTTGACGCCGATCCAGGCTCGAGAGACGCCATGGACGCGAGCAAGAGCGCAAGCAGCGCCATGAGCTCCACGCCAGCACCAGCCCTGGGCTCCACGCCAGCACCGGCCCTGGGCTCCACGCCAGCACCGGCCCTGGGCTCTACCCTGGCCGCTGCCTTGGCCCGCCCGGCCCGCTTCCTCGAGGCCACGGCCCTTCGCCGCCCCGCTCCGAGGGGATGGACGACGCCCAACCGGGTCCTCCGCGAGGAGGGGGCCTACCGGCTCAGGGACTTCTCGCGAGAGCCGGACCGCGAGCAAGGCAGGGAGCCGGACCGCGCGCCGAGCCTCGAGCCGGGCCGAGGGCGCGGCCGAGAGCCCGGCCTTGCGCCGGGCCCCACCTCCACGCCCGTCCTGGTGGTGCCCCCCGAGGTGAACCAGAGCTACATCGTGGACTTCAACCCCGGTCAGAGCCTCGTCCGGACCATCCTGGGAGCGGGCTTCGACCGCGTGGCGGCCCTAGAGTGGCGCTCCGCCACCCTGGAGACCTCCCGCCGCGACATAGACGACAGCATCGCCGACATCCTCGACTGCATCGAGGCCCTCGGAGGCCGCGTCCACCTGATCGGCGTCTGTCAGGGGGGCTGGGAGGCGGCCATCGCCGCGGCCCTCCGCCCCGGCGCCATCGCCACCCTCACCCTGGTGGCGGCGCCCATAGACTTCGCCGCTGGCCAGGGGATGATCCGCCAGCTCAGCGCCTTCATGCCGATGGCCGCCTACCGCGCTCTCGTGGCCGCGGGCGGCGGCCGCATGGCAGGAGACCTCATCTCCACCGGCTTCGACGGCCTCATGCCCTTCGAAAGGATGGTGCTTGGCCCCCTGGCGGTCTGGACCCACCTGGAGGACGAGGCCTGGCTCGACCGCCACCACGAGCTGGCCGACTGGTACCGGAGCCCCAAGGACCTGCCCGGCCCCCTCTACACCCGCGCGGTCAGGGAGCTCTTCAAGGAGAACCGGCTCGCCGAGGGCAGGCTCGTGGTGCTCGGCCAGCTGGTGGACCTCGGAGGCATCACCTGTCCGGTCTGCCTCGTGGCGGGAAGTAGGGACCACATCACGCCGCCCGAGCAGCTCTTCGGCGCCCGCCCGCGCCTCGGCTCGACAGAGGTGCTCGAGGTGCTCACCGATGGCGGGCACATCGGCACCTTCATGGGGAAGAAGGAGCTCGCCGAGCACTGGCCAGGCGTCCTCGCCTGGCTTGCGAGGGAGCGGCCTGGGTGAAGCCAGGATCCAGCTCGCCCAAATTGCGGCTCAGGGCAGCGCCAGGCGGCGGAACTCGGCGGCCTGGGTAAAGCCCGGGTCCAGCTCGCCCTCCTGGCTCACGATGCGGCCGAGCTCTCCGTAGCACTCGTGCAGGTAGAGGTACTGGATGCGGT
>JAVEWA010000326.1:0-7622 GCA_034004785.1 Polyangia bacterium
GTCTGCCCAGAGGCCCCGGCGGTCCACCTCCCCGACGAGCAGGAGGAGCCGGTAGGTCGCGGCCTGGATCGTGGCAGAGAGGAGAGTGATCTCGTCCTCGAGGTCCTCGATGCTCCTCGAGTCGAGAGGGGTTGTAACCTCGGACGATGGATTTGCGTTCATGCGCTATATATAGCATGGGGTGTTTGGGGCCTCCCAGGACGCCCGCCATGAAGAGAATGAGCCCTATGAGGTCTTTTCGGCGCCCGGAGAGGCTCTACAGCTCGCATCGTCCGTCTGGCGTGGTCTGGAAACCAGCGAGCTGGCGGAGTGACAAGCTTGGCGTACCATGGCCGAAATACTGTCAAGGGATATCGACACAATGAGCGAATTATTTTGTTCTGGCTCCGCAGAACCGGCGGCGGGCGGCGCGCGCCATGCTTCGGCACAAAGCGGGGTGGCGACAGGTCGTTGATGCGCCCTCTGAGGCGTCCAGGTCGCTCAGGCCCCCGTGAGCAGCTCGATGAGGTAGCTCCGGTCCCAGCCGGCCCGCTTGCGGGTGTTGGCTACGCCGAGCTTGCGCCTCTTGTCAAACTTGATGATGTCCACGGCGAAGTGCCGAAGGGTCGCCATGTTCTCGGCGGTGTTCCTGGCCCGGTGGCGGGCCTCGTCTGGTTGTCTTTGACGGCCAGCAGAATTGGTCACCGTCACTTTGCGTCGCGACCTACGATGCTCGCGATTGGACTAGGCTCTGACACAGCGCGCGCCGGCCGTCGTGGCCCCCCAAAGAGCCGGCGGCGGGCGGCGCGCACGCCCCACAATTTCACCTTCCGAGCGCCAAAATCCCTCTGAGAACGCTCGTACTTGATTTCAGGACAGTCTCGCCAGCCGCGAGAACTCGATCACCCGTGTGTGTGCGCGGTTCCCGTTCCCGCGGTTCCCGTTCCCGCGGTCCTCGTTCCCGCGGTCCTCGTTCCCGCGGTCCTTGTGCTCGCGGTCCTTGTGCAGCGCTCCCTTTGCGGACTAGGCTTGCGTGGCCGCGAGGTCCGCGCGACCAAGGGACAGCCTAGTCATGAGAAGAACAGAGCGCTCCTTCGAGATCTGCGAGATCTTCAGGTCACTGCAGGGCGAGACGACCATGGCCGGTCTCCCTGGGAGGTTCCTGAGGCTGGCGGGGTGCAACCTGCGATGCCGGTACTGTGACACGGCCTACGCCCGTGACGCGGGCACCGTCATGAGCCTGGAGGCCCTGGTGGCCGCGGTCGGGGCTGGCGATGATCTCGTGATCGTGACCGGGGGCGAGCCGCTGCTTCAGCCTGGGACGCCGGATCTGCTCCGCGCTCTCTGCGACCTGGGCCGCCAGGTGATCCTGGAGACAAACGGCTCGCTCGACATACTGGGCCTGGATCCACGGGTGCACCGGATAGTCGATGTGAAGTGCCCTGGCTCTGGGGAGGCGCAGAGCAACCGGTGGGACAACCTCGACGATCTCCACGCGGGTGACGAGGTGAAGCTCGTGCTCACCGGCAGGGAGGACTTCGACTACGCCCTGGAGGTCGCCTCTCGGCACGATCTGCTGGGGCGCGTCCCGGTGCTGCTTTCGCCTGCGAGCGGGTACCTTCCCCCATCCACCCTCGCTGAGTGGATCCTCGCCAGCGGTCTCGGCCTGAGGCTCCAGCTCCAGCTCCACCGCCTAATATGGCCGGATCGAGACCGATCCGTGTAGGGACCAGGCCTCTCCCCATACGAGGCACGATGCCGATTCGCCGCTCGAGGCCGAGGGGCGAGCGCGACGATCCCTATCGATCCGGTCCCCTGCCTCGGGAGCTTCCCCTGCCGGAGCGCCCCCTCGAGCGGCCATCCTGAGGCGCCCGGCCGGCCCCGCCGGCCCCGCTCCTCGGCTCGCGGGGACCGCGAGATCGCCCGCCCCGATCGGACCGGCTCCGCTGGCCGAGGCGGGCCTGGTCCCCTGCCTTGCCGCCGTTGCTGTCGAATGAGCCGCCGGGCCGGGGGGAGCTGGAGGCCGGCTCCCCCTTGGCGGGCGGCCTGGTGGGCGGCGAGGCCTCGAAACCTGGATCGGGCAGGAGCGGGATGCCCCCACGCTCTTCGAAGGATCTGAGGGTTGCGATGGCAAGGCTCGATCGCGCGGCGCGCCTCTCGGAGGCGGACAGCGCAGCCGCCCGATGCCTCGTTGACCCAGTGGCAAATATGCTGTGGCCAGTGGCGGTGGAGACGTACCCGGACGGCGCCGCGATCGTGGCTGTCGCCGTTCGAGCCGGATCCTGTGATCCGGCGGCCAAGGTCTTTTCCGACGGACCGGCGGAGGTCTCCTCCTCGGCAGTGGCCATGGCGGCGGCCGGCCTCTGCGGACGGGTCTCAGCGGCTTTCCTGGGTGCGGCCTCGCCCTCGTCTCCAGGGCGGTCGCTCTCGCTGGGCCGAGCCTTTCGCGTGAGCGCCTCGCGGAGGTGCTCCTTCAAGGCAGACATCCCTCCCTCCGCGCTGACGAGCCTGCCTCTCAGCCTGTCTCTCTCGGAGGTGAGATCTGCCACCGCCGCCAGGTTTTCGCGGATGCGCGCGTGGACCTCGTGGAGGGCCGCTCTCTCCTGCTCGAGCCCTTCCCCGCACTCTCCAAGGCGCTCCTCGGCTTCGGCCCCCGAGCGCTGAAGCTCCTCCACCCTCGCGGTGAGGGTCTGGAGCTCCTTCTCCTTGCGCTGGTAGGCCCTGCGCAGGTCCCGCAGCTCCTCATCCAGCTTCTTGACCTCGGCCTTGGCGCCCGAGCCGTCGAACTGTGCATCGACTATGCGGGCCTGCAGCTCCCTGTCCCGCTGGGTGAGCCGGACGATCCTGTCGAGGAGCTCGGCGTTGCGTCCCCGAAGCTCCTTTAGCTCGTTGCGAAACTCGGCCTCTTTGCCCATCAGCATGAGCTGGGCGTCGGCTAGCTCCCTCCTGACGCGCTTGAGCTCCTGCTCGTGGGTCTCGGGCTGTGGCTGGGTCCCTCGGTCGCCGGTCGTGGGCGCGCTCCCTGCGGGGGCTTCGCTCGCCGTGGGCCGCGGCAAAGAGGGCTCCTTCCACCGCAAGGATCGGACGTCGGGGCCGCCTGGCCTCGATCCTTGGGGCTCGCGCTGGGGCTCGGCGGCGGTCGGCTGCCCTTCGGGCGCCGCCTTCCGGGGGCCTTGCTGGGCTTCCTTGGCCTGGCTGACATGCCGCCCCTTGGCCTGCTCTGGTGCCGCCCCGGCAGGGGAAGACGGCGCGTCCCCTGGCTTTGCTTCGACGCGGGGCGCCGCCGCCGCAGGCCGGGCCTTGGTCATCTGCCTGCCTTGGGGCGAGGCAGGCAGACGGCTCGGCCCAGAGGGCGCCGCCCCTCTGGGCTCTGGTCTTTTTCCGATGAGCCCATCAAGGGTCTCGGTGAGCCAGCGGGTCAGCCGTGGTCGCGAACCTTTTGCGCCGTCGTTCATCTGATGTCCTCGAGCCTGACCATGTGGAGACGAGCCGTATTATGTGCGGCTCTCTCCTTGGAAGCAACTCGCCCTTTGCCTCGCCCTTTGCCTCGGGTGCAGGCAATCAGAGATCGTGGATGCGAGCCTCATGGAGCCGTTGCGGTGTGGCAGCGGGACAGGGTAGAAACACGCTGTCCCATGAAGGGAGCGGTGGAGCAAGTCGCGTGAGCCGCCAGATGCAGACAGGGAGAAGCAAGAGGCGATCCGCCGGATCGGGCATCCGGGACTTCCCGATCCCCGCATGTCCTCCCGGCGCCGGGTCGGTCGTGGTGATCCACGGAGACAACCTCGAGGCCCTCAGCCGGATGCGGGGCGGGAGCTTCGACCTGATCTACATAGATCCGCCCTTCAACACCGGGCGCGCCCAGACGAGGACGCGCGTGAAGACCGAGCGCGATGAAGAAGGAGACCGGGTCGGCTTCCAGGGCCGCAGGTACCGAACGACACTGGTGGGTGCGAGCGAGTATCCCGACAAGTTCGACGATTACCTGGGATTCTTGGTCCCGAGGCTGATGGAGGCTCATCGCCTGCTCGCGCCAAGGGGGAGTCTCTTCGTGCACCTCGACTGCAGGGAGGTCCACTACGTCAAGGTGGAGCTGGATCGGATCTTCGGCCGCGGCTGCTTCGTGAACGAGATCATCTGGGCTTACGACTACGGCGCCCGTTCGACGAGGCGCTGGTCGCCCAAGCACGACAGCATCCTGTGGTACTCCAAGACCGAGGGGGACTACTGCTTCAACTTCGACGAGGTCGACCGGATCCCCTACCTGGCCCCGGCCCTCGTGGGTCCCGAGAAGGCCGCACGGGGCAAGACACCGACCGACTGCTGGTGGCATACGATAGTGAGCCCGAACGGCAGGGAGAAGACCGGTTATCCCACGCAGAAGCCGCTCGGCATCCTCACCCGGATCGTCAGGGTGCACTCCCTGCCGGGAGATCGGCTCCTGGACTTCTTCGCGGGCAGCGGCTCTTTTGGGGTAGCCGGGGCCAGCCTGGGCCGGGAGGTGACCTTGGTGGACAGCAGCCCAGAGGCCATAGCCGTGATGAGGCGCCGCTTTGCTCGCTACCGGGCCCGCTTCATCCCGGCCGAGGGCTGACGGCTGGCCGAGGTGCGCAGCTCGTATTTGCGAAAGCGGTCGCTTCCGAGCCTTCGCTGCCATCTCTCCTTGGGGGGTGCTATCATGCGGAAGCAAGAGCGATGATCCAGAACACGAGGCCGAGCCGAGGACGATGGGAGCCGCCCATGAGACGCACCGCGAGTGTCGTGCTTCTTCTCTGCTTCTTACAGCTTGTCGCTGTGCCCAGGACCGAGGCATGCACCGCGTTCTGTCTGTCCTCGGAAAGGGGGCTGGTGGTGGCCAAGGGCTACGACTTTCACGTGGGACATGGCCTCCTCGTGCAGAACCGGCGGGGCGTGGCCAAGCAGGCCCTGATCATGGGTTCTGGCAAGGCGGCCAAGTGGGAGTCCCTGTACGCCTCGGTCACCTTCAACCAGTACGGCAGGGAGCTCCCCCTCGGAGGGATGAACGAGAGGGGTCTGGTGGTGGAGATCCTCTGGCTGAACGGCACCAGGCATCCGCCACTTGGGGCCGGGAGGGAGACCGTCAACGAGCTTCAGCTCATCCAGTATCTCCTGGATCGAGCCGCCACCCTGGACGAGGCCCTGGCCATGGTGAGGCGGCTCCAGGTGTCGCGGGTCCACGCCGACGTGCACTACTTCCTCTGCGACAGGAGCGGGGCCTGCGCCGCAGTGGAGCACCTGGAGGGCAAGCTCGTGATCCACTCTGGGCCCGCCCTGCCAGTGCGCGCGATCACCAACGACGCCTATGCCGCCTCTCTGCGTCACAGGGCGGCCTACCTCCGGAAGGCGGGCAAGCGCGCCCCGCCGCGGGACAGGGCGTCGCTATCGCGCTTTTTGCGCGCCGCCCAGAGCGCCACGGAGCGGATTGACGGCAAGGTGGACCTGGTGAGCCGGGCCTTTGCCACGCTGGACAGCGTGAGGCAGGGAGACTACACGAAGTGGCAGATCGTCTATGAGCCCAAGGCGGGGGTGGTGCACTTCCGAAGGCCAGGGAGCAAGGACCCGCCGGTCCCGATCAAGCTGGACGCGAGGAGCTGCGATGTCCCCGTCACGGTGATGGACCTGCTCGGAACCCTGGGCGCGCGCGCCGAGGCCATCGTTCCCTACCGCCCGGAGCTGAACCTGCGTCTGGTGCGGGAGAGCTTCGCCGGGCTCGGCGCCAAGCTTCCTCCGGCCGTGATCGCCCAGGTGGCGAGCTACCCCATGACGACCAAGTGCCGGGCTCCAGGCGGCAAGCCGGGGGAGGCGGAGGTGCTCGAGGCGCTGGCCGCCTACAGGCGCGCCATGATCGCCCGGGACGTAAAGACCCTGAAGACCATGGTCCATCCCAAGTACCTGGACGGCGCTGGCACGCCTTCCCCGAGCGACGACGTCGATCACGACGCGCTCCTCCGGACCCTCGACAGGACCGTTGGAGGGGTCATCCAGCTGCGCTACGCCATCTTCAAGCCCAGGGTGCGTTTCGACGCGCCGGATCTCGCCGTGGTCGAGGCTCGCATCGAGGCTTCGTACGAGCTCGCGCCCGGGCGCTGGAGGCGTCACGCGGATCGCAACAGCTTCGTGCTGAGGCGCCACAAGGGGCGCTGGCTCTTCGTCAAGGGCATGTGAGCAGGGGGTCTGCTCCCGGTCTCTCGGGGCCGGAGAGCCATCCTTTTCCGGCGTTCTCAGGCGGGGCGCTCATCGAGCCATCGAAGGAGGTGTCCAAGGGAGGACCATGCCGCCAGGAGCCGGTTGCGGTCTCGATCGAAGGGGAAGCGGTGAGTCCGGGTCTCGAGCTCCTCCGCGCTTCCAAAGGCGATGCACACCGTCCCGACTGGTTTCGCCTCTGTTCCTCCCTCCGGGCCGGCAACGCCCGTGATGGCAACCCCAACCTGGGCTCGGCCGCGAGAGCGGGCCAAGGCGCCGCGCAGCATGGCAGCCGCCACGGGCTCCGAAACCGCGCCGTGCTCCTCGAGGAGAGCCGGGGCGACCTCCAGGAGCTCGACCTTGGCAGAGTTGGAGTAGGTGACGAGCGCCTCCTCGAACCAGGCGCTCGAGCCGGGAGTGTCCGTGAGGAGCTTGCCCACCCAACCCCCGGTGCAGCTCTCGGCGGCGACAAGGCGCAGGCCGAGGCCCATGGCGCGGCGGCCAAGGACTTCGGGCAGGGGAGCGCTCCCCTCGGCGTAGACGAAGGGAGTCAAGGCGGCGCGTACGCCGGCTGCCGCCGACTCGATCTCACTTTGCGCGTCGCTTTGGTACCTGAGCTTCACGAGGATCTCTGGGAACCTGGCCTGGTAGCCGACCCGGACCGAGGGGTGCGCCGCCTCCACTTGCCTGAGCCGCTGGCCGACAGTGGACTCCGGCAGCCCGAATACGCGCAGGACTCTGGTCTCCCAGCGAGGCGCCGAAGGGAAGATGGAGCGCAGTCGGGGGAGCAGCTCCGAGGTGAACATGGCGCGGTTCTCCCGTGGTGGGCCAGGGAGCACCGCCACGCGGGCGCCGCCTCGCGAGGTGGTGAGAAAGCCAGGCGCAGTGCCTTGGGCGTTCGGGAGGACCTCGGCCCCCGCTGGGAAGACGGCTTGCTTCTCGTTTCCGGGAGGGAGCTTCATCCCCCGCGCCGCGAAGAGGGCCTGGATGGCGGCCCAAGCCCCCTCGTCCAGGCTGGTCTCGACTCCCAGGGCCAGGGCCACGGCCTCTGTGGTGAGGTCGTCCGAGGTGGGTCCCAGGCCTCCGCAGAGGATCACCAGGTGGGACTTGTCACAGGCGGCCTCGAGGGCTTTCGAAATGAAGCCGAGATCATCTGGCAGCACCCTCATCTCCACCACGTGGATCCCCTCCGAGGCCAGCGCCTCTGCCAGCCAGGGCCCGTTAAGGTCGGCGATCTCCCCCGCGAGGAGCTCGTCGCCGATTACGAGCAGCACGGACTCGATCGCGCCGCGGCTCGCGGTCGCATCACTCAACGAAGCACCGCCACGGCGTCCACCTCCACGTCCACGCCTCTTGGCAGGGCCGCCACCTGCACCGCTGCCCGGGCCGGGTAGGGAGGCGAGAAGAACTCCGCCATGACCTGGTTGACGGTGGGGAAG
>JAVEWA010000327.1:0-7620 GCA_034004785.1 Polyangia bacterium
TCCGCCGGGTTCGTCGGGAGCTGGGGCGACCCCCCCGAGTCGAGGCGCATGATGGTGCCGATGCCCGCGCTTGCCCGGGCCGAGCGGTCGAATCCCCCGCAGGAGCCGCCCCAGCCGATGTACTGGAGCTCGGTGATCCAGCCCCGGCCGCAGTTGCCCGCGCCCGCTAGCAGGCCAGCGGATGGCTCGTCGTGCATGCCATAGAGGTACGGGCTCATGCCCGTGGGCACCGCCACCGCCACGGACGCCCCTAGGAACAGCCAACAGGACAGAGCGAGGACGATGGCGCTGGAGTACGGCGGGCTCCCCGGCCCCCAGGAGAGCCCTCCCGTCCTCGGGCGCTCCCCTGTCCTGCGAGCCTCTCCCGATCCTCGTTCCATCGCGCACCTCCGGCCACCTGGACCGCCATCAGTATATCCCAGGAGGCCGGCGAGAGGCCCATCACGATTGGCTTACGCTTAATCTCCCTGCCAGCTGGCCGCAGGCGGCCGATACGTCGGCGCCCCGGCTCTGCCTGAGCATCACGGTGTAGCCGGCCCTGCGCGCTGGCTCGCAAAAGGCCTCCACACGCTCGGGCCGGGGTGCGCGCAGCTCGCAGCCATCGATCGGGTTGAAGACGATCACGTTCAGCTTGCTGGGGATGCCCGCTATGAGCCGCGGGAGGCGCCTTGCGTCCTCATCGCTGTCGTTCACCCCCGAGATGAGCACGTATTCCCAGGTGATGCGGCGGCGCTTCTCCAGGGGAAAGGCGCGCACGGCGCCGAGGAGCCGATCGAGAGGGTACTGACGGGCTATCGGCATGAGCCGGGCCCGCACCTCCTGGGTGGTGGCGTTGAGGGAGATGGCCAGGTTCACCTGGTGCGGCGCCGCCGCGAGGAGCTCCAGGCCTGGGATCACTCCCGCCGTGCTGACGGTGATCCTCCTGGTGGACAGGCTCGCGCCTAGAGGGTGAAGCAAAAGCTCCAGCGAACGGAGCGTTCCCTTGGGGTTCGCCAGGGGTTCGCCCATGCCCATGTACACGATGTTCGAAATGCGGCGGCGATCCCCCGTGGCCTCCATCTGGGCCCGGATCCGGTAGAGCTGATCGACTATCTCCCCGGCCGTAAGGCTTCGGCCGAGGCCGAGGCGAGCTGTGGCGCAAAACGCGCAGCCCATGCCACACCCAACCTGGGTCGAGAGGCACACCGAGACCTTCCGGTCCTCTGGCATCAGCACACTCTCGACGATCCGGCCGTCGCCGGTGCGGAAGCCGAGCTTGGCGCTCCCGTCCGCCGACGTCACGGTCTCGAGATGCTCGAGGGTGCCAAGCCGCGACGACTCTCCCAGGCGCTGCCTGAAGTCCTTGCCCAGGTCAGTCATCTCCTCGAAGGAGGACGCTCCCCTCGAGTGGATCCAGCGAAAGAGCTGATCCGCCCGGAACCTCGACTCCCCGAGCTCGCCGACTAGGGCCTCGAGCTCCTCATGGGACAGATCCCGGAGATCCGGACGTGGATCCCCCGCCGGGCCGCCGGGCAGCCTGGACGGTGCGGGCGATTGGGGGTCCGGCATGAGCTCCTCGGGGCCAGGGACCTGGGGCAAAGCGCCCTGTCAGCCCTCGAGGGCGGCCAGCTCTGCGCCCGAGAAGAGGAAGGACATCTCGAAGGCCGCGGTCTCTAGCGCGTCGGAGCCATGCACGGCGTTCGTCTGGATGCTGGTGCCGAAGCGGCCGCGGATGGTGTCCTTTGGCGCCTTCGTTGCGTCGGTTGGGCCCATGAGCTCGCGCCACCTGGCGATGGCGCCCTCGCCCTCGAGGATCATGGCCACCACGGGACCAGAAGCCATCCAGGTGGTGAGCTCGGCGAAGAATGGCCGCTCTCTGTGCACGCCGTAGAATCCCTCGGCCTGGGCCTTGGTGAGCCGCGTCATCTTCAGGGCCACTACCTTGAGGCCCGCCTCGGTGATGGCGGTGAGGATGGGCCCCACTGCTCCCTTCTCCACGGCGTCAGGCTTGATCATGGCGTAGGTGCGTTCCATTGGTTCTGCTCTCCAGGGTCGCGGGTTGGGCGCCAGGGGTCAAGCCCAGGCGCTGGGTGAATTTGATCCGTCAGGCGCGATGGCGCCCCAGGGCCGCCCGCAGGGCTACTCCCATGCGAGCGGGGCTATCGGCCACCTCGATTCCTGCCTCCCGGAGGGCGGCGATCTTCTCTCGGGCAGTGCCCTTGCCCCCTGCGATAATGGCGCCGGCGTGGCCCATTCGCTTGCCAGGAGGCGCGGTCTGCCCCGCGATAAAGGCGGCGACGGGCTTGCTCATCTTGGACCTCACGAAGGCGGCGGCCTCCTCCTCGGCGCTGCCCCCTATCTCGCCGATCATGAGGACCGCGTCGGTGTCGGAATCCTCCTCGAAGGCTCCGAGCACGTCCACGAAGGTAGAGCCGATCACCGGATCCCCGCCGATGCCGATGCAGGTGGACTGTCCCAGCCCGAGCCTGGTGAGCTGATCCACGGCCTCGTAGGTGAGGGTGCCCGAGCGGGAGATGACTCCCACCCTGCCGGGCTTGTGGATGTAGTAGGGCATGATGCCGATCTTGCACTGGCCGGGCGAGATGATCCCCGGGCAGTTCGGGCCGATGATCCTCGCGCCCAAGGAGCGGGCCACTGGCAGCGCCCGGACCATGTCCAGAGTCGGGATGCCCTCGGTAATGACAACCACCACCTTGACGCCGGCCGCGGCGGCCTCCAGCATGGCGTCCGCCGCCCCCGGGGCAGGGACGAACACCACCGACGCGTTGGCCCCCGTCTCTCGCACCGCCTCGGCCACCGTGTTCCAGACGGGCACCCCTTCCACCTTCTCCCCCGCCTTGCCTGGGGCAGAGCCGGCAACGATCTTGGTCCCGTCCCCGAGCATGCGCTGGGTGTGAAACCGCCCGGTGCGCCCGGTGATGTTCTGAACGAGGACCCTGGTCTCCGAGTTCACCCAGATGCTCATCGGGTCTGCTCCACGATCTTTTTTGCGCCGTCGGCCATGTCCTCGGCAGAGAGGATGTCCATGCCGGACTCGGCGAGGATCTTCCGGCCGAGCTCCACGTTGGTCCCCTCCAGACGAACGACGAGCGGCACCCCGAGGCCCACCTCCCGAACCGCCGCCACCACTCCCTCGGCGAGGGTGTCGCAGCGCATGATGCCGCCGAAGATGTTGATGAAGATCCCCTTCACGTTGGGGTCTCTCGTGATGATCTTGAAGGCCGCCGCGACCTGGTCGGCCTTGGCCCCGCCCCCGACGTCCAGGAAGTTGGCTGGCTCGCCCCCGGCCTGCTTGATGATGTCCATTGTGGACATGGCCAGGCCGGCGCCGTTTACCATGCAGCCGATGCTCCCATACAGCTTGATGAAGGAGAGGCCCCAGCGCTTCCCCTCGAGCTCTGCCGGGTCCTCCTCGCTGGGGTCCCTGAGCGCCTCGTGCTCGGCGTGCCGGAAGAGAGCGTTGTCATCGAGGTTCACCTTGGCGTCCAGGGCAAGGACCTCGCCAGAGCGGGTGACCACGAGCGGATTGATCTCGGCCAGCGATGCGTCGATTGCCTCGTAAGCCCTTGCGAGGGCGGCCATGAAGGCGGCAGCGTTCTTGGCTGGCGCCTCCTCCAAGCCGAGCCCGTAGGCGAGCTCTCGGGCGAGGTAGGGCTGGAAGCCGATGGCGGGATCGATCGAGCGCTTGAGGATCTTCTCTGGCGTCCTGGCCGCCACCTCCTCGATCTCCGTGCCTCCCTCGGTGGAGGCCATGATCGTCACCCTCGCCTGGGCCCGGTCCAAGACCATGCCGAGGTAGAGCTCCCTCGAGATCTCCACGCCCTGCTCGACGAGGATCCGGCTCACCTGCTTTCCCTCGGGCCCGGTCTGATGAGTTCGCAGGGTTTTGCCGAGCATCCGGGCGGCCATGTCCCTGGCGGCGGCGGCTCCCTTGACCACCTGGACGCCCCCGAGGGAGGGGTCCTCGAGGAAGCGGCCCTTTCCCCTGCCTCCCGCGTGGATCTGCGCCTTCACCACCAGAACCTCGCTGCCCGTCTCACTGGCGATCCGCTCCCCGAGGGAGAAAGCCTCCCCTGCGGTGGTGGCCGGACCGCCCAGGGGAGTCGCCACCCCGAAGGACCTGAGGATCTCCTTCGCCTGGTATTCGTGGATTTTCATGCGGATACTCTCCGATCCCAAGGTTCACCAGGGCCCGCGAAGGCGCCCGGGCCGGGAGTGTATCCTCCCAGAGAGGGATGGCAAGGACAAAGACGGCCCTCTGACGCGGTTGGAGCCTCGACGAGAGCACCGATGGCGGATGAGCCGCCTCAGAAGCTACGGTCAGGCACTGCTCACCAGGGTGTACAGTCCCCCGGGCAGCTCACCTGACTCTCGAAGGAAACCTCGCAGAGGTGGTCCCCGCAGATCACGCAAGGCCCGCAGTCCGCCGGACAGAGCCGGCAGCTCTCCACAAGGCTGCAGAAGCCGTCGCCACAATTGGCCGGATTGGCTCCACAGAGCATCGCCTGGCCCGGCGGGCAGAAGGGATCGCAGAAGCCCCAGCAGTCTGGATCGAGGCAGCCAGCCAGGCCATCGCCGTCCAAGTCCATGGCCCGTTCGCATACCTCGTAGCTGGAGCTGGCCGCAGACATGGACAGCGACCAAGTGTCTTGGGTGGCGACATCGTTGTCGCCGAAACCTCCGAAGAGGACGGCCTCCGCCCTGAGGGCGTCAAAGGCCATGCCCTGGCCAGCCCTGGGCCTCGGAGTCGAAGCCGGATAGACCAATTCGAACTTGCCGTCCTGCCAGACGAAGGTGCTGTCTGTGTAGTTCGCGCTGATCCGCCCACCGAATGAGAGCAACTTGGACTGGAACCAGTCGGTGAACATGGCGTGGCCATAGCGCGCCGAGGCTAGGTCACTTCCGAGGAGGGTCCAAGTGTCTCCCTGCAGGGTATAGAAGTCATCAAGGGCGGTGAAGTCGTCCTGGGTACCACCCTTCAGGAGGAGCATTCCCGAGTCTGGAGCAAATGCCATGGAAGCAAAGAACCGCTCATGAGGATCTGTAGAACCGGAACCACGCAGCCAATCCACGCCGTCCCACTCCCATGTGTCGTACAACAGGTTGCCCAACTGCCCAAATCCCCCGAACAGCACGGTTCTGCCCTGCTTCGGGTCGTAGCCCATGGAGTAGCCGAAGCGGGCAGGTGGCGAATCGTGGGGGAGGAGCCTCTCCCACTCCTGGCCGTCCCACTCCCATGTGTCATCGTAAATGATGCCGCCCAATCCATATCCTCCAAACAGCACCACTCTCTCCCGTTCCCAGTCGTAGGCCAGTTGGATCATGCCCCGAGGCTCGGGAGACGCGTGTTCGGGCCACAGCTCCTTCCAGGAGTGGCCGTTCCACTCCCAGATGTCTCCAAGCGGGTCCTCCACCCGATCGATATCCACCAATCCGCCAAATATGATCGTCTTCCCCCGGGCTGAATCGAAGGCCATCCCATGAAAAGCGCGCGATGGCGGCAAGCTGGGAGTATTCAGCCCGCTCCACGAGGAGTTCTCTCGCTCGAAGATGGACATCACAGGAGTGGGCTGGCTCCAGTATGCCAGCAGATAGAGCCGCATCGTGGCTGGATCATGGGCCATCGTATACCAGGCGGCGCTCAGATCGGGCCCGGGTATCCCGGCATCGACCCAGGATGTGCCATTGAAGGCCCAAGTGCCGTTGCCTTGCATTATGATCCTGCTCAAGCTCACATCGTAGCAAAGCGCGCCAAAGGGCCGCGCTGCGTGGGCAAGATAGTCAACTGGCCCAATCCACTGAGACCCGTTCCACTGATAGGTGGCCCCGTCCTCGAGCGGGTTTGACGGAACATCCAGCAGGATCGTGACGCCAGTGACCGGGTCGTAGGCCATGGGGCTCTCGGGACTCACTACCGGAGCCGGACCTGCGCTGCCCATGGTCCACTGCCCGAGCACACCGTTCCACTCCCATGTGTCTGTGAGCGCAATCAAGGTGCCCGAGTCGTTGTAGTAGCCCCCATGGACAACCACCACGCCGCGGCCCGAGTCATAGGCCATGCGGTGCCGAATCCTGGCGGCAGGGGTCAAGGTCGGAGTGATTCGAGTCCAGTTCTTCCCGTCCCACTCCCAGATGGAATCGTCGTAGGTGAAGGTCGTGTCCGGCCCTCCGCCAAAGAGCACAACCCGACCACGGCGGGCGTCGTACACCATCTGATGATAGGCTCGCGGCCAAGGCGACTGCTGCGGATAGATCCTGCGCCAGGCGCCGCCCTTCCACTCCCATGTGTCAGAGAGTGGGCCGGTCTTGCCAAGGCCGCCGAAGAGCACGAGCACGCCGCGTCCGACGTCGAATGCCATCGCCGTCTCGGTGCGCCTTTCTGGCTTGTTGCCAGTAAAGCGATCGGTCCAGACCAGCGACTCCTTGATGCAGTCGTTCGAGCACTCGTCGTGGCCAAGCGCGTTGCCGTCGTCGCACTCCTCTCCAAGCGCCCAGTCCACGTAACCGTTGCCGCAGGTCTCGTCCGACTGGCAATCCGGGCTGCAGCCGTCCGATGGCAGGTTGTTGCCGTCGTCACAGACCTCGTCCGGCTCCACATAGGAGTTTCCGCAACGCTCCACTCCGCAGAGCTGGTTGCACCCGTCTCCATCCACCTTGTTGCCGTCGTCACACTCCTCCCCCAGTACCCAGTCCACGTAACCGTTGGAACATGTCTCATCCGACTGGCAATCCGGGCTGCAGCCGTCTCCGTTCAGGTGGTTGCCGTCATCACACACCTCCCCTGGATCCAGCCTGTGGTTGCCGCAGTATTCCACCAGACAACCTGTGCTGCATCCGTCCCCCCCCACGAGATTGCCGTCGTCGCACTCCTCTCCGTTTATCAGGTCGACGTAGCCATTGCCGCATACCTCCTTGGAGAGGCAGTCGGGGCTACACTCGTCACCGGCCACGTTGTTGCCATCGTCGCAGATCTCGCCACTCTTGTCGTCGCGGACACCGTCTCCGCAGCGTCTAGGTTGACAGGAGGGGCGGCAGTTGGCGTCGGGATCCCAGGAATTGTTTGCGTCTCCTTCATCGCAGCCTTCTTCAGGATCTTTCACCCCGTCTCCGCACCTGCCCTCGCAGGTGGAGGGATCGTAGGCACAGCCCGAGGTGCAGGAAACAAACCCTCTGTAGAAGCCGAAGTCCGGGCAGATCTTGCCGACGACCGGCATCCCATCGCACTGCTCGACGGATGGCTGCAACTCCCCGTCTCCGCAGCGGCCGGCACAGCCCGAGATGTCGTGTGTGCAGAACGAACTGCAGGAGAGGCTGCCACCGTAGAAGCCAAAGTCTTCGCAGGTCTTGCCACCTAGCTCGGTGCCCTCGCACTGCTCGAAACCAGACTGGAATGTACCGTCCCCGCAACGCCCCGAGCAGCCAGTCGTGTCGAACAGGCAGCCCGCAGTGCAGGAGAGCTCTCCGCCGTAGAAACCGAAGTCCTGGCAGTCGGCTCCTCCCAGCTGTCCTGGCTCGCACTGCTCGTCCCCCGACTGTAATGTCCCGTCCCCGCACCTGCCCAAACACGTGCTGGTGTTGTGGTTGCAGGAGCTGGTGCAGGAGAGGGCGCCCCCGTAGAAG
>JAVEWA010000328.1:0-7595 GCA_034004785.1 Polyangia bacterium
CCATGGAGGTGACCGAGCTTGCCCCCACCGATGCCCTGGTGGAGTCCTTCGAGCTGAGTGAGCGCTACCTAGTGTGGGCCGCCTATGTCCAGGATCCCGATCCCCAGTCCCAGGGCCGGACGGTCCTCTACAAGGACCTCGAGACCGGCGAGGTGACGGCAGTGGAGGCGAGCAAGCCGAGGCTCCAGTACCATGTTCGCACCCATGGGGACTACATTTTGTGGGAGGGAGGAGACGTCTACCTGGAGCCGCCCTCTCATCTCATGCTCCATCACATCCCCACGGGTGACTCGACGATCATCACCGAGCTCGAGGGCACCAATCCCCTGGGCGACGTGCACGGCCGCGTCGTGGCCCTTTCCACAACGCACTACCGCACCGACGGGCAGCTCACCTTCTGGCCCTCGGATGTGGCCCTTTACGACATCGACTCCGAAGTCATGCGCCGTGTGACCGTGCAGTCAGGCTACCTGAGGGCCATGCGCCTGTCGGACCAGCACCTCCTCGTGGCTGAGTTCACGGGGCCCTCTCCCCAGAGCTGGAACTGGTACCTCCTCGACCTCAGGCAGCTCGGGCTCGTGGATGAGGAGGGGCACGTCCTGGAAGGCGAGCCAGTATTCGATCCATCCGAGCCTCCAGGAATCCGGTAGCAGTCAAGTGGGTACAGGTTCGACCTCGGCACGGCGATAGTGGCGGAGATGATGTAAGTCCTAAAAACCTCGCTCCTGTTGTCGCCACAGCCCGATGGTGGATTCACCGTGACCAGCCCAACTTGCCCGAGTGTAAGGGGTGCATGTTTGCAAAGGTGCATAGAAGGCATCCTACCACTACAAGTACCGCGCAAAGATGGCGCCCGACGATTATGGGCGTGTCAGGGCGCGTGTCAGGGCGCGTGTCAGGGCGCGTTGCGACGAGGCTTGGATGCGCATATCCTGGCCCTAAGAGGCGGCTCGGCGCCCGGGTCCTTGCGATCGCGCCGGGACCACAGGCTCCGCGAGGAGATCAAGTGACGATCATGGCGCAGCGCAGGCTCTTCCTTGTGGACGGCAGCTCCTTCATTCACCGCGCCTACCACGCGGTCCGGCCACTCACCAGCAGGCGCGGGATCCCGACCAACGCGGTGTATGGCTTCACCTCGATGCTGGTGAAGCTCCTCTCCGAGGGCAAGCCGACCCATGTTGCGGTGGCCTTCGACGGGCCGCCTTCCAAGACTTTTCGAGCGGAGATCTATCCGGAGTACAAGGCTCAACGACCTCCGGCTCCAGAGGATCTCATCCCTCAGTTCGAGCTCTGCCGCCGCGTCACCGCCGCCTTCGGCATCCCGGTGCTCGAGGACCGGCGCGTGGAGGCCGACGACCTGCTCGCCACCTTCGCCACCCTCGCGGTGCAGGATGACTTCGACGTGACCATCGTCTCCTCGGACAAGGATCTCATGCAGCTCGTCGGTCCCAGGGTGCAGCTCTGGGACACGATGAAGGACAAGCACTACGACGCAGCCGCCGTGAAGGAGAAGCTGGGGGTGTGGCCCGAGCAGGTGAGGGACTTTCTTGCCCTGATGGGAGACGCGACCGACAACGTCCCCGGGGTGTCGGGCATAGGGCCCAAGACCGCGGCGGCCCTCCTCGAGGAGCACGGAGACCTCGAGGGCGTCCTCGGGGCTGCCAGCACCATCAAGGGCAAGCGCGGCCAGACCCTGCTGGAGCAGGCGGAGATGGCGAGGCTCTCTGCGCGCCTGGTGAGCCTCGCGCGAGATCTGGAGCTGCCAATTGGGCTCGAGGGCCTCGCCAGGAAGCCCGTGGATCTTTTGGCCGTGGCCTCCCTCTTCGAGGAGCTGGATTTCTCGCGAATGCTTGCCCAGGTGCGCTCCTTCGCCGCGGTGGAAGCGTCCAGCCCAGGGCCGGACACCGCCCCGCCAGCGCCCGCGCCCACGCCCACGCCCACGCCCGCGCCCGCGCCCGCGTCCCCGACGGCGCGGAACGACCCCGCCGCCGAGGGTCCCGAGCCCCAGCGAGGCTCGCGGCCGAGGACCCAGGTGGGACTAGCTCAGGGGAGCCTGGCCTTCGACCTGGAGGCGCCGCCGGTCGAGGAGCCTTCTGCAAGGGAGGCGAGAACAGAGGCTGGCGACGCGGCCCCGTCTTCGGCCGCCCCTGGCCAGGCAGAGCCCGAAGCTTCTTCTGCTCTCGGAGTCCAGGACGGGGCGTCTCATTCACAGGAGGGCCCTGCTGCCCCTGAACCGCCCGATGCGCCCGCAGCTCCAGAGGCCTCCGCAGCATCCTCGACGGTCGCACCGCCGGCAGCGCTCGAGGCGAGTGGCGAAGGCCCGGTCTTCGCCGCTGCTGCTCCCCTCGGGGTGACGCTGGATCGAAGCCGCTACGAGACCATCAGGAGCTTGGAGCGCCTGGAGGAGGTGCTGGCCCTGGCAGAGTCGCGTGGGGAGCTGGCAGTGGACCTCGAGACGACCAGCTTGCGCCCGGCAGACGCCGACCTCGTGGGGGTCGCCCTGTGCTGGGGGTCCGGAGAGGCCGCCTACGTGCCCGTGGGTCATCGAGGGCTCGCGACCGGGCCGCAGCTCAAGGCAGGGGAGGTCCTCGAGAGGCTCGGACCTTGCCTCACGGCCGATGCCCCGCGGCTCCACATGCAGAACCACAAGTACGAGACCGCGGTGCTCCTGCGCCACGGCGTCTCCCTGCGGGGCGTGGGCTGCGATCCGATGATCGCCTCGTACCTGCTCGACCCGTCCCAGCCGAGCCATGGCCTCGACGCCCTGGCGGCCAGGGAGCTCGGGCATCGGATGATCACCTACAAGGACGTCTGCGGCACGGGCAAGTCCCAGCGACCCTTCGACGAGGTGGAGATAGATCTCGCCACTCGTTACGCGGCCGAGGACGCCGAGGCCACCTTCCTGCTGGCCCGGCGGCTCGAGCCGAGGATCCGGGAGGCCAACTTGGAGCCGCTCATGCGGGAGGTGGAGATCCCGCTGGCGCGGGTCCTCGCCCTCATGGAGCTTCACGGGGTCGCTTTGGACATGGAGCGGCTCTCGGGGCTATCTACCGACATGAGCCGGCAGCTCATCGAGCTCGAGAAGCGAGTGGAGGAGGCCTCGGGCATGCGGGTGAACCTCGCCTCCCCCAAGCAGCTCCAGGTGCTCCTTTTCGAGCACCTCGGGCTGAAGCCCGTCCGCAAGACCAAGACGGGCCAGTCCACCGACGCCGACGTGCTGGAGCAGCTCGCCGGGGAGCACCCCGTGGCGTCGCTGCTCTACGAGCACCGGCAGATCCAGAAGCTGAAGGGCACCTATGTGGACGCTCTGCCTCGGCTCGTCAGCCCCCGCACCGGGAGGCTCCACACCTCCTACAACCAGGCCGTTGCGGCCACTGGCCGCCTGTCTTCCTCGGAGCCCAACCTGCAGAACATCCCCATTCGAACGGAGCTGGGCAGGGAGATCAGGAGGGCCTTCGTGGCGCCCGCGGGTCACCTGCTGGTGTCGGCGGACTACTCGCAGATCGAGCTGCGGGTGCTAGGGCACCTGTCGGGCGACGAGGCGCTCCTCGAGGCCTTTGCGCGGGGCGAGGACGTTCATGGCAGGACCGCGGCGGAGGTCTTCGGGGTGGCCCGGGAGGCAGTGGATCGAGAGCAGCGTCGCATCGCCAAGGCCGTGAACTTCGGGGTCATCTACGGGCAGGGCGCCTTTGGCCTGGCGCGGCAGCTCAAGATAGGCCGCGCCGTGGCGCAGAGCTACATCGACATGTACTTCGCCCGCTACCCGGGTGTCAGGGCATATATGGACCGGGTAGTGGAGGAGGCCATGGACTCCGGCCTGGTCACCACGATCCTCGGCCGCCGTAGGCCCCTCGGGGAGCTGAGGAGCCGGAACCCGAACCTCCGCGCCTCTGCCGAGCGGATGGCCAGGAACACTCCCATCCAGGGCAGCGCGGCGGACATCATCAAGCTCGCGATGCTGCGATGCCAGGCCCGCCTGGAGCGGGAGTTTCCCGAGGCTCGCATGCTCCTCACGGTACACGACGAGCTCGTCTTCGAGGTGCCATCAGATGGCGCCCAGGCCCTCGGCGAGGCGGTTCGCCAGGAGATGTCCAGGGCCTACGAGCTTTCGGTACCTCTCGTGGTGGACGTCGGCATGGGCGAGGACTGGCTGGCCGCACACTGAAACGAGCTGGCCCCAACCTCGAGAGGTTCCGCCTGTTCTCCCCATCTCCGGCAGGGGGGCAGTGACGTCGGCCGTCACCTCCCGGGGGGATCCGCGAGGAACAGGATGGCTCCGGTCCAGGTCAACCGATCCGGCAGGAAGGCGCCATCCCAGCCTACGGCATCGAGCATGGCCATGACATCCACCCCCAGGGCCTCCACAGAGGGTCTGGCCAGCTCTGGGCGGAGACATGGCGAGCCGTCCAGGGCAGGGCAGGGGCCGCACAGGGCGCAAGGCCCAGCGAAGAGGGCGTATGGGTTGGGGGCGCCGGCTGCCAGGAGGGTTCCCTCGAGGGCGAGCAGGGCCTCGGCGAAGGCGCGGCGGGAGTCCCGCTCTTCCTCCTTGTCTCGCGGATCGAGCTGAAAGCTCCTTTGAAGCAGGAGACCCGAGTCGGCTCCGGCGAAGAAGGAGCGAGCCTTGGCCAGCGTTCCGACCCGCGGGGGGCACTGGGGGTGCCTGCCCCAGCTTCCACAGAGGTTCGCTGCGCAGAGATCCCGGACCCGCTGCTCGGGCTTCAGGAAGCGAAGGGGGAGGGGACACCAGCGGTCCAGGCGGTTGCTCCTGGATAGCTCGGCAACGCACAACGACGGGTCGAATTCCGATGGGGCAGACATTTCACTCCAGAGCGGTCTCGTCTCGGGGCAGTCACCTGCGGTGACTCATTGAGTCCTTCGTTCGACTCCTGTGATGCACGTGCTCAGGGAGCGTGCTCGTATGCGCCTTGATCCGGACCGGCGCCCAGAAATGGCAGCGAGACTCCTGTCTGCGCGGACCAGGAGAGCGGGGATTGCAGGGTCAGGCTGTTGGCTTCGTAGTCGACCGCAGTCAGCATCACCGCCTCGCTCTGTCCCTCGAGCTGGATCATGTCCCCCGAGACCAGGCCGAGACCGTCCGTGAAGTAGCCAGCGTCCTCGACTTCGAGGAGGGTGGATTCCTCGCCCGAGTTGGCGGTGAAGGTGAGAAAGCTTCCGTTGTCGAGGCAGGGGCTCTCCGGCTGCAGGTGAAAGTCGTAGGCGTAGAAGTCGCTCGGCGCTGGCTCGCCCACCGCCGAGAGGAACAAAGGGTCCCCTTCCTCCTCCCAGTTCGAGGCCAGGTCCTGCGCGGCTTCATCCACATAGTAGAAGTAGATGGCGTGGAGCTGGTTGTCGTGGAAGATGTTGTTCTTGATGGCCACGCCGGTCATGGGGTTGTAGAGCGCGGTGTCCTGCCAGCGGGCCAGCATCAGCCCGTTCTTTCTCGGGCCCCAGTCATCCAGCAGCATGTATCCGTTGTGGAAGAAGACGTTGCCGAAGATGTAGTTGTTGCTGGCGTCGTTGTGGTTGCCGCTGTCGTTGCTGAGGGCTACCCCCGAAGAGTCGTTGTGGTAGAAGATGTTGCGCCGGACGATGTTGTACCTCGTACGGAGCGAGAGCCCGGCCGAGGCGTCCTGGTCGGGTGGCACGCCAGAGAACACGATCCAGTTGGCCTCGATGACGTTGCGGACGTTGTTGTCTGGCTGACTGGAGTTCAGGATCACGTTCCGGTTGCCACAGAGGCCCCCTATCGAGGCGCGGTTGCAGTCGTACCACTCCTCGTTGTGGAAGGTGTTGCCGCGGACGATGTTGTGGTTGGCGTATATGCCCAGGATGTGGTGCCCGCCGTGAAAGAAGGTGTTGTTGATGATCAGGTTGTGATCGCTCGGGTCCACCTCATTGTCGTTGCCGACATCGAGGATGCAGCCGTTGTCCTGGTAGCTGCCGCTATTGTAGCTCTCGTTGCCGTAGCGCGAGAACAGGTTGTTGTAGAATCGGTTGTACGTGGAGCCTTGGTATACCCGCGAGCCCGCCCAGGTGGTCGGGCCTGCCGGCGTGTCTATTTCACAGTAGCCGATGTTGTTGTGGCTCGCCCCTTGGAGGTAGATGTTGCGCTCGCAGTTGTAGAGCCGGACTCCCAAGATCGTGATGAAGGAGTTGCCCTGCAGGCGAACGCAATAGACGCTCCCTTCCATGGTGACCTCCTCCTCCAAGTAGGCGGCGAAGGTGATTCGCTGGCTGTTCGAGGTTCCCGACGCCGCTGGTTGGATGGTCTCTCCGGCGTAGGTGCCCTGTCGCAGGAAAACAGTGTCTCCGGCAGCTACCGTCGCGTTGGCCTTGGCGATGGTGCAGAAGGGTTGGGTGAGGGTGCCAGGGCCCGAGTCGCTGCAGGCGCCCCCAAGCGAGTCCCTGTCAACGTAGTACACCGAGACGGTGCTCACGCAGCCCTCGTCCACGGCGCCGTCGCAGTCGTCATCCACTCCGTTACCACAGACCTCGACCGCCTCAGGGTGTACGGAAGGGTTCTCGTCGTCGCAGTCGGCCCCCCTGCAGTGACCGTCCCGGTCGATGTCGATGCAGGGGCCTCCGTCGGGGCTCGTGACGGCAGCGTCGGTTGGTGGCAGTTGCGCGTCGTGGCCATTGGAGCTGTCGGAAGGAATGCCACCATCGCCGCTGTTGGAGGCTTTGTCTCCGCAGGCCCAGAGCGAGAGGCAGAGAATGGCCAGGCATGACACTCGGCTGCTCTTCATTTTCGACTCTCCCATACGGCGATCATAGCTCCGATCCACGAGCAGCCGAAGCCGAATGTGCGTCTCCTTCGTTCCACGTGCGGTTCATGGAGTCGGGCGCTGGCGTCGCAGGGCTGCATCGAGCCCTGGACTTGCCCTGGGCTCGCCTTGGGAGTGCCCTGGGATTTCCATGGGATCCTCGCGGGTGCGGCGACATGGCCTCGGAGCTTTTGTGCTAGTATCGCCGCGAGATGCTCGAGGAGAACGAGACCCGGGCTCGCAGTGACCAGGGTGCAGGCGAGGTGGACGCTCGCGCGCTGTCGCGTCTTCTGCGGGCGGAGGTCTCGGACGGGAACCCCGACGCTTTTGGCGAGAACGTGGAGGTGCTGCTCTCCTTGGCCATGGAGGGGGGAGAGGAGGCGCCGCTCTCGGTGGCGGAGATCAAGACGCTGCTCAGACACCTGGCGCGTCGCTTCGAGGAGCGCTCAGGAAACCGGATCTTTTCGCTCGGGGTCTATCAGACGTTCTTTCCGTGGATCCGCGCTCGGAGAAGCTCGAGCGGCCCGGGCGGATCGATGGGAGAGGGGCTGGAGAACCCGCTCGGGTTGCTCGCCCAGATCTGCAGCCTCCTTCGGAACGAAGCCCTCACGGTGCAGACCCTGAGGCCGATCCTGCTGCGGCTCTGGGGACAGCTCTGCGAGGGGATCCCCGCGAGGGAGGCTGGCCTACCAGACGGCAGGATGCTGGCGTGGAGGCTCTTCGAGGCCATCTTGCGGGGCCTGCTCTCGGTCGAGACCTTCTCCACCGCGGAGCGTTCGTTCCACTACGGCGTGCTCTGCCCGTCCTCGCGGCTCGAGGCCGCCCTCCAGG
>JAVEWA010000329.1:0-7592 GCA_034004785.1 Polyangia bacterium
CAATGCCCCCACTCCATCCCCCGGGCCTCCAATGTCCGGGCTGCTCGATCGCCTGCCCGGTGACGTCACCTGGGCCCTGGTCACCGGCAGGTTCCGACCCTCGGCGGACCGGATAAACGAGGTCTTGTCGCTCCTCTCTGATCACCCTGCGCTGGAGGCTCCACTGCGAGCCGCCCGGGCCAAGCTCGAGGGGCGCCTCGGAGTCTGGCCTTTCGAACCAGCGGGCCTCGAGGCGCTCGGGCTAACCGAGCAGACCGCGGTGGCGATCTATGGCCTTCCTCGCCGAGCTGGCTCCAAGGACCAGCCCAGGATCGGTGTCCTCGTCTCTGGGGTGAGGCCGCAGGCGATGGCAGAGGCTATCTCCAACGCTCTGCGCCGAAGAGGTCGGGCACAGGATGCAGCCATCGAGCGACGCCGCGTGGGGGGGCGGCTCCTGCTCTCCTTCGGGAGCAACTGGTCCTGCGCCTTCGATCATGGAGCCACGAGATGCATCGATGGGCCTCCTGAGACCTGGGACCAGAGCACGGCCAGAGGGCCAAGCCTCAGGAGCGGCCCCCTGGCCGCTCTCACTGACCAGGATCTATCCGGGGATCTCGGCTTCTACCACGCCAAGGGGCCGGAGCGCTGGCCGGAGGTGGCCAAGGTGCTCGTGGGCATTCGCCCCCGGCGGGTGTGGGGCGCCCTCTCCCTGGAGGGCATGCCCAGGTTGCATGCGGTGCTGCTCGGCTCGCCGAGCCGCCGGGCGCCGCGGCGAGCCTCCATGGGATCGCCCGAGCCAGCCGCCCGGGGTCGAGCTGGCCTGGCCGCTGCCAGCGGCGCCGAGCTCACGGTGCGGCTCTCCCTGCGCAAGACCGATCTCCTGGCCTTGCTCGAGCTGATAGGCCCGGCGGGCGCCGCCGCGAAGGATCTCTTGGGCAGGGCTGATCAGGAGGAGGTGCCGTCCTTGGCCAAGGCCCTTACCGGCGACCTGATCCTGCTCTCCTTCCCCGACGGTCTTGGCGCAATTCTCGAGCTCGAGGACCCGGCCAAGGCCAAGAGGGGCTTGGCCTCGCTCTGGGTCGAGCTCTCGGCGCGACTGACCGCTTGGCAGGCCAAGATCCGTCAGCGCGGGCCAGGCTGGGATCTGTTGGCCGAACGCCCACCCGGCCCAAGGACCGAGGCCCACGGCCTCCTCCTGCAGCTACCCAAGGGGAAAGGCTCCCCTCTGCCCGATCTTCCTGGAGGGCAGCTCCGGCTGATCTGGGGAATCGCAGGAGGGCACCTCCTCATCGCTACCAACCTGAACCTCTTTCGCCGCCTTCGATCCAGGCTCTCCCTCGACGACGAGGTGTGGCTCAGCGAGGCTCAGAGCGCGGATCGCCGCAGGGCTTTTGCTCTCCCTGCGAAGGTCTCCCTGGCGCTCCGGATGGACGACCCCTTGGCTCTGCTCTCGAGGCCTCAGAGGGAGCTCGTCGAGCTGCATCTCAAGTCCCTTGGCCCACTGGCCATGAGCTCGCTGCTCGGCCTGGGCTTGGCTGGCGATCTCCTCCACGAGCTCACCTTGTCCCTGCGGCCCCACCCCGCTGGGACCTCGCTCGAGGTCTGTCTCGGGCTGCCCCATGGCCCTTCTGCGAAGCGGGAGCCCATGGCTGGGAAGACAGCCGCCGACCAAGCTCGGCCCGGTGCGCCCCTCTCCCCATTGATCCCTCTCGCCTTCCGCGAAGCCCTTGGGCGCAAATGGGGAGGCAACCTCTCCGGATACGCCGAAGCGCTGACCGCGATCGGCAGGCAGGAGACCCCGAGCTGGCTTCGAGACAAGGCTCGCCGCAACCAACCATCGGTCGATTCCATCCAACACGCAGGCCTGCACGGCCTCGCGGCGACAGCGCTCTTGCCAATGATGGCCTCGGGGGCGCAAAGGAGGTGGCGCGCGGAGGCCATGGAGCAGCTCGCCCTCATCGGTCAGCTTCTACGCAGACGGGAGGCTGAAGCGGCTCACCTTTCCGGCCTGGCCCGCCGCCGGTGGCATCGGCCAATGCAGAGCGCGCCGCCAAGTCCCTCGAGGCTCTGCTGTGGGGCTGCGGATCGCCTTTGCCGGAGCACTCGGGAGGACTGGTGGCATCCTACTTGGAGGTTCCTCGGGTTCCAGCTCGAAGGCCCGCACCGCTTCATCTACGACGTCTCGGTCGAGCCTGGCAACGTTCGCACCCGCATGAGCTTCGGCGCCGAGGGAGATCTCGACTGTGATGGCCGTTCCTCAAGGTACCTGCTGAGGGCAGAGGTCGAGGAAGCCACGGGCAGGCTGACCCTGGGAGAGGTAGAGCTGTTTCGGCGCGAGCCGGGATCTCCCCCCCGCCCTTCCGCTCGGCCAAGCGCCCCATGATCGGACCCCGCCCCCACCGCGCATCCTCGCGGGCAATACAGTGAATCCCTACCCTTGGTTCACCTCGCCGCCCCAAGGGACCGAGACGACGCGCCCTGACCGGGATCGTGCCTTTGCTTGCACTCGGCCGGAGTTTGGGCGAAAATCTAGGAGGTCCACTAGCACCCAGGATCAAACGCATGAAGCCTAATTATACTTGCATTCCTCACCCGCCCAGACCTGCTCGATCCCCAAGCTGGGCGAGGCCCGCCTCTTGCCTGGCATGGCTGTGCCTCGTGGGTCTCGCCCTTGGGCCCTGGTTCCTTGGCTGCGCCGATGGGACCAGCGGCAACACGAACAAAAACAACAACAACAACACCTCGGGAGACGCTGGCACCGGAAGCCTCGGGCTCGGCTACAACTGCTCCTTCAGCTCGGAATGCAGCTCTGCCCTGTGTCTCGGAGTGGGGCAGGAGCTCGTCTGCAGCAAGCCCTGTGCAACCTCCCCCTGCCCTGATGGCTTCTACTGCGCCAACGTGGACGTACAGGTGGCTCCGGCGGGGGAGCCCGTTCCTCCCTCCGGGTTCTACTGCCTGCCGGACCGTGGCGGCCTGTGCAAGCCCTGCGGCTCCGACATCAACTGCAGCTTCGCGGGAGATCGCTGCCTGGAGCTCGGGGCAGGGCTCAAGGTCTGTGGCCGGGACTGCACCTTCGACGGCTCCTGCCCGGTAGGCTACGAGTGCCGCCAGGGACAGTGCTGGCCCATTGGGAACACCTGCGACTGCACCTCGGACCGGGTTGGCGCCTCCAGAGCCTGCCAGAACATGAACGAGTTCGGCGTCTGCCTCGGCACCCAGACCTGCGCCTCGACCGGCTGGGAGGCCTGCTCGGCAAGGATCCCCTCCTTCGAGGTCTGCAACGGAGTTGATGACAACTGCGACGGCCGGCTGCCAAACGACGAGCTGGACGCGAACAACAATGGGACCATCGACTGCCTCGAGAATTGCACTCCCTCGGAGGAGATCTGCGACTCGAAGGACAACGACTGCAACGGGGAGGTGGACGAAGGAGATCCTGTCGATCTCTGCGGCACCGTGCCAAACGGCGCCACTGCCTGCCTCCACGGCGAATGCGTCGTCGGGAGCTGCGAGAGCGGGTGGGTCGATGTGGACGGCGACTTCTCGAACGGCTGCGAGTGCGAGCTCACCGTGACGGGAGGTCCGACCTGCGATCAACCGGAGATGGTGGGGCCCCTCAGTGACTCTACGGGCGGCCAGACCGCCCTCCTCTCCGGGATCCTGCAGGCCGAAGAGGAGCGCTGGTACCAGGTGCAGGCAGTGGACAGCCCAGACACTGGCCCGAACGGCTGCGACGCCTTCCACTTCCGAGCCCGTCTCACGACGAACCCTTCGGACTCCTACAAGTTCGATGTCCTCGGAGACCACTGCGCGGGCGACGCAATGTGTACTCAGTCCGTGACCGACTTCCAGTGGTACACGAACTTCCGGGACGGGGTGGAGCCCAACGCCCTCGGCGAGTGTCCCTGCACGGAAACCCCGGGGCCAGGCTTCAACCAGTGCGCCGACAACAGCAGGATCTTCATGGTCCGGCTCTACCGGATCCCAGGCTCCACCCTGACTTGTGAGCCCTACGCCCTGGAGTTCTCCAACGGCGTCTATCCGGCCCCGCTCTAGCAGGGAAGCCGGGCCCGGGCCGCGCCTCCGGGGGACAGATCTGCCCGATGGAAGTCAAGCGCTACACCTTGAACCGCTCCGCGCCGGCCAGGCCGGCGCCGCTATGGGACGACCTGGACGAGGAACAGCGGGCGGTGGTGGAGGCGCCGCCAGGCTACATCCTGGCGGTGGCGGGCGCCGGCTCGGGCAAGACCAGGGCCCTGACCTACCGGGTGGCGAACCTTATCATGCGCGGAGCTCCGCCAGAGAGGATCCTGCTCTGCACCTTCACTAGCAGAGCGGCCAGGGAGATGCTCAGCCGGGTAGAGACGCTCACTGGCCTTCAGGCCGAGCGCCTCCTGGCGGGCACCTTCCACCACGTCGCGAACCGTCTCCTTAGGCTCTACGCCGACCGGATCGGCCTCGGGCCGGACTACTCGATCCTGGATCGCGGCGACTCCGCGGATCTCCTCGGACGGATCATCGGCGAGCGCCCCGCCGCCGCCCGCAGCCGCCGCTTCCCCCAGGCGGCTCTGGCGTCGGCCATGATCTCCGAGGCAGTAAACCAGGGGCGAACCCTCGAGGAGGTGGTGCAGAGGGACCACGCCCGCTTCGCCCACTGCCTTGAAGAGCTCCGGGCCGTCGCCGACGCCTACGCCTCGCGCAAGAGGAAGCTCGGGCTCCTCGACTTCGACGACCTCCTGCTCGGCTGGCAGGCCCTGCTCACGGACCACCCCTCAATAGCAGGGGAGCTCCAGGACCGTTTTCTTCACGTGCTCGTTGACGAGTACCAGGACGTCAACTGCCTCCAGGCAGGGATAACCGACTCGATGGCCCTCGGCCACTCGAGCCTCACAGTCGTGGGCGACGACGATCAGTCCATCTACGCCTTCCGCGGCGCCACAGTGGACGCGATGCTCCAGTTCCCCGAGCGGCACCCTGGCGCCTCGGTGTTCCGGCTCCAGACGAGCTATCGCTGCACTCCGGAGATCCTGAGGCTCGCCAACGCCTCCATCGCGCAAAACCTACGCAGACACCCAAAGACCCTCCGCTCCGCCCGCGGGCCAGGCGCCCTCCCGGTGCTGGTCTCCCTGCAGGACCCCTTCCAGCAGGCCGCCTTCGTGGCCCAGCGAGTGCTCGAGCTCCACGAGGAGGAGCAGATCCCCCTTAGCGCCATGGGAGTGCTCTTTCGGGCCCACTCCCACAGCCTGGAGCTCCAGGTAGAGCTGACGAGGCGGCAGATCCCCTACTCGGTCAGGGCGGGCCTCCGTTTCTTCGAGCAGGCTCACATCAAGGACGCCCTCGCGCACCTCCGCTGGCTGGTCAATCCTCGAGACGAGCTGGCGGGTCTCCGGGTGCTCCGCCTGCAGCGCGGGATAGGAGCCGCCATCGCCGGACGCGTCCTGGAGCACCTCGAGCTCATGACCTTCCGCTCCCTGCCCGAAGGGCTCGCCTCTTGCCTGAGCGCCTCAGGGGTGACAGGCCTCGCGAGAAAGCGCCTCAAGGAGCTCGGGCCCCACTTTTCGACGCTGGAGCAGTGCCCAGGACCGGCCGCCGCCTTGAGGACCGTGGCGAGAGGCCCCTACCGGGACCTCGCCCTAGCCCAGTGGCCCAACGCCGAGACCAGGCTGGAAGACCTGGAGCGGCTGGCGGACTACTCCGAGGCCTGGCAGGATGTGAGCGAGTTTCTTCAGGAGCTCTCTATCATGGGAGACTTCGCGGCCGAGGGGGTCCGACGAGGGGAGGCCCCCGAGGACCAGCTCACCCTCAGCACCGTACACCAGGCCAAGGGCCTCGAGTGGCGCGCGGTGTTCCTGCTCTGGCTGGCCGAGGGGCACTTCCCTTCTGCGCTGGCCCTCAGGGATCCCGACGGGGAGGAGGAGGAGCGCCGCCTCTTCCACGTGGCCTTGACCCGCGCAAAAGACCTGCTGACCCTCTGCCATCCCATTCTCTCCGTGGAGGGCGACAGGGGCAGCATCCTGCTCAGGCCCTCCCGCTTCCTGGCGGAGCTCCCGGATCTCACTCTCCTCGAGCGCTGGCAGGTGGAAGAGGCCTTCGAAGGCCAGGGCACCTGAGGCCAGGGACGCGTCCCCGGGGACGCGTCCCCAAGGACGCTCACCTGGAGCATCCCCCGCCTCGACTCACCCGCGAGAGGATAATGACCTTCCCTACCGCCGAACCTCGCTGCCGGCGGCGCTCGAGATCCTGGGCATGCCCTGCTCGATGGCCGCGGGCGCCCGCCTGCGCCGCCGAAGCTCGGCGAGCACCATGCGCAGCGCGCCGAGGAAGCAGTGGATCTGCTCGTCGGTGAGCTCTCCCATGTTGGCGATCTGGAAGTACTTGCCTGCCAGGGCATCCTTGGCCCCGTAGATGATGTAGCCGCGCTGCTTCATGGCCCGGTAGAGATCGTCGAACGGGATCCCATCGGGCACGGAGGGGGTCAGGATGGCGTGGGACTCGTGGCCGGTCTCGGTGAAGAAGGAGAAGCCCATGGAGCGCAGCTCATCCTTGATCCAGGCGTTCCTCCGGCGATAGGTCTCTTCCCTTCCGTGAGGCCCGAGGGCGAGGTACTCGTCCACCGCCGCGTCGAGGGCGTAGAAGTTCGAGACCGCGGGCGTGAAGGGGGTCTGCTCCATGCCCACCTCGTAGCGGCGGTAGCGCTTCAGGTTCAGGTAGTAGACCCTAGGCTCCACGTTCTCTATGGCGCGCCAGACCCTCCGGTGTACGCAGACCATGGCCACTCCGGAGATGGCGTGCAGGCACTTGTTGGCGCTCGAGATGCACAGATCGATGTTGTCCTCGGTGACGCTCAGGGGCTCTCCGCCCAGGCTGGACACCGTGTCCACGATGAAGAGCCGATCGTGACGGCGGCAGATGGCGCCCACCTCGTGCACGGGGTTGAGCAGGCCCACCGAGGTCTCGTGGTGCGTCATCACCACCACGGCGATGTCGGGGTCGGCAAGGAGCAGGGTCTCCACGTCCTGGGGCTTCACCAGCTCGCCCCAGGAGTACCTGAGGACGCGGTGCTGCATCTTGTGGAGCTCGGCGATCTCCTCGAAGCGCTCCCCAAAGGCTCCATTCGAAACCACCAGGAGCTTCTTGTCCTGGGGAACTGTGGAGGAGATGGCTGCCTCCATGCCGCTCGTGCCCGAACCGGTGATCAGCAGCACCTCGTGCTCGGGCCCGCCCCCGAACACGGCCTTGAGCTTGCGCCTGAGCGGAGCCATCAGCTCGGAGAAGGCCTCGTCCCTGTGGCACACGTCGTGGTGCACAAGGGCGCTCTTGACCCGCGCAGAGGTCACAACTGGGCCTGGGTTGAACAGCACGTAGTGGTTCGGGGCATTCTCGCTGAGGATCCCCTCGACGTAGGCGAGGGTCCGCTCCGGGTTGGAGATGGAGCGCACCGGCGAGGCCTGTCGCGGCATCGGCTGCAGCTCATCGCCGTACATCTGAAGGAGCCACTTGGCGTGGCGCAGGGTCTCGGGGGTGTCCACGTCCTGCCAGAGCGCCCCGCCGATGTCGTGCCCGAGCAGCTCCCCGTGCGCGGCGAGAACCCTGAAACCGTCTGTAATCCTAGG
>JAVEWA010000330.1:0-7591 GCA_034004785.1 Polyangia bacterium
GACGATCTGCTGCGGGTCCACAAGGGAGATGGCGTTATGGATGCGCTCTGAGATGTCTCCGCACCTCTCAGCGAGTTTATGGAGTAGCGCTCGCCTCTCCTTTTCGTCGTCATCACAACACGGATCGGACGTGTCGATGCTGGCCTCTTCTGCTCGGAGTTTCTCGCGGGCCCAACCGAGAGCCGACAGGAGCGGCTGCGTGTCCACAACACCGGGGACTCGGATCCGGGCCTTGTAGGTTTTAGGTGTGAGCCGATACGCCGTGAGCTGCTCGAAGAACGCCCTGCCCTCTGCTCGGAGATCGTCCGCCGCTTCCTCGTGACCCTCTGCGGCGACCCTTGCGGCGAGACGGGCAACGGAGCCGAAGCCCACCTCGTACCCAAGTGCTCCACGTGCGGAGTCGGGGAGCCGGTGGGCCTCGTCAACGATGACTGCGCCTGCCTCTCCCAAGATGATGCCGCCCATGAGGAGGTCGAGGACGAGCAGGTGGTGGTTGCACACCACAATTCGGGCGGTCTTCCAGCGGCGCTTGGCTGCCTCGTAGAAGCACCCTTCACGGTGAGGGCAGGCCTTGCCCAGACACTCATCAGAGCCGGACGTGACCATGGCCCACACCTCCTCGGGTGGGGACCATGGCTTCCCTTCCGGGTCGGTCACATGCGCCTTGTCGCCGGTGACGGTCGCCTCCGCCCACTGGAGGAGGCGTTCCAGGTGCTCGGCGTTCTCCTGGGAGTTCACGAGGAGCTCGTCCGGCTCGGCCAGCCGATGCCGACACAAGAAGTTGCTCTTGCCCTTCGCCAAAGCGAAGGTGAAGTCGTAGGGCAGGGCATCCCGAAGCATGGGGAGGTCTTTGCCGAGGAGCTGCTCCTGCAAGCTGATCATGCCGGTGGACACGATCACACGTTGGTTGCGCTCCACGGCGAGGGTGATAGCCGGGATGAGGTAGGCGAGGCTCTTGCCCACGCCGCAAGGAGCCTCCACGGCGAGGACCTCCTCTCGTGAGAGGGCACCCTCCACGGTGTGGGCCATGAGGAGCTGCCCCGCACGGGGGCGATAGCCGGGGATCGCTCGGGCGAGCGGTCCCGTTTCAGAGAAGATGCTGTCCACAGACATAACCAGACCTCCGTTGTCCTATTTGCACGATTGCACGATAAACGTCATTTCCCCCGTTCGCCGGATCATGCGCGCGCGTTAAAGACCGTTGCACGTGGGAACATCGTGCAATCGTGCAAGATGCGGCCAAACGGCGTCCATGGTGTGGTATGGGCGTTTTGCCGCGTGTTTTCAGCTTGCACGATGGGGAATTTTCAATCGTGCAATCGGGCAATCGTGCAAGTTGAAAGCGAGCCGTATAGTTCAGGTAACACGCCATAGCTGAAACCTTCGGTTGTGACATTCATTCACGGGTGTCGGGCTCGTCCCCACGAAGAGCCTCCCCGATGCGCCTCCACTCCGTTTCCCATGCCCTCAACCGTGACATGGCGTCTTCGAGGAGCTCGGCTCCTTCCGGCTGGTCGAGGCGCTCCAGCATCTCCGTGATGAGGTCGTCCTGGTCCCGCGCCCCGTCGTCTTCACCAGGGACTCGCTCTCGGCTCCAGTCCAGCGTGGCGAGCCTGCCCAGGACGATCCACAGGTACTCCTCAAGAGCAGCCCGGGCCGGTGACACCCTCTGAGGCTCGCCCACGGGCTCCAGGAATGGCCGAGCGCTCGGCAGGGCCAACCATGCCTGGAAGTCTACTGCGTGCGCCTCCACGGCCTTCAGGAGCTCTCGTGGCGTCCGCTTGGTGCTGTGCACCTGCACCTCGCCGTCCATCAGCGCGAAGTGGCCACCGTGGCGCCGGATGTGTCCCGCGATCCACCTGGGGTTCATTCGAAGAACCTCACTTTCACCTGCGGCTCTGGCTGCTCTGCGGGTGGTGGCTCGGGTGTCCAGGCCTCCCGCGCCTTCATCTCCATCGGGGTGAGTAGTCGCAGGCCGAGCCTGATAGGGCTGTTGCCCTTCTTCCTGGTCGGGTGCTTGTGGTAGCCGCGTTGTTCGAGGGCGAGCCCGAAGCCGCGCGCGCCCATGGGCTCTGATAGGCCGGCGTCCCTCGCCCACGTTTGATAGCTGGCGTGGAGCTCCTTGCTGGTCGCCTCGTGCTCCACGCCTAGTTCACAGGAGAGTTCGAGCCACTCAAGGAGGGCGTCCTCGTTGCGCCGATAGTCGGCGGTCGCCCGGGTGACCTCGGCGGGCGGGGCGATGCCGATCTGCTGGTAGATGAGGCAGCCCTCCACGGCCCACCTGAGGATGCCGGGGAGCTCCGCGAGGAGCTTGCGGGGCAGGTCCGGGTCCGTCTCCTCCTCGTGGATCGTCACGTTCCACGGGAAGAGCCTCAGTCGGCGCCAGATCGCGTGCTCTTGTCCTCGTACCCGAGGCCTGCTGTTGGTGGCGATGACCATGGTGTGCGAGGGAGGGAAAGAGAAGTTGTCCTTCCTCATTCTCCGCGCGGTTATCTTGTCGCCGCCTGTCAGCAGCTTCACCAGGGGCTCGTTCAGTGCGGCGCCGTCGCCGGACTCGGAGGTGACGACGAACCGTCGTCCAAAGAGGTCAGCGCGCCCTGTGGTGTGGCGGTCGCTGCCGTTCCTCGATGCGAGGATCTCCTCCACCTGCATCTCCCAGCCGAAGTCACCAAAGAGGGCGAGGATCGCGTCCTTGAAAGTGCCCTTGCCGTTGGAGCCGTCGCCGTGAAAGATGATCAAGTGGTGTTCCCGCACCTCTCCGATCATGGCCGAGCCGACGATCCGTTGAAGACACCTCCGCACCTCCTCGGAGGGTTGAACCCGCTCCAGGAAGGCATCCCACGTGGGGGAGGTCGCCTCTGGGTCGTAGGCGCACCCGGCGATCTTCGTCAGCCTGTGCGCTCTGTCGTGGGCGAGGAGTTTCCCGGTGTGGAGGTCCAGTGTCCCGTTCAGGCAATTGAAGAAGTAGGGGTGTGAATCAAGGGCGCTCGTATCCACGGCCACCTGGGGCGCCGCGTGACGCACAAGCGGGAAGATGTGTTTGGACTCGTGGAGCGCCTTTGCAGCCTTCAGGCGGGCCTTGGCGCGTGCGATCTCTTCCTCCGTCTTCGCGGTCCTGAGAGCTGCTCTCGCTTCACCGTAGATCACCCTCACGGTGTCCTGCGCCGCGAGGAGTTCCTCGCCGTTGCTGCAAGGACGATAGCGGGTGCCATCCCACTTGAGCCAGCCGAGGGCGCCCGAGTAGAGCAGATCCCGGCCATGGATCCTGATCATGCGCGTTGCGTTGGCGAGGTCGCTCAGGGGAGCCTCTTCACGCGGTAGGTCCTGGGTCTTCGTCGTCTCGCCGCCCTTGATGGGGCCCACCGTGCGCCCGGTGGTGGAGGTGGCGCTCCAGTCAAAGCGCTCGGTCACCGCGTTGGCGGCGCTCTCGATGGTGCGGCGCCGGTAGTCTTCCCGCTTCTGGGTCTTCCCACGCTGGCCCAGGGGCGAGGCGAGCCAGAGGCGCTCCACCTGGGCCTCGTCGGCGCAGTAGCGCCAGAGGTGGTTGACGAGGGCCTGGTCCGCTGCGGAGTCGTCGCCGCCGTGCTGACTGGTGTCGCCGTTCCACAAGCTCTCCCGCTCGGCACCTCCCGGTCCCGCGAACATGACGCGGAGCACCTGCTCGTCGTCGGGTTGGTGGCCTTCACGGCCAGCATGCCGAGGTGGCGGAGCCTGCCGAGGTGGCCAGAGCTCCAGGCAGAGGGCGTCAAGCTCCGCCTGGCGGGCCTCCACCGTGGCGGGGTACTCGGTGAGCCGCTTGCCCGTCACGGTGAAGTAGCGGGCGCCGTCGTACACCTCCACAGCGGCATCTGGTGCGGCGTTCTTGATGAGGCGTTTGCACTTCGTGGTGGACTTCGACGCCACGACGACGACGTGCACGCCCGTCCCGCTCGGACTCACCTCGGAGTAGCTGCTGAGCTGGTCGAGGATGGCGCGGGCCCAGGGGGCGATCTCGCCTGTCTCCGGGTTCCGGCAGTGGTCGAGGTCCACGCCGGTCAGTCCTCCGCCGCGCGCAAAGACGAAGCCGAGGCCGTCTCCCTCTCCACGGACAAGGGCCTCCTCAGCGGCGCCGTAGGAGCTCCAGGTGGTCGGGTCGGTGGTGGATGCCTCGCTGCCTGCCGAGGCGAAGGGCACCTTGTCGGGCTTGTCCTTGCCGTCCCGCTGGATGAGGCGATAGAGAACCCATTGGTCGAGGTGGCGGAGCTGCTCGGGGGTGGCGGTCGAGGTGGAGCCGGGCTTGCTGGGTCGCCCTGGTGGGCGTGGCGTGCTGGACATGGTGATGCTCCCGGGAGCCCCCGGGGGCGCGGAGCCCCCGAGGAGCTCCTGCTAGTAGTTGTTCACGTGATCTGGTTCGGAAGCCCTGGGGCCGCTGCCCCATGCCTGCACCATTCGTTCGCGCCAGCGCTCCCACCTGAGCCCGTCCGACTCCACGATCCGCCGGATCTGGATCGTGGTGGCCTCCACCTGCTCACGGGCGGCGCGTTCGCCGATCACGAGCTCCTCGACCTGCATGGGGAGGTTCCCCACGCGGTCAGAGACGTAGGCGCTCACCTCCTCCTTGGAGGGTGGGGTGAACTCCTCGCGCAGCTGCTCGCGGTTCCAGGTGCGTCGAGTGAGCTTGCGGTGGGCCTCCTTGGCGAGCCGGGAGCGCTCTCGACGGAGCTCCTCACGCTGTTGGCGGAGCCTGTCACTGGTGGCCCGGTGGAGGAGCTGAGCCTCACCGTGCGCGGCGAGAGCTGCGGTCAGGTTGGTGGGTTGGGGAAGGATCGTGGTGGTGGTCATCTTGCACTTCCTTTCGCTCTCGGCTAAGCTGAGAGCAGTTGGTGGTCATCGTCGGTGCCCAGGTTGCCCCCCTGGGCATCGGCGTTTTTTGGGCTACACCGCCGCCGTCTGGCTCTCGCTGGTCTCGCGCCGCCTGGATTCGATCCACGCCAACACGTCTCGCATCCGATACCGGACGCTGGTCCCGATCGAGATCCAGGCGGGGCCCCGCTTCTGGTAGCGAAGCACGTGGGGGGTGCTCTTCCCGAGCTTTGCCACCCGGGCGAACTCGGCCGAGTCGATGAGCCTGTCTAATTCCGGGTCGTATGTCATGGCGCTTACCCTTTCTGGCGGGGTCCTACCCGCCTCGGTGTGTATGCACCCACCATAACGCCCCTCAAAACACCAGTCAAACCGTATAGTTACGAGTCTCTTGCAAGAGACTGACAACTGTTGTGAGTCTCTTCGACGAGACTGACAACCCCGGTGGGTGTCGGGATCCTTTACATCTGACTATTGCGGTCTTTGGGACTGAGAGCCAAGGACGGGGATGCTACGATGGCTTGGTGGGGTCTCCACAGACAGGGCACTTGGGCCAGCGCGGGCCGGTTGGGGCCAGGTCGAACGTGTGGGGCTCCGGCCCGGTGCATGTGAGCGTGGCCGGGCGGGGTTGCCACTCCCTGCGCCACTTCTGCACGGTGCTGAGCTCCACGGGCTGATCCTTGATCTTCACATCCGCCACGACTTCGGCGTTGGTTTTGCCGCTGGCGAACATCTCAAGAGCCTGCTGCCTGGCTTCTTCGCGAGTCTTGTTCCATGAGTCGCGTCCGTTCGCCGGGCCTGCCTCGAAGTGGAAGTTGTGGAGGCGCTCCCGGTCACTCGACACGCCGGCAGCTCGGAAGTGCCACACGGCAATCCTCTGTGCGCTCCAGTCGGGGGTGTCCTCTGAGAGCTCCGTCAGGAGCGCTTCTGTTTCGAAGGAGATCGACCTTGCGAGTCTGCACCGCTCGCAGGAACGATACCCCTCCAGGACGGGCATTGCCTCTTCGATTGTGCGGCACCTGGCCAGTTCATCCCATGCCTTGGCGCAGTCCGGATGCTCCGCTAGAGCCGCCAGGGCCTCGTTACGTGCGGCATTGAGCCGCGGGGCGCCATACTTCCGAAACTGCGCTCGGGCGTCGTCCATCTTCAGCTCCAGGCGCCGACAAGCACGGCGATGGTGGTGAGGAGCATGCCCTCTCGTTCGAGTCCTGAGCCTACCACAGCGAGGGCTGCTACCGCGAAGAGCACACACACCGCCCGAAGCGCTCGCCGCCGTGGTGAGCGGATCCGGTAGGACGTGCGCTTGACGATCTCGACGCGGCGCCTTCGGAGGGGCGAGACCTTCACGGCGTTGTAGTTCAGCATGGCTGCCTCCCCGCCATGGTCCAGGCGAGCCTGAAGGCCTCCGAGGCGGCCCACTGCTCGGCCCAGGTCAGGCCTCCGCCGATGCGCTCCAGGGCCCTCAGGACGCGCATGGGGAGCCCCGCTGGTGGAGGGGCCCCGAGGTCACGCCGGGCCCATTCACGGCCAGCGATAGACGCCAGGGCGAGGAGTCCGTGGTTGCAGGTGGTGGTCATGGCTACACCTCCGCCTCGGTGACGAACGCCTGGAGCTCCTCGGGCACCTCGGCAATCTCGTTGGCGACGAACCACGCCGCCGCCGACCGGGCGTCGATCAACTGGTAGGTCTCCACGCTGCCCTGCCACTGCGACCAGGAGTTGAGCACCCATCGGCCCGTGGCGGTCCTGTAGAGGGCCTGGTGTCCAAACTTGTCGCCAGAGCACAAGGAGACGTGGTTGTGGCCGTCGAACCGTGTGCCCTCCTTCCACATGGTGGCCCGGCTGGGGTCGAACCACATCGCCGTGGGGAGCCCCTCTTCGTCGGAAAGCTGGATCCGCTGCGTAGACTGTGACATGATCGGTTCTCCTTTGGGCCCCTTCTCCCGGGTCTGACTTGCCAGTTTGCCCCGGGGGAGGTGGGCCTTTTTTGTGCCCCGTCAGGGGCGGTTGTCGTGAACGCGGCTGATTCGTCTACTGCGCGCCGCCGTCTCCCTTGCTTATCATGCGCTCCACTTCGCGGAGTTGGTTCTCCATTTGATCGAGTCGGGCCTTGGGCATACACCGGAGGAGTCGGACCTTATTGTAGAAGTCCCGCAGCGCCTCCAAATGCGCCCTGCCTAGTTGTGCTGGCGAGAGCGAATCCAGCCGGTCCGTTATCGCAGCACTGAGTTCCGCTTCCCCGTCAGACATGTCGCCATGGGGTCGGTTTTGCACCATGTCTTGGAGTTCGAGAAGTTCGACGACTGAGAACTCCTCGAGCTGATCGTTCACGCTTTTGTCATCCATGATTGCCTCTCTATGCCCTCTCGGGCGGTTGTCCGGCTACTCGGCCGGGTTGCTCTCCTTCTGGTTGATCAAGGTCCGCAGGTAGTCGCTCCACACCTCGAGGGCCTGCCTCTTCAACTCGATACCGCTCTGCTGGACGTAGACGGCGGTCGGGCCTGGGCGGCGATGACCAAGCACGTCTGCTACCACGCGGTAGCTGATACCGAGGTCGGCAAGTCCCGTGGCGCAGGACCGGCGGAGGTCATGCACGGTGACGGGAGGGACGATTTTCCAGGCGGGACTGTGCAAGCGCATGATCTGGGCCAGCCCAGTATAGGCAACCGGGGCGTCTCCCACGCTGGGGAAGCACCAGGGTGAAGTGGGGTACAGGGCCCGCTGCTTCACGCGGAGCTCACGGGCGAGAG
>JAVEWA010000331.1:0-7563 GCA_034004785.1 Polyangia bacterium
TCACATCCTGCCAGATCAATCAGAGGTTTGGTGGTGGGTTCACTGAAAAGCCAGATGTGAATGAGCCCTGGGCAGGCCGGCTCGAGGGAGAAATAGTCGGAAGCATCCTTTGGGCGCCCAACGGTGACTTTTCGGCAGCAGAGATTAGGGAAATGCATGGGATGTTCCGCTGGCCTTTCACCGTTAACGATCCTGAGACTTACAGGTATTTAGACGGGATCTGTTATGGTGGAAGTGAAAGGTTATTCATTCCATGACAGGGCGTGTGCTCATAGGGATTGCTGTATATCAGATAGTGTCATTGACATGTTGTGACGCAGGGATATCCTTGGTTTCCGTTGTTGATGTAGCATCTGGTAACTTGGCAACTCCTCCCGCATGTCACGAGAATGAATTTGAAGAGGTAGAGGACTTATCTTGTCCTCCACTGCCGTGTAGTTGTAAGCTTCCAATGCGTACATCTGATCTATACGATGAGATTCCGGCACGGCATTCTTTTCAAATAAAGTGGGTATATTCCAGGAGCCATTTATTCATTCTGGTCAACCCAGAACTCAGCCTACTGGACGTACACATTCTTGCGTGGGTGTATCTCCGTGGAGAGGTGACTGAGCAGGCACCAGAGTCAAAAAGTAACTACTACGTTGTTAGGTTACATTCTAGTGCTCGATGGGACGTAAGCGGTGCGATTGTTCGTGCCAAGAGACACAAAATGATCATTGATGCGGGACGGGCATCGTTTCCTTACCCGTACGAACGGTATTATAAAACGAAGAACAGCCAGACAGGTATGGACAGTATTGATGCTCCGCGTAAGTGAGTGATCTCCCTATGCTCGATCACTCTGGGCACGGGGTTGCCCCGTGCGCTGTTGAACGCATACGGCTGCTCAGCCGCGAAGAGCTCCCGTCGGCTGGCGTGCAGCTTTTGGCTGAATTTCGCATTGAGGCGGTCACACCAGAGCTGCGCCTCGTGGTTGAGATGCTCCCAGTCCGTGAAGCGCCGCCCCGCCACGTAGTTTTGTACAATACCATCGAAGGGGCCCTCAACAGGTGTCGAGCGGATCGCGTCACCGACCTCGCGGGCGATAAAGGAAGAACTGGACGCGGGCGCGCATTGCTCAACATCCCAGTCACCAATGCGGTCAGCTGGGTCGGCATCACGTTGGTGACCTTGCTCTCCATTCTCGGGTCCGGTACTTGCGAGAATCCACGGTCACCTTTCCGACGTTAGGATGCTTTGGGAGTTGCTGCTTGACGATCAATAGTACCTCTGATTTTCTTGGGGTTAACGATTTGGCCGGCGCGAGCCGGCCGCCTCTGATCTTTCGGCGTCGTGGGTGCCCGCCCCGGCACCGACCTTATGGGGCCCTATCGCATCTCGAGTGAACCGTTCGATCTTTGGGAAGGGCGCTAGAGGCTAGACGCTGCGCTGGCGAAGCTGATAGGTCATGGCGCAGACTTGGTCGGCTAGCGCATAAGCCGCACGCCGCTCGGCGGGCGTGACCACGCCGAATTCCATCGCGGCTTCCAGAAGGGCACGCACTTTGTCGCAGCTCTCCAAGGCCACCGTGAGCAGATGGGCTCGGTTCTTGCCCGTGCGGCGCATAGCCTCGGCAAGGTTTGAGCGGTGGAGGAGAGCGACTCGGTGAGCTGGGCTCCCAGCCCCGGCGGTTGAAGCGCCCGAGGCGGCCCCGGAAGACCTGGCAAGAGGCGATGAGTTCCAGGGTCACCTGGTAGACATCCAGCTGACGAGCGGAATCGGGCTGACGGGTATGGGGGAAGCGGGATTCGGCATGGGAGACCTCCGTGGATGAGCCCGAGGCGCGGCCGCCGGGCCGTTTGCCCCCGGACAAGCGCAGCCATCGTGCCAGCCTGCCTGCGGACACGCCGATTTTTCATTTCATCTCATGGAAAAAAGAGACCTGAATCACTGCCAAGCCTCAGGGCCTGCAGCCGCGGGCTGGCGCGATGGGTGCGCAGTATGCGGCATTGCCACCTAACCAGGCGGTATCATGGCAGAGTCAAAAAGTCGGGTAACGCCGGGGCAACGGAAAAAAGGGGCGTAACCCGTGGCCTCCCTGATACTCGCTGCTGTGGTGGTACTGGACCCTCAGAGGCTACCCCGAGGAGCCTGACTGGTCAAGTGCGCGTCCTACCGCACCCGGGGCCTGACCCTCTCGCTCAGCTCCAGCCACATCTTCTGACCGGGAGCTGACCCCTGCGCTGCGCTGCGCCGGATGGCCTCTCGACACTCGGCCTCGCTGCGGAGCCTGCCTCTGTGGTAGCTGGTCCATGCTGGCGAGCCCTCCTGCCAGTCGCCCGGGGCCAGGCCGAGGATGACGCGGGACTCGCTCACGGTGAACATGAGGCCTCCCAGGCGCTCGAGTTCTAGGAGCTGCTCCTCGTTGAGCTGGGGCTCAATCGGGGCCGATGGGTCAACGGGCTTGCGTCTCAAAGAGGCCTCCGTGGGCGACGGCGTCGGTGATCCACTGGGCATGGAAGCGAGCCACGGTCAGGTTGTGCGTGATGGTCCCGCATTCGATCCTGGGGTTCTGGCTGACGTTGGCGCTCGTTACGACGGAGACCCCGGCGGCGTCGTTCAAGAGCACGTACACCTTAGCGTGACACGGGGCGAGGCCGAAGGCGTCTGCGGCGCTTCGCAGGTAGCTTGCCCCGTCGCTCCTCTGCACCGCTGCGTGCGGGTCCATGAGACACGCCAGGTGATTGATGCGCCCTTCGGCTCGCAGTCGGGCCAGGGGCCTGACTCCCGAGTCGCTGGTTGACCATGTGGCGAGCCACAGACCGGGCGGGGTGTCGAAGTGGACAAGCAAGGCCTCGATCAAGTCGTAGTTGCTCCACTCACCTGCGCTCACGAGGTGGAGGGACTGCCCCGGGTGGAGCTCTCCCGGTAGCAGCGCGGCGACGCGGGCCACCCTCGCGGGCACGTCGCCTTCGGTGCCTGGGGTGGAGCGCCCTGCCTTCCTGCGTGCCCTGGTGCGCTTCCGGGGCTCGAAGGTGGGGACCGCGATGTCGGTGGTGGAGAACAGGGGCACGGGTCACCGGGCCGGGTAATCGGGGCAGGTTGCCCCCCGGGGGCTCATCGCGCCACGACGCCGGATCGCCTCAGCTCCGAGGTAGGCGCACGCATCGGCCGCTTCCTCGAAAGCCTCCTGCAGCCAGTCACGAGGATCCCCGTGGGCATCCAGCGGGCCATAGACCCGGCGCCCCATGGCCAGCCTCTCAGCGAGAACACGGTGAAGGTCACGGTCAGGCCTCCCCTGCGCTCGTAGGAGCCCCGTGGCGAGCTCCACGGCCGAGGAGAGCAGGCGGCCCACGTCGCCGGGCGGTGCGTCGTGGTGGGTCGCTCTGCTCACGAGGGCCAGGACCTCGCCTTCGTCTCCTTCGTAGGAGGTCACCTGCACACCTCGAAGGCCAGGGTAACCTGTTTCAGCTCGGCCTTGCAGGTGGGGCACAGTCGCAGGGGCGTGTTCATGGGCTCGGGCCGGCCGAAGGTGCGGCCGCAACGTGGGCAGCGGGGAGGTAGCAGGCGGGGTTTCATGGGGGACCGCTTCGCCAGGTGCCTTTTTTCACGGGCTTGTCCTGGGTCCGCTTCCACTCGGGCCACATGCTCTCGAACCAGAGGGTTTCGGCCTCGAGTAAACGCTGGATGGCCTCCGAGACCTCCCTCTGCGGCGCGCTGGGATCGGCGTCCAAGCGGTGCCAATGGAGCCTTAGGAGCGCGATCTCGAGGGGCGTGGTGGTCATGCGTTTTTCCGTCCAGCGCGGCCGAGCTGCCGCTCCTCGGCCAGTGTGGCGGGCTCGGGCGGCACCTGGCTTTCCCGCTGGCGCAGTCGCTCCAGGAGATCGGCGGCGAGGGCACCGACGCGCACAGCGTCTCCGATGCGCTCAGGCGGCCGCGTGGTGCCCCGCTGGTCCACGGCTAGGCCTCTCTGCCTCGGGCGCTGCGGAGCGTCTGGTGGGCCTCGTCGAAGGCTCTGCGGGCCTGACCGAAGACCTCTTCGGACTTGTGGCGCCTCACCTCCAGGAGGTCGAGCCCGGCCCGGTGGAGAACGAGATCGCGATCCACGCTGGCGAGGGCCGCCTCGGTCTCCGAGAGGGCTTCGGCCGCCTGGCGCCGCTGACCCTCGGCCGCTTCCACGATCTCGTCAGCGGTGGAGCGAGCCCCGAGGATGGCCTCCTCGGCCCGGGTCCGTTCCGATGCCAGGCGGGCACGCTGCCTCTCGTGAGCCCGGGCTCCGTGTGTGGAGGGACGGCGGTGCGCGTGATGCTCGAGTTCGACGGCAGCGGCCTTGAGACCCGCCTCCGCTCCATCGATCAGTGAGGCGGCCTCGGCCTGGGCGCTGCGGAGCCGGTCTGCGGCGATCTGGAGGGCGCGGAGGGCCTCTCCGTGGGCTTCCTCGGCCTTGGTGCGCCGGAGGGTCAGGACGGCTCCAAGGCTCTCGTGGGCCTCAACCTCACGAGTCACGGTCTGGAGGTCCGCCTCTGCCAGCGCGAGCTGCTCGGCCGCCTGGACGTGGGCTTCCCGCGCTGCGGTCACGGAAGGCGGCTGGCGATGGGGAGCCACGGGGAGCCAACCGGCGCCGGGCCTGTACGTGCTCTCCATGGTCAGATCCCCTCGATCAGCACGGCCTCGGCCTGCTCGAGCTCGGAGCGGAGCTCGGCCAAGCGGGACTGCACCCTGTCCAGCTTTTCCGCGCTGGGGGTCAGGCGCTCCTGGGCCTCCTCGGCCTGCCGCTGACGGCGCGCGGCCTCCTGCTCTGCGAGCTGCGCCCACTGCTGAAGATCCTCCAGGCGGCGCCGATCCTCGTCGCGGGAGGCCTCCACGAGGCGGACCACAAGCTCGTGGGCGACGAGCTGGCGCCGGGCCTGCTCGGCCTTCCGGCGGCTCTCCTCGTAGGCGGTGCTGGTCGTGGCGGTGTCCATCGCGGTCTCAGTCTGGGCCACGCGGTCAGCGAGGCGGGCGGCCTCCTCGGAGGCGCTGGCGAGGATCTCACCGCGCTTGAACGTCCAGCCGTGGCCGATGACCCGGGGGAGGTCCCCCACCACGCTGGGCAACGGATCCACGGTGTCGCTCATCTCGCGGCGCGGGGTGCCTTCCCATCTCCGGGCGCTGGCGCGGGCGCGGTAGAGCCGGCCCTCCACGCCGGAGCTGGCGCAGTAGGACGAGGCCTGGCGGGCCAGGCCGGATTGCTCGGAGCTGAGACGAGCCAGCGCGTTCTCGAGGATCTGCTCCTCAGCCCGGAGGCGCTGGAGATTTTCTGCGGGGGTCAGCTTCGACATGAGAATCCTTTTGCAAAAGCCCGGCTGGGTGGCCGGGCCGGGGTTTTCACTTCGCGTTGAGGGCGGCGACCAGGGCCGCCTGAGTCGTAAGCAGCTCGCCTCGTAGCTCGTCGCTCAGGCCCGGGTGCTCGGCCAGGCGAGCGGCTTTTCCGGCCACGCGGTAGGCGTCGGCTTTCTGCTCGGCGACCGTCTGGGCCAGCATCTGCTTGACCTCGGTCTCCATCTTCCGAAGCTCGGGAATCATGCCGAGCCGGATCTGTGCGTCCCGCTCTCCCATCACGCGGCGGAGGCCCGGATTCCAGGCCTCGGAGGCCCACATCTGCTTCTGCTGGATGCGGTAGAGGATGCGCTCGAGCTTGCTCTTGCGCTGGCCGAGTTCGGAACTGTCGCGGGGCGCGGGGGCACCCCGATCCGAGCCCTTGTTCAAGAGCTGGGTCATCTGGCCTGCTCCTTCGTCGCGGCGGGCGCCTCGGACTTGTTCGGGAGGGCGTCAGCGAGACCACGGCGCACAAGCTCGGCCATGGCGCGGGAGATGCTCACCCCCATCGTGGCGGCGTAGATCCGCGCTTCCTTGTGGAGGTCGCGAGGGATACGGACTCGGGTTTCGGTGTCGGTGTTGCTCATGTGCCCACTGTATCGAGGCGGGGGCCCGGAAGGACAGTTAGGCCAGGTGTCCCTAGCGGGCGCGGGGTGCGTTACCCTGCGGTCATGGCCTACAACCCGGCGTGCATGTTTCCCGGCGAGTCCTCGAGGGCATACCTCGCCTTCGCGGAATACCTCATGTGCTTCCCGCGTCGGACCCTGGCCGAGGCCTGCCGGCGGTTGGGGAGACCTCCGAGCTACGAGCGAGCCCTTCGGCGGTGGGCTTCCGAGTATTGTTGGCGAGAGAGGGCGCGGGCCTTCGACGTGCTCCACGGGCGGCTGGTGCTGTCGGTGAACGGCGTGGACCTCGAGCCCGAGGAGGCGCTCCACTTCATCGGCTGGATTCCCGAGTCGGTGGATCGCCCCTTGAAGTAACCGGACAAAAGGTGTCAGCTAGACACCCTTGGCCGGTCGTCACCCGATTTGGTGATTCAACCCCAAAAATCTCTGTGCGCGGAGCGGTGCGCGACCAACGGGTGCTCGCAAAAACCAGTCGTTTTTGGCCTACCCCCCCCCTACCCCCCAGGGGCCTCCAGGGGCTCACCAGAGGGGCGGGGGTATCGAGGGCACCCTGACCTATCCTCGTGTCGAGCGTCGCGTGGCGGGCCGCTGCGTGCGCCTGGTGATAGACCTGCGCATGGGACGGGAGGGGGCTCACTCATCCTCCTCCATCGCCTCTCGCATCTTCTCCAGTGCCCTGCGCTGGGTCGCCAGCACCTCGGCCTTCCAAGTTCGTAGGATCCTGCTCACCATCAGCAGTCCCTTGGCGCCGCTGTCGGCTGCATCAAGCGAGCAACCTCCGTACGGCAGCGAGTCGAAGTCATCGGCCTTCACGGCAGGGTGGAGGAACAGGCGGCCGCGTTCGTCGAGATGGGCGCCCAAGTGATGCCGACATGAAACCCAGGGGCAGGGGCGCGGGCCGCCGAGACAATCACCTCTGACCCTCGGCCTTGTGGGGAGCGGGGCTTCCTCCTGGTCGAGGGGCAGGTCTGCGAGGGAGGGCACAACCCATCGTAGGGTGAGCTGACGGGGGTCGGGACAGGAGCGGCGGGCCAGGGCTACCATGACGAACCCTCGGCCACTCGACACCACGTCGCCTCCCAGGTCCTCAACTCCTCCAGAGCCTCGGTCAGGTACTCCTCGCCTCCAGGCAGGTCGAGGCGCTGGGCCACCTGGTCGAGGCGGGCGTCTGCCTCGCGGCCGGGGGCGAGGGCGGCCTCGGGGATGGTGCTCCAGTCGGTGAGGGCTGACAGGCGGTCGAGGGCTTGGTGAAGTTCTCGCTGGAAGGGATCAGCTCCAAGCCACTCCGCGATCTCGGCCGCGCGCGTCCTCGCCTCGACCTGGAGATCCTCCGGGAGCTGCTTCCCACCCCGGAGGCGGAGCCGACCGCTGACGAGGGCAAGGTCTCCGCCGTGGGCCTGTACTTGGGCGATGAGTTGGGAGACGGTCATAGCAGGTCCTCCCACTCATCGTCAGCGTCAGTGTCGCCGTCAGCCCCGGCCCAGGCGGGCATCCCTGTGGACTCGGGGTCGGGTCCCCTGGATACTGTCGTTACCGTCAGTCGGTTTCCGGGATCACGAGTACAGAAAGTCACCGCGCGCGCCGCCGCGTTCGAAGC
>JAVEWA010000332.1:0-7543 GCA_034004785.1 Polyangia bacterium
CGGACCCTGACCATCCAGAAGCTGGAGGGCTACCGGAAGCAGCTCTTACACACGCGGGCGGACAGCGCCTTCTGTGAGGCCTACCGCCCCTGCCAGGGCTGGCTGCGCGCCCTTGACCCAGGCTTCGACTGCGCGATCTGGCGCCTCGTCCTCGTGTCCTTCGAGGAGGCTCTCACCATGACTCGGCCTCCGGGCCTCACAGCGGGACCTGCGCCGGAGACCCGGCGTTCGCCTCGCCCTCGCCGGTCCAGGGCGGGGGGTGCCGCACCGCGGGTGGCGGGCGCACCTCGCGAGAGGGCACCGCGGCGCCTCGTCCGCCGCGAGGGGAAGGGACGATAGCCATCTCCTTTCGACCGGAGCAGAGCTCCCCATGGGCAGCAGCTACGAGGACCACTTTGAGCCCTTCATCGGGGCCCCGGCGGTGGCCCAGCCCCTCCCGCCCCTCGGCTTCCGATCTCCGATGATCTCTGCATGAACCCTGGTTCGACCTGCTCGGCGAGGTCACGGCATTGGACGCCTGGGTGGTCACCTGGGGTGCCTGATACCATGAATGTGTATGACCCCTGTCCTTCGCCACTATTCAATCGGCGGGCCACATCGGGCTCCCTTCGAGCCCGCCGCCTCTCGCCCCTCCCAGGCTGGCATCGAACCCAATGTTCGACTTCGATGCGAGCGCGTACGAGGAGAGCAATCTCGGTGCTACGCACCTATCCGCGCCAGCGTCCTTACGCGTGGGGTAAAGGTCCGATATAGTCTGGACATGCCTACTCCTTCCCAGGGATCCCCTCTCCAGCGGATCCTCGCCGAGGTGGATCGGCTGGCCACCGCGGAGCTAGGCCTGCCCTGTCACACCTACTTCGGGCGCACGGAGGAGACGGCGACCTCGGGAGGGATGTGCCGGGTGGAGAAGCGCCCCTCCGGACGCTATGTATACCTCCTCGACGGTCGCCGCCTGAAGAGCCTCGACGAGCTGCCGAGGCCTGTTTTGGAAGGGCTGCGAGACGCGCAGCGCCGGCTGCAACAGTACGACCAGCTGTTGCCATCCCTAGGAGACCAGCGCTACCGGGTCCGCCTGTACCCACTGGACCCGGCACGCCGCCAGTGGAACGGCGCCCTGGCGGGACGGGAGGTCTCGCTTCCGCCCGCAGCCGAGCCCTTTGGCGCGCCCCGCTCCCACGTCCACCAGCGGCAACTGAGAGCCTACCTTGCCATCCTGAGCCGATTTGGGCCTCATCTGGAGCGGCTGCTCGACGGGCTCAACGACCACACCCCCAAGACGCTGTGGCAGACGGAGATGGTGATCGAGAACCTCTTTCACGGGGAGGGTGGCGACACCTATCGCGAGGTGAAGATCCTGGCCACCCTCGGCTGCAATCAGCGCTGCCTCTTCTGCTGCGCCCGTGAGCCGCGCAAGCCATTCCCCGCGGAGCGAATTCGCACGGCTCTAAGCGACCTGCAGCGCAGGAGCCATGGCACCCAGACGCTCCTGTCCTTCTCCGGTGGGGAGCCCACCCTGCACCCGGACCTCCCGGACCTGCTCCGCCTCAGCCGACGTCTGGGCTTCACCCGGCTCGGCCTCCAGACCAATGGGATCGCCCTGGGACGCCCAGACCTTCTGGACGCACTCCTGGAGGTCGGGCTCCAGCAGATCATCTTCTCTTTGCACAGCCACCGGCCTCACACCTACGATCTGCTCACGGGAACTCGCGGCCAGCTCGCCAAGGCCAGGGAGAACCTCGCCAAGCTCCTCACCCACCCCATTGGGACGGTGATGATCAACATCGTGATCAACAGGCACAATGTTGACGAGGTGCCAGACTACGCAGACTTCGTGGCCTCCCTGCCCCACCATCCCTCCACCAGCGTCTCCGTGATGCCCTCCATCGTCTACATGGAGCAGGACAACGGTCGCTGGGCGGAGCTCGCCCTGCCCTACCGCGAGGTGGCGTCGGCCCTGTCCGAGGCGGCGGGCCGACACCCGCGCCTCTTCGTGCCCCAGCAGGGCGACTGCTTCCTCCCCTTTTGTCTGTGCGCTCCGTACCCCGAGCTGGCTCCCCTGATCCCGCACCTCCGGGCGGTGGAGCCCACGGCCTATCTGGAGCACCGCCGACCCGCCCAGATCCCCCGCCACCAGCGGATCAAGCACGCGGACTGCCGGACCTGCCTCCTGGACTCCCGTTGCGGAGGGCTGTGCGGAGAGTACGCGCGAAGCCATGGGCTGGCAGAGCTTTCCCCGATCACGGATCCCGGGGTCCTTCGTCCCTCTCGTGCTGACCCCCGGCCTCAGCGCCGATGAGCCTCGCAACGAGCCTTGTCCCCCGCATCTCGAGCAGCACGGCCACCCTGCTCCCTCGGCAAAATTCGATCCTGAGCCTCATCGCACCGTGCCGGAGATCAGAACGGCGAGCAAGCGGTCACTAGGCTCGTGACACGGATGATATGCGGAGGGGCAGCGGCTCCGCAATCTTGTGGGGGGGCGGCCTGGTCGGAATTGTGGCGAGTCTCAGGGCCCCCTTCGACTACAGGCAGCTCAATGATATCTGGTAGCTTCCCGAGCTGGAGCCATAGCCATCCACGACCAGGTAGTAGGTCTGGCCGGTCTGCACGGGAAAACTAACCGATTCGTTGCCGGTCGTGGAACTCGCGGCCAGGCAACCATCGCGCCTCGGCTCGCAACCGCCTCCGGCCCCCTGCCTGAGCACGTAGAGGTCGAGGTCGCTCAGCAAGTTGGTAAGCTGCACGGTGGCCGTTCCCGTGTAGGTGGCAACGAACGTGTAGTACCTCTCCCGTCCAGTCTCGAACCACTCCCCGCAGCCGTATCGGTTCAGGTAAACACACCATCGCCCCCCCACTAGGTCCCCGTGGGTGCCATCGTCGAAGAGCGGATCACTGCTGGCATTCCATGAGTTGACCATATGAGGAAACCGTGAGCCAGGCGTTGTTCGCCGGATAGGACTCGTTCCAGTCACCGCACGTGGTCACCTTCCACCCGTAAATGCCGCTATCGAACACGACGGAGTCCAGCGAGTGGACGCCATCAGCCGCCACGAGATCCCCGTTCACGCCGTCGTCGTTCATGGGGTGGGTGGTGTTGTCCCAGCCCTGGAAGTCCCCTGTCACGCAATAGGGTTAAGCCTCTGCCCGAGCGGCGGCCACGAGGAGCGCTGCAGAGACAATCAGCGTTGCGCGAACGAGTCGGGTGGGTCGTTTCATGAGCACTCTCGGTTCTTGCCGTGACGGACGGCGAGGCGTTCCTTTGGCTCGTGAAATATGGGCCATCGTCTGGTCTCGAACAAGCCTCATACCTCCCAGGCGCGCGCACCGAAATCAAGGTGGAGCCACTCCGGATTAGGTCTCCGCTGACGGACGCGTCCGTGACGAGCTCCGATAGCCCTGGCCCACCCGCGGAGGATGATGATCTTTATGACCCTCAGAGGGTCGGGTGGGTTGGCGTCCGGGCCCGGAAACAGCGCAGCCCTGTGGCCATCGAGCACCACGGCGCGGGTCATCCACGGCAGTAGCATCGGTCACGAGCTCAAGGCGATGGCGCCGATCAGGGCTGCGAGGGCCATGCCGATGGTGCTCAGGTACAGGCCCACCGTGAAGGTGGCGCCCTTGGTCGGGAGCCACTGGTATCCCGCCCCCACGTAGATGCCGAGCATGTCGCTGTAGCGAAAGACTAGCTGCCCCTCCAGGGCTCTCCTGTCGGTCCCGAGCAGACCCACGGTGTGCAGGTCGAGTGATAATTCATGGCCGACCGGGATCAGGTGCCCGGGGATGGGCTCGGCGACGCGCCGGATCAGATAGGACAGAGTCAAGCTCGGCATGGCATAGCCCTTCTCGTCCTTTGTGGACCATCCGCCGCCCAGGCCGGCAGCCAGACCGAAGGAGGCGCTCGGCTCGGGGTGCAGCTCACCTCCGCCGAGACGGATCAGGCGATAGCCGATCCGCGCTCCTGCCTCGATAGCCAAGCTGTTCCCATAAAACGGCGCATATCGGTACCCGATCTCGCCGTGGAGCTCCCAGAGCAGCCGATCGCCGTTGAGCCCGAAGCTCGGCCGGTAGTCCTGGTGCTTCTCTGCCCCAAAGAGCGCGTCGAGGGTGTTGCGGTCGCTCGAGTGCAGCAGGACTCGCGTCGTGCCGTCCCTGCGTGGCGAGAGAAGCGCGGTGAAGGAGGCCCTGGCCGCGGGGCTCGAGGCCGCAGGCTGGGCACGGGGCTTGTCAACCGTCGCGGCCCTCGACGGCACGGCGCCCGCTTGGCGCACAGGCGTGGCGTCTGTGGTCGAGGCAGCGCCCGTTGGGCGCATCGGAGTGGCGTCATCGGAGGGAGCAAGGTCCCGTGCCAGTGTCCTCACCGGCCTCGACGGCTCTGGGACGGCTTCGATTGTGAGCTCACGCCCTAAACGGGAGGTGGAAGCGATCCTATAGCCCCGAGCACTGATCTCCTGCTCCACCCTGGTGGTAGCCTCGGAGAACGGGTGCGGCAGATCCACCGCACGGTAGGAGCCCAAGGTACGGCAGGCGCCAAGAGACGCGGACACCATCGCGAGCAAGGGGATGGCATAGGACGCTCGGTCCATGGACGACACGGTGAGAACGAGGCCACGTGCTCATGAGCATGCGGGACGAGCGCACCTCTGTCAAGGCGCGGCGCGCGACAGGCGCGGCGCCTGACAGGCGCGGCGCGCCACAGGCGGGACGGGCTTCCTGTCAGGTGAGGGTTGTTCTGCCGCTCCCAGCCCTCTTCCGCGGAGGGAGTGACGCGTTTCCCGGGTAGTGCGCATTCCCGGCTGCCACCGAGCAGGGTGCCCGCAACACCGCCAGTCAAGCCGGCCAGACCGAACACAGCCTCGCGGCGGTTCGACCTGGGCTCATCCACGGGACATGGATTTCGCAGGTCGGAACACACGTCGTTGCTCACCGAGATGCCCCGGCGGACCAGCATCGGGGCTAGGGCGCCATGTACACCCGCCAGCTCGGCGCCGAGTCATTGTCCCAGGGATCATGGTATCCGTCAGGGTCCTCGGGCCAGACGAGGTCGGGTTTTCCGTTGCCGTCCATGTCCAGGACGTCCCAGGTCCAGCAGGCTGAGCCTTCCGGGTCTCGGATCCAGTAGAAGTCCGCGCCGGACCAGGCACTGACGTCCGGCACCTCCCAGGACGTGGGGTCCACGGCGAACCCTGACCCCCTGTTTACTAACACCCTTGGCAGTGTTTCGCCCAGCCTCTTCAGTGGGAGCTTCCGGTTGAATCCCACGGACCGCGGTACTGCCCTTGAAACATGATACCCTGCGAGCTGACGATCATCCCCGAAGGAGCCTGGCAGTGAACCCCATCGTCCTCATCTCCAAGGTCCGTCTGCTCGTGCTCGCGGCCATGCTCGCGGCGGTCCCTGCAGCTTGTCATGATGAGACCTCCGGGTCGCACCGAGAGTCCCAATCCTTCAAGGTGCGGGGCACGGTTGAGCAGGTCTATGTCTGGAGCGCCGAGCCGGGCACGCGGCTCGAGCTGGTGGCGCCCGGCGGCACCGTGGACTCTAGCGGAGTGGCCGACTACATGGGCAGCCTGGTCTTCCGCCAGCTCATGCCCGGCGAGGGCTATCAGGTGCGGTTGGCAGACGACCCGAAGGACTTCACCGGCCCCATCACGGTCCTCTCGGTGGAGGGGAGCCAGCCGGACGACGCTTTCTACGTGAGCCAGGAGCTGGTGGCGGGCTACCAGTACATCACCATGCGCGACGGCGTGACCCTGGCGGCCTTCGTGACCCTGCCCGGACCGCCGGAAGAGGGTCCCTATCCCACCATCGTGAACGTCTCGGGCTACACGCCGGGTCGCCCGGGGGAGTCGCTCGGCCCAGAGGTGGAGGTCTTCTGCGACGAGCTGCCAGTGCTCTGCGACGCTCCCAGCTATCCCGAGGGCATCATGGCCGGGATGCGGGGCTACGCAGGGGTGGGAGTGAACATACGCGGCACGGGCTGCTCAGGGGGCGCCTACGACTACTTCGAGACCCTGCAGCTCCTGGACGGCTACGACATCGTTGAGATCGTGAGCCGGCAGAGCTGGGTGAAGCACAACAAGGTCGCTGTCGTGGGACTCTCCTACCCCGGGATCACCTCGCTCTTCATTGGCAAGATGCGCCCGCCCGGCCTGGCGGCCATCGCGCCCATGAGCGTCATCGCGGACACCGCTACTTCGTGCCTGATGCCCGGCGGCATCTACAACAACGGCTTTGCCTTCGAGTGGATCACCATGGTGGTCGACAACGCCGACCCCTACGCCCACAACTACATCACCGAGCTGGTGGAGGCGGGCGACACTATCTGCGAGGAGAACCAGCTCCTGCACAGCCAGAAGGTCAACGGGGTGGTCAAGGCACTCGAAGAGCCCTACTACACCGACGAGGTCGCCCTGCCGCTGGATCCCTCAGCCTGGGTCGATCGGATCGATGTCCCTGTGTACCTCACGGGCCAGTGGGGGGACGAGCAGACCGGGCCGCACTTCGCCGCGCTGCTCGACAAGTTCACTGGCGCCCCGGTGACGCGCTTCGTGGTCTCAAACGGCGTTCACATCGACGGCTACGCCCCCCAGATGCTCGAGGAGCTGTGGATCTTCCTCGATCTCTATCTGAACCGCGTGGTGCCGCGTTTAGATTCCAACTTCCGAACGCTCGGGCCCACGTTCATGGAGAACGTCTTCGGCGCCCGTCTGACCTTCGACGAGGGCCGCTTCGCCGGCCACACCGACTACGACGAGGCCCTGGCCGACTACGAGGCCGAGGACAACCTCATGGTCATCTTCGAGTCCGGGGCAAGCACCGGCTCGGCCACGGGCGCGCCCGAGGGGACCTTTGACGAGACCTTCGAGGCCTGGCCCATCCCGGGCACCGAAGCCCGTCGCTGGTACTTCCAGCCCGACGGCACTCTGGGCGACGACCCGCCCGGCGCCGCGGGCGGAGGGTCCTCCTTCGTGCACGATCCGGACGCCGGCGAGCGGGTCACGCTGCCGCCCGGCGCCTCGGTGAACGATCTGCTCCAGGTGTACGACTACCGCCCCCTTCAGGAAGGGATGGTCGTCGTCTTCGAGACGGAACCCCTCGACGCCACCCTCGTGATGATCGGCTCGGGCAGCGTGGACCTCTACCTCCACTCCACGGCCAGCGACGCCGATCTCGAGGTGAGCCTCATCGAGGTGCGCCCCGACGGCAAGGAGACCCGGGTGCAGTGCGGCTGGCTCCGCGCCAGCCATCGCGCGCTGCGCGACGACGCCACCGAGCTCCGCCCGGTCAAGACCCATCGCGAGGAGGACGTCGCTCCCCTGGTGGCCGATCAGTGGAACTTGGCCCGTGTGGAGATCATGCCTTTCGCTCACATCTTCCGCCCGGGCTCCCGCATCCGCGTCGCCATCGACACGCCGGGCGACAGCCATCCCACCTGGCGATTCCTGCTGCTCGACCACGGCGGCGGCGCGCAACCCGTGCACAGCGTGGCCCACCAGGCCGCCTACCCCTCGAGCGTCGTGCTCCCGGTGATCCCGGGCATCGCGGT
>JAVEWA010000333.1:0-7506 GCA_034004785.1 Polyangia bacterium
TTCCTGTGGAACAACGCCAGCGACTGCTCCCGCACCCCTCTCTCACAGTGAGCCTCTGTAGGCCTCTCGGCATCCCTCTCCTCTTCTCTCCCGGAATACCTGTAGGCTCAGGGCCTGCCGAAGCCCGCCGTGGTGTAGTCCCCGTAGCCGCCCTCCCCGTGGAAGTAGCCGATCCCCACTTGGGTGAAGGAGGAGCTCATGATGTTCCGGCAGTGCCCCTCGCTGCCCATCCATCCCGCGAACTGGGCCTCGACGGATCCGTAGCCTCCCACGATGTTCTCTCCCCAGGTGGACCCGCTCCACCCGGCCTTGTGAAACCGCTCCGTTGGACCCTCTCCGTCGGGGTTGGTGTGATCGAAGAACTCACGGACGTACATGTCCCGGGAGTGTACGCGGGCGGCGCAGCGCAGCCTGGGATCCGGCTCGAGGGGCCCGGTGGAAGCAAAGGGCGTCGACCCGCAGGTCGCCCCCTGGGCCCTGGCCTCGTTCATGAGGTCCACCATGCGAGCCTCCCAGGCGAGCCACTCGGAGCCCCAGTTGGCCACTGGATCGCAGTACGGTATGTCCGGCACCTGGCTCCCGTCGTTGCCATCGTCGCAGGAGACGCCCAACCCGGCCCCGAAAAGCGCCATGAACGCCAGTGCCCGACCTATCAGGCCCGAGCCGAGGCAGCGCGCCCCGGGCCCGGATCCAGGCCCAGAGATTTCGAGCACAGTTAACATATGTTCACCTCCGCGGACAGATTACCACGAAGCGCCCGCGAGCGGCCAAGGAGCCGGCCTACGGGCCGCCGCCTGGCGGCGCGCCTCGAGGACGTCAGGCTGACCTCGCCTGGCGACCACTTGCAGGGCGCCAGTCCGGTCGGGCTGCTTACAATTCCTTCCTGGCCCAAATCAGCGAATCTACGGGGTGGATTCTAGTCTTGGGACACACAGAGGCCAGAGGAGCAGACTTCGTCCTGCCCGCAGGTGAAGCCGCAGTCGCCGCAGTTCGCTGGATCCGAGCTCTTGTCCACGCAGTCCCCCTCGCAGGGGACGAGGCCTGAAAAGCACCGGCACTTGCCATCTTCGCAGCCCGCGCCCCAAGGACAGGCCTTTCCGCAGAGCCCGCAGTGCTCTGGATCGTTCGAAAGGTCCGTGCAGGTTCCATCGCATTCCGTCAGACCTACCTGGCAGCTCAGGGTGCAGACACCCATCGAGCAGACCTGGCCAGGGGCGCACGGCGCGAAGCAGGAGCCGCAATGTGCCCTGTCCGACAGGATATCGCGGCAAGATCCGGCACAGTCCCAGAGATCCTCCTGGCAGTGCAGCTCGCAGATCCCCTGGTTGCACACCTCTCCAGCCGCGCACTCCAGACCGCAGCCACCGCAGTGTCGCCAGTCCATCAGCAGATCGAGGCACTCTCCATTGCAGTCGGTCAGCGGGTATGGGCACGAGGCGGAGCAGGCTCCGCCATAGCAGGCCTCGCCAGGCGAGCAAGCGGAGCTGCAGGAGCCGCAGTGCTCGGGGTCGAGGCGCAGGTCCGTGCACTCGCCGTCGCACAGCTCGAAGGGGGGCGGGCAGGACGCGATGCAGGCGCCATCGGAGCACACATCGCCCGGAGAGCAAGAGTTGCCGCAGGCGCCGCAATGCTCGGGGTCGAGGCGCAGGTCGGTGCACTCGCCATCGCACGGCTCGAAGGGCGGCGGGCAGGACGCGACGCACAGGCCACTCGAGCACACCTCGCCAGACGGGCTAGCTGTGCCGCAGGCTCCGCAGTTTGACGGGTCGAGGCGCAGGTCGGTGCACTCGCCATCGCACGGCTCGAAGGGCGGCGGGCAGGACGCGACGCACAGGCCACTCGAGCACACCTCGCCAGACGAGCAAGCTGTGCCACAGGCTCCGCAGTTGAACGGGTCGTGTCGCAAGTCAGTGCACGCGCCGTCGCACGGCTCGAAGGGCGGCGGGCAGGACGCGACGCACTGGCCACTCGAGCAGACCTCACCAGACTGGCAAGCTGTACCGCATGCTCCGCAGTTAGACGGGTCGAGCTGCAGGTATCGACAGGCTCCGTCACAGGTCGTCAGGGGGGAAGGACAGGTCTGGAGACACGCCCCGTCAGAGCAAATCTCGCCAGACGCACAGCAATGATCGCAAGCGCCGCAGTGAGACGAGCTCACCATCAAGCTCACGCATCGGCCCCCGCATTGCACCTCTCCCGCAGGACAGTCTCCCCCTGCCTCGAGGCCAAAGCATGCGGGCACCAGCAAGAGGAGGAGCACCAAGGGGCCAGCGCAGGGAATCCACAGAAACGGTCTTTCTCGTATTCGCATTTTCGGGCCTCCCTCTCAGACTGGAACCTCCAGGTCGGTGTCGGCTCCTGCACCCGGTTTTGCAACATACGTTCCAATCACGGATGCCGGACTCACGCGTGTTCCGCACGTCCGCACCGAAGGAGAACCGGATTGGCACCTATTCCAAGCCTCCAGGTCTGGCCAAATACAGGACAGATTTGGCCAAGGGAAGTGAACCCTGGGATTCGCCCGCCTGTGAGGCACCGTCCTCACTCCTTGAGGACGAGATAGCGTTGGATTGCCCATACGACCCTGGCGCGAGGAGCCATGAACTGCATTCCTGCGGCCGTTCCCGCCTCGACCCAGCGGACCTTGGCCTCGAGGAAAATGGGCAGATTTGCGCCTGGAAGCTCGATTGTGACCGTAACGTCGTCGCCGATGGCAAGCGGCAGCGAGGTCTCCAGGCAGAGCCCAGTGACAGAGAGGTCACGAGTGCGACAGTTCGCATCTCCTTTGACGGATTCCAGCCTGACATCGAGGGCGATGGATGTGCGTGGGTGCTGCCGCCTCTCGGTATTGGACTTCGAGCGTCTGAGAGAGCCAAGCTCCTCGCCTACGCTCTCGACCACGTTCTCCCCAACGCCTGGCGCAACGTCATGGGAGAGCACGACCGCGCAGGATTGCGCTCCCTCGACACTTGCCACGGCTCCAGGCGATGGGGGAGCCTGGATCGAGCCGTCGCTCGAGCCGTTGCACCTCTCGAGCTGGCGGAAGCCTTGCGCTATCACGCGGGCACCGAAGGTCCCGGGCGCGAGGCATCCATCCTGTGATGGGGCAACAGCCCTCAGGTCCAAGCGCCCCGCGTTGTTCCAGCAACGGGTTACCTCTGGGAACGGGTTGGCAGGCCGGGCAATCAGGTAACCCTGGAGGAAGTCCGCACCAGCGCAGACGCATGCCCGCCGTTCGGCCTCATCCTCGATCCCCTCGGCCACCACCTGGGTCCCCAGCTCGTGGCAGAGCGCGGTGATGGCCTTCATGAGACGCATCTTCACTGCGTCGGCGTGAATGTTTCGCACGAGGGACATGTCGATCTTCACCACATCTGGTCTGAGGGTAACCAGGCTGCTCAGGCCCGAATATCCCACCCCCAGGTCATCCACCGCGATGCCGAAGCCGATCCTGCGAAGCCTGGCAATGATTTCCGTAAGGTTCGGGATCAGCACGAGCGAGGCCCGCTCGGTGATCTCCAAGACCGTCCGTTCCGCCACTCGCCCGAGGGGGCTGTCCGGATCGAGCAGCTCTGGATCGGTGAGCTCTCCCGGATGAAGGTTGAGAAAGAGGAGGCCCCGATCAGGGTGCCGCTCCATGACCTCGGCCGCTCGCTGCCTGATGCGCCTTCCGAGGAGGTGCAGGCAGCCGAGCTCATCCGCTGCGGCCAGGAGCTCTCCGATGTTGGTCAGCACGGGATCGCCGCACCTGGTCAGGGCCTCATAGCCCAGGACCCGGCCATCTGCTCCACGGACGATCGGCTGGAATGCGATCCAGATCCTGTCGAGAGCCCGCACCACGTCTGATCGCTCGATGCTCTCCCGTGACGCCGCCATCATGGCTGCAGATATTCCTCGTCGACGTATGGAAGCAGGAGGTCGACGAGCGGCGACGCCTTGGCCTGAACGCAGGGAGTGCTGGATCGGGACCGGCGCCCCCCTTGCCGGTCGTGGCGCGCTCGTGGAAAGGCTCAGGGCAGGGCTTGGCTGATTGGTCATGGCTCGCAGTCCTTTCATTCGGCGTGGCAAAGCGGCCTCGGAGCCTGGACTGCCGTGGGTCAAGCAAGACTCATTCCATCACGTAAGGCGGGGAGTAGAGCTGGCAGTTGGAGGGATACGAAGCAACGGGTGGACGAAAGGGGCCAGCGGCCCGGCGAGGGTGGACAACCCTGTGCAACCCTTAGACCGATTCGATGGGTGAGTGGATGGGCTGCTCAGAGCACCTTGTGGATTGCCGCCTGGAGCTCCTCCAGCTCGAAAGGCTTCCGAATATAGGCTCTCGCGCCGCAAGAGGTGAGGTCATTGACAGTGACCTCGTCGTAGTGCCCCGACATCACCAGCACTCGGGCCTCGTGATCCAGGTCGAGGAGGCCCAAGAGGGTCTCCCTGCCGTCCATATCGGGCATCACCAGATCCAGGAGCACGAACGCAAGGCGTCCTGCGATCTTAGGGTAGAGGACAAGGGCCTCGGCACCTCCGGAGGCCAGCTCCACCTCGTATCCGATCGCCTTCAGGAGCCTCCCCAGGCCACGTCGTACGAGGGCGTCGTCATCCACGACCAGCACGAGGCGTCCACTGCTCGCCGGACGCCTCTCCGGCTCGCTGTCGGAGGTCAAGAGGTGGCGCGGCTCCTTCTCCAGGCCGTCCCTCCCGGCGTCATCACCCATGAGTAGGGCCGGAATCATGACGTGAAATGTGGAGCCCTTCCTGGGCTCGCTCTCGACCCACACCTCTCCGCCATGTCCCGTCACGACGCCGTGGACCACGGCCAGGCCTAGCCCGGCCCCGCGGCTCAATAGCCGCTTCGTCGAGAAGAAAGGCTCGAACACCCGCCTCCTGGTATCCTCGTCCATGCCCACACCCGAGTCTCTCACCCGTATGTGCGCGACCTGTCCGCAACCCTGCAAGACGGGGCTCTCGGGCGCCTCCTCCAGCTTGGCCGAGAGAACCAGCTCTCCGCCCTGCGGCATGGAGTCCCTGGCGTTCAGGCATAGGTTGACGAGCACCTGGAAGAGCTTGGACCGATCCCCCATGACTCGCAGCCCTGGCTCGGCGTCAACAGACAGAGTGATGCTCGGATCCACGGTGTGCGAAAGTAGCAGAGCGACCTCACCGAAGAGCCCGGCCAGGTTCACCGGGCACTCCTGCCACTCCCCGTATCGCGCAAAGCCGAGGAGCTGCTGCACCAGGTCGCGGGCATCATTGACTGCGCTGACTGCATCCTCGACGCCCTGGGCCAGATCGGGATCTCGGAGAGCCTGACCGCCGGTTTGCATGGCCAACAGATGCAGGTTGCCAGTTATCACCTGGAGCAAGTTATTGAAGTCATGCGCTATTCCACCAGCCAGGCGGGCAAGGGACTCCAGCTTGCGCATCTCGAGGAGGTAATCCTCGTCCTGGGAACGACGAGAGAAGAGAAGCAGAGTCTCCCCTGCCAGCAAGATGCGGTCCCCAGCCTGCAAGCGGTGGCTGGTGACGGGCATGCCGTTTACCTGGGTGCCGTTCTTGCTTCCCAGATCCTCGAGAAGATAGTCTCCGCCCTCCAGGCGACGGACGCTGGCGTGGTTCCTGGACACGGCCTCTTCCACAAGAGCTATCTGCGCCTCTGAGCCTCTGCCAATGACTGCTCCTTGGCCGAGCTTGTGCGAGCTTCCGGCGCGGGGGCCGGTGAGTACCGAGAGGTAGGCAGAGTCGGAGACCCGCATCTCACCAGTGGTCCGGGACCTCCGACGGATGGCCGGGATGGGAGCAGTTGGGCCTGCCTCTCCCTCGGCAGACCACTGCTCCAGTCCCTGCTCCGCAGGGCCGCAAGCCTTGACCAAGCCGTCAGACTTGGTCCGGTTCTTCTGGGATCCTGAGGTGCTCATTGCACCCTCGAGATTACACTTCGGGCGCATTCGTGCAATGGCCAGCCGGCCTGGCCAGGCCAAGCGGAATCCATTCCGACTGACCTTGGCTCCACGCTCATAGGGCCTCCTGGCAACGTAGGGAGATGATTTAAGCAAGTGTCGTGCCAATCTCGATATCCTAATTTGTCGCAAATCAAGCACTTTTCCATAATCAGGGTTGGTCTCCCCGATTTTCCTTTTTCATTCCGCGAAAAATTGAGCGAAGTTTCTGTTACAGGAACTACATACGATAGAGCTCGAAGCTGATATCCTAACCTCGTGGCAGACTACTAGATGGGTGGCGGCATGAGCATTAATGAGAGCTCTTCCCCTTCGAGTGAGGTCGATCCGAAGGCGAACCGGGAGACCTCCCCACTCAGCCTGGTGAGAAGCGACGACCCTCCCAAGCCTACGTTGCCCCCACGGGACCGCCGCGACTCAAGCCCACTCCCGCCCGGGCCTCCTGGGGAAGAGCTCAACGCGAGGCTGCTGCAGCCGCTGGTCTCCTACACCTCGGATCACTACGGGGTCGAGACCGCGAGACGGATCCTTCACAGGAACGGGCTCAGGCCCCAAGACCTCACTGGCAAACGGTATTGGATATCCCTGGAGGCCTTCGAGGCAATCCTGGCCGGCTGCCGCTCCCTGTTCGTAGACGATGAGGAGTTCCGTGCCGCGTGCCGCTACCGCCTGGGAGAGAGCTACGGCCCGCTCTCCTTCCTGGTGAGGGCAGCTTCGGTGGGCGGCACGCTGGCGCTGGCCGCCCGCACAATGCACCTCGTCTCTCGGATCAGCCGCTACGAGATCCTGGAGACGAACAGGGGACAGATCAGGACGCGGTATACCTCGGACAAGGCGGAGAGCCGCCTGATGTGCCTTTCCAGGGTGGCCCAGATCGAGGCGTTCTCGACACTCTGGGGACTCCCCAGAGCCGCTGTGGAAGAGACGGGATGCATCGCTCGAGGAGACTCGGCCTGCACCTACGACGTGCGTTGGTACGAGCGACCTCGCTGGATTCCGGCGCTCGCGGGAGTCATTGCCGGCGGGCTGGGTGGCGCGGGCCTGATCGCGCTCGGCGGGCCCGCCCTGGCTGGCGGGCTGATGCTGCTCGCTGGCGGCCTCGTCGGGCACATGGTCGAGCTCGGCAAGGTTTACAGACGCAACGTTGCATACAGCGAGGAAAACAACGAAACGCTGAGAGAGCTCGCGAGGCGCAACGCCGAGGCGGTCCAGGAGATCATCGCCCTGAATCAGCGGCACAGGGACTGGAGCCGCCTCCTCGAAGCCCAGATAACGGAGCGGCAGCGCCAGATGGAGGAGGCCATCGAACGCATGGGCGATCTCATGAACGAGCGCCACATGAAGACCACACAGGTCACCCACGACATAAGCAACTCCATGGTTCTGCTCAAGACCATTGGTGTCTGCCTCGCGCCTCATCTGCCAACAGGAAATCAGGATGCCCATGCCGCGCTCGAGGACGTCGTCATGGCAGCCGAGAGGGTGGACCGCATGGTGAGAAGCCTGCTCGGGGCCGCAGTGGAGCCTCTGGGCTCGACCTTTCCGCTCAAGGTCGAGC
>JAVEWA010000334.1:0-7505 GCA_034004785.1 Polyangia bacterium
AAGTAGCTTCTGCTGCTTCTTCATCCGGTCAGCCTGGGCCTTCTGACCCGAGTCCTCAGCCTTGAAGATCACCTCGTGGAGCGCCATGGCCGACTGCCACTGGTTCATTCGCATGGCGTTGTAATGCTCTGCCACGCGGAACAGGTAGTCCGGATATTTCGCCGCGTCGGGATCCTCGAGCTTGAGGTTGTTCTCCATGATGTTGATGAGGCGACGGATGATCGCCTCCTTTTGAGCAGCCAGCTTTTTCAACCGGTCCTGGGTGCTCCGGATGTCCGAGGCGGAGATCGTCTCTGCCTTGGTCATCCGCTCTGCCTCCTCCTTGGTGAGCCCCTTGCGCGATCCCATGGTCTTCACTGAGCCCACGTCGCGCTTCCCGAGTTGAGCCATTGCCGGATTGGACAGGACAAGGCCCAATCCGACCGCAACGAAGACGCCAAATACGATCCGAGAGTGCGTCATGACGTACTCCTCACCTTTCCCCGGCGGCTTGGTGGAGAAAAAACTGCGCTCCCGAAGGTCGACCTCCTCCGAGAACGATTCAAGTCTATTCGATCTGAGCACCCAGCGCTACTCCGATATTGTGCCAGCAGCGAGTTCCGCTAGACAACCACTCGAAATTGAAGGGCTACTTAGATGCTCCGGCGCACTGGTTCCTGACTACGAACCGATAGTACCCGAGCTCGTCCTTCCAGTACTCGCCCGAGAAGGGCCAGATCACGTGCTCGTCGTCCACGTTGACCTTCTGGAGCGTAACCTTGATCTTCTCCTGTACGCCGGCCATTGAAGCGGAGACCTTGCCGAGACGCACCTGGCCCACCTCGTACAGAATGTTGTTGGCCCGCACCAGCAGGGTCCGCATCTCATCGAGGAGGCGCTTGAGACGACGCCTGGACATCTCGCCCGCTCGCGCGATCGCCAGGGACTTCTGGAGAGAGAGGTCCTGCACGATGGAGTCGGCGATAGCGGTAGTCTTCCAGTCACGAGCCGCGCCCTCTACCTGCTTCAGCTCGCGATCGAGCTCCTCGACGTAATCGAACTGGCGCTTGAGGGTCCGGTCCGTCAGGGCGCTCTTGGCGAAGCGCCCGATGACCTCCTCGAGATCGGAGGTGCCCTTGATGACCTTGGTCGCGAAGGTGTAGTACTCATTGTTGTCGTCTTGGTGCCGAACGACGACCTTCTTGAGGGATTCGAAAAGGGGCATGTACAGCTTCTGGAACTCCCGCACAGACTCGGAGGCGGCCGTGTAGCGGCAGTTCCTGAAGTAGATCACAGCACGCAGGATGAAGGTCTCGGGGAAGAACTGCGTCTCGAAAAACGGCGCGTTCAGCGTGTGAATGTTGCCGAGCGCCTTCTGGAAGCCCGCAAAATCCTGCTTGAAGATTCGGCGAAGCTCGGCGTCCAGCATGAAGAACGCCCAACTCTCCTCGAAGAGGGACTGCAACCAGTTCGGAGACTCCTGGGGAACCTCCTCGTAGTACTTGATGGCCAGGTTGAACATGTTCTTGGCCGCCTCGTACAACCTCATCATCTGGTCCTGCTTGGCGTTCTGAGCGGCAGAGAGGGCAATCTGGCCGGCCTGGTAGAACACGCGGGCCATGGACAGCTTGGCCAGCTCCTCGAACATCAGGAGCCCTGGCCCCTTCTCTTTCATCTGTGCGGTGCGCACCAGGATCTGCTTGAAGGAGTTCCCAGCCTTCACGGGAAAACCACGGCGCACGAAGGTGACCCCCTCGAAGAACTTAGCTCTGATGTAGAACTTGGAGTCCTCGGGGATCTTGCCAAAGAGAGAGATTGCCTTGTCCCAGCTGGCCTTGTCGCCCTGCCGGTAGAAGAAGCGACCCAGGTAGAAATACAGCTCGTCACGGATCGTCGCGAGCTCGTTCGCCTCGAGGGCGGTGACCGGGTATTTGCCGATCTTGTCCAGGATGCCCGCAGACTCGGGCAGCTTGCGCTGCAAGGAAGCCAGCCAAATGAGGGTGGCTTTGTAGTACTTGTGGGCGTCCCCCTTTTCCACGATGCGGTCGAAGTAGGACAGGGAGGACGAGTAGAACCGCAGATGGTAAAGGGACTTGCCCATGATGAACTGAGCGCGCTCCTTGGTGACCTCGTCGTCCTCGTCTCCGCTCATGACCTTGTGCAAGAAGATGGACGCGCTGTAGTAGTCCTTGCTGTCGTAGAACTTGACCGCTCGCTGCATGGTCTTTGACTCAGGCTTGGACTTGCCAACCTCGACGGGGGCGAAGACCATCTCTCCGTCGCCTTCCGCCTTGCCCCCCGCGGGTGCCTTGCGGCGTGGCGCGGCGTATGCGTCCACGAGAGTCCCCATCAGGAACAGGGCCAATGTCGCGGCGACCATCCCAAGTTTCAGCGCTCTCATCGGCAAAACCTCTTGTTGATCCGGCTCCTCGCCGTGTTCTACATGTCTTTGGACTACAAGCCTTGGCCGAGGAGTATAGTAAAACCGAAGCAGTAGGCAAGGAAAATCCCTGTTGGTCCTCGACACCCGCCGTTCCCTTGCATCAAGGGGATGTCTTTTGATCCCGGCATGTTGCCTCTGTCTGCACTGCGCCTACATGTAAGTCATCTCCATCTCGACGCCAGACGTCCCCCACACGGAGGCGACAGGGATCTCTCCCGCTGCGCCAAGCGTCTGGATGAACAGCTAGGCATTATCTTGGGCAACCGTCAGTCTCTTCACCTGAGCGATCGAGCATCCCAGACTTTTTGAGCGGCGTGCCAACGCCGGTTCGAAAGGCTGGCAAGGCCAGGATCGGGAAGCCTGGAGGCTGCCAACTCCAGCTCCCTTTGCGGAGGCTCCTGCTCCAAGATGCGGCCAGGTGATGAAGCTCCGGGGCGACCCCTACTAGCGCCGCGCTTGACTCGCGAAGGTCCTTGGCTATTATGGTCGCTGCCATTGACTATCGAACACCTCGCGATCCGTGCCGCTCGCTGCGGAGGAGAACCGATGCGAAAGACCTTGATTCCAGCCATCCTCGTCACCCTGTTCGCTGCCGGCGCCTGCTCACAGGACGACCTCGGCCGATACTGCTTCGTCGGCGCCGAGGGCGGCGGCGACGACATAGCGCTGACGATACTCAACACCGAGGCCCCCGAGTGCGGCGCACGCCTCTGCTTGAAGCAGGGCGGCTATCAGTGCCCAGAAGGTGAGAGGACCTGTTTGGAGGACGTCCGGGAGAAGCTCCAGCCGATGTGCACCCAGGAGTGCAAGGCCAACAAGGACTGCGAGAAGACTTCCGACAACGTGAATGACTGCACGAAGTATGTTTGCCAGGCTCAAGGCGAAGAGACCGGGTTCGGCGATCACTGCATCTGCGTGTGCCTGGACTTCCTCCGCGACTCCGACGGCAATCCAATCACCGAGGAAGCGTTCAATAGCGCCTCCAACGACTACTCTCCCTGCTCTCCCAAGTAGGCTTTCTTTTACTCCGGCCTGGACTACCGCCAGCCTAGCCGCTAGACCCATGGATCCGCGACTTCGAGGGTGTCCTCGATGTGGCGGCCTATCTCGAGTTCTTCGCCACTGAAGGTGATCACGTCGAACCGCACAGGCTGGCCTTGGGCGTCGTGGGCCTCGATCCACGCGCGCGCAGCACGCAGGAGCGCCGCTCGCTTGGATGGGCCGATGGTCTCCACTGCCTCTCCGAGCCTTTCCGAACGTCGAGCCCTCACCTCCACGAACACCAGGTACTCCCCATCCCGCGCCACCAGATCCAGCTCGCCCCTCTTTACCCTGTAGTTCCGATCCAGGATCTGGAAGCCTCGCTCGACGAGCATGCGAGCAGCGTGTTCCTCGGCTCCGCGCCCAGTCTCGTTGTGATCTTTTTGAGAAGTCATCCCTCGCCTCGGGTCGCGGCAACACCTTCTCCCATAAGGCTGCCCGACGGCTCCCTGGCCTTGGCCATGCGGCAATATAACCCCGAAACGCGCTCGCAGAGCACTCGCGTCCACTCCCCAAGTGACACAGCCTCGGAACAGGGTTCTCTACTGATGGAGGCGAGCCTTGATACGGGCCGAGCGGCCCGTGCGCTCACGCAGGTAGTAGAGCTTGGCACGCCGCACAACGCCACGGTTCTTGACCTCGACCTTCTCGACGCGCGGGCTCTTGATGGGAAAAATCCGCTCCACGCCAACGCCGTAGGAGACCTTCCTAACGGTGTAGGTGCCTCCGCCACTCGAGTTGTGAACGCCGATTACGTTCCCCTCGAAGACCTGAACGCGTTCCTTGTCACCTTCGGAAATCCGCACGTGAACGCGCACTGTGTCCCCCACGCGGAAGTCCGGGAGCTCGGAGCCGACCTGCTCCGCTGCTATCTTCTGGAGGATTGGGTTTACGCTGCTCATGACGGCTCTCCTCGACCAATTGGGCCCTTTAGGCCGGGCCCTCAAAAAAGGTACTCCGTTTTAGGCGCAACTCCCCTCCATGTAAAGAGGAAAGTGACCTCGCGCCATTCCCCTGCGCCGCGAGGGGAGCGACGCTGGCAACCTATTGAGTTCTAATGCCAAAAAGCCGATCTAGGTAGATCGAAACCGCCGAGCGCACCGACAGGTGGTTGTAGTCGCTATGCCCCAAAAGAGGCCCGAGGAGGATCTCCGCTCGGTCGAGGACTGGGTCGGCAAGCCCCCAGCCCGTGCCGAAAAGGAGCAGTACTGGCCTGGGATCCGCCTGGCGATCCGACAAGAAGGGCCCCTCCCCCATGGTCTCTCTCCCTGGCCTGGCAGAGGTAGCTACCAGCAGCGGTGTGACGCCGTGCAGGTCGGTCAGGACCGAGATGGCGCCATCGAGATCGGGCAACACCCGGATGAGAGCTATGGCCGTTGAGCGGTGCTCGCTCCTATCGGTCCCGCTCCCACCTCGCCAATGCGAGACGATCCGGTTGGCCAGCTGCCTCTGCCTTTCCACGGGCGTGATAACGATAAAACCTGCCAGACCGTAGGTTCTGGCTGCACGAGCGATGTCATGCAGATCCAGGTTCGTGATGGCAGTGGCTACCACCATGCCCTGGCGGTTCAGCACGGGGTGATGACAGAGCGCCACCCAGGTCCTCCGGGCCAATGTGGCGACCGTAGCCTCACCCTGAGGGATGGGCTCGTCTCTCATGACCCCTCGGGAGTCTCGCGGAGATGCAGATCCCAGACCGGTGGATACCGCTCCATCAGCCGCGCCTCCTCTGGATTCGGCGGCCGCAAGGCGAACAGATCAGGCCGAACCTGTCGGGTACGCCACAAAGCCTGTGAGAGCCGCCACTCCCGGATCCGCTCGTGGTCTCCCGAACGCAGGATCTCGGGCACCTCGTGCCCTTCCCAGCTGGCTGGTCTCGTGAACTGGGGATACTCCAGCCGACCGGTCACGAAGGACTCCTCCCGGGGAGACTCCGCGTTCCCGAGCACCCCTGGAACCAAGCGAATCACCGCCTCGAGCACTGCCATTGCAGCCACCTCTCCCCCCGAGAGCACATAGTCGCCGATGGAGATCTCCTCGTCCACGAGGTGCTGCCTGACTCTATCGTCCACCCCCTCGTAGCGCCCGCAGAGCAGCACCATCCCATGGCTCCCTGCCAACGCCTGGGCACGCGACTGAGAAAAAGGCGCGCCCTGGGGCGACAGCAGGATGCAGGGCGAGCCGGCCGGCACCCTCGTCCTTGCGTCCCTGAGGGTAGCGGCGAGAGGCTCGGGCTTCATGATCATGCCCGCGCCACCTCCGAAGGGAGCGTCATCCACCGTGCGGTGCACGTCATGAACGTGCTCCCTTGGGTTGAGCCGAATCTCCCGTACCAGGTCCGCCTCGATTGCCCTGCCAAGCAGGCTAGTGGTGAAGAACGCGTCGAATAGCTCGGGGAAGATGGTTACCAAGCACACCTGGTAAGGTGGAGTATTTATCTTGGCCACCGGATCCGGTGTGGGGCTCATGAATCCTCCTCGATACGCTCGGTCACCGCCTCACGCAGCCCTTCGGGCAAGTCGAGAACAAGCCTGATTCCGTCGAAATCACGAACGAAAACAGGCAGAGCTGGCACATGGAAGCGCTCGGATCCCTCACCTACATAGATCAAGGGCTGTGCGCCATTGTCTCCCAACTCCACCACTGTTCCAAGAGATTCGCCCGAGGTCGAGATCACCTCGCAGCCCAGAAGATCGGCGAGATAGAACTCCCCATCCTCTAATGGAGGCAGATGTTCTCGCCGCAGGGCAACGCGCGAGCCTCGCAGAGCCTCTGCTCCCTGGCGATCATGGATGCTGTCCAAGCCGACTAGGATCTGCCCGCGGGGCCCCTCCTGGATCCGGGAAAGCCGTTCCTCCAGGGAAGAACCATCTGGGAGAGTCAGCACTACCCTCCCCGCCTCCGTGAGCCCTCGCAGGTCTTCGGCAAAAAGCTTGACTCTAAACAGGCCTGAGAGCCCATGTGCGCCTGCCACGACGCCGACTTCTAGGAGAGAATGTGCCACGCAGCCATAGCCTCTGGTGGCGCCAAGGGCTTACGAAGGTTCCCGCCCTACTCGAGGATCTCGAGAAGAGCCCGCTTCCGGATCTTGGTAGAGGCGGCGGTCAGGATTGTCCGCATGGCTCGCGCCGTCCGGCCGTCCTTTCCGATCACCTTGCCCAAGTCGTCCTTAGCGACCTTGAGCTCGAGAACGGAGGTCTGATCCCCTCGGATCTCGTTTACCTCGACCTGCTCGGGATGATCCACGAGCATCTGGGCAATCAAGAGGATCAGCTCCCTAAGGGATCCACTGTCGCCATCTCCGGTGCCGCTCATCGTGTCCACCTCAGGTTTCGTCGCCGCCACTTCTCGGGGGCGACTGGGGGGGCACCAGAGAATCGTGCGCCAAGCTCCGCTAGGTGGCAGCCTGAGCCCGAGCCTTGCGGGCCAGCGAAACCACTGTGCGGGTAGCCGTCGCGCCGTTCTGGAGCCAGTAGTCCAGCCGCTCCAGGTTGATGAGGATGTTCGTGGGCTCCACCGTGGGATCGTAGTGGCCGAGCTTCTCGATGAATCGACCGTCGCGCGGGCTGCGGGAATCCGCCACTACAATGCGATAGAAGGGGTTCTTCTTAGCGCCAGCCCGCGCCAGCCTGACCTTGACTGCCATTTACCGTCGTCCTTCCATGAGCGCTTGCCACGAGGTGCCCAAGGTCTCAGCCCTGTCATCATCGCCAGGAGGAGACCGTGTTCAAGTCTAGCACATCGACTGCGATGCGCCCATCATGGGGAGCGCCCTTTCACGGGCTCATTCCCGTTTCAGACCCAGGGCTTTTATCCGAGCGCCCCCTGCCTGTCAAGCCGCCCCTCGGAGGGGGGTGAGGATCCAACCTCGCGGCCAAGGTCTCGGCAAGCCCCAAGGCAGGCTCCCAAAAGCAGTGCGCCGCGACCAACTCGCGGCGCGACGCAGGGCTACCGCTCATGAGCCCCGCCGGTCCGAAGTGGGCGATACTGGATTCGAACCAGTGACTTCAACCGTGTGAGGATGGCACTCTTCCGCTGAGTT
>JAVEWA010000335.1:0-7489 GCA_034004785.1 Polyangia bacterium
CCCTGGCCGATGGCTCGACCGTCGTGCGCTGCTGCGCCTCGACCTCCTCGCGTTGCCTCCATGCGGCGATCTGGGCTGCCTGGAGCCCGCAGGCACGCCGCAGGTCCGGCTCCGTCGCGCCGCCGCGTAGAGCCGCGAGGACCGCCGTGCGTAGAGCCCGCGGGTAACGTGTGTGGGGCTTGTGAGCGCGGCGGAACCTCGTGAAGCGCTGGCGCAGAACCTCTACGCGGGCGTCCGAGGTGGCATCCCATGCCCCGTCGCCTCTGCCGTGTTTTCCATTGTGCGCTCGTCCTGGTGCCCTTTCCATCTCGCTGGCTCCTCGCAGGCCGCCGTGCGGCCGGTGTCGAGAGCCACGCTACGCGGGATGCTCAGGATTGTCGTGGGCCCGTCGGTGCACTGGGTACCGACTTCGAGACCATTGCCGCCTCTTGTCTGGCGCACGGCCGGGAGGCTACGCACGCGCACCGAAGGCACACGCCAGAGCCTCGCCTGCTCCTCAAGATGAGGGAGCCGCTGCCCCTTCGCCGGCCTGATTGGCCCCCGTCGCCATGGGGGTCGGGAGGCTACGCACGCTCACCGAAGGCACACCCTTGATCTTGAATCGTGCAGCGGAGTCGGGAGCTTGACAGGTGCGTATGGTGAGCATCGGCTTTCTTCGCACCGAGTCGACTTCTCGACGCCGCTCACCTCGAGTGGCGTCTGCGGCCGCTACTTCCATACAATGCCTATGCGCGCGCCGCATGGGGTCTGGGTACGAAAGAGATATCACAGCCAACGCTCACGATCCCCTCACGGCGCGGGGAGCACGTGCTGTCCCGTTGGATCCAGGATACCCATCGCGATCAGGTCGAACATGTAGAGCTTGGACTTGTTGCTGACCGAGGGATCCTCGAAGAGCTTCGCAAGCAGCAGACCTCCCTCTCCTGGAATCGCATACCAGAACCAGGGGAGCGAGGTCACCCGCCGAGTCACGCCAGTCTCGAGGTCCATTATTTGGATGTCACGAGCACAGTGGTCGCCGTCGTCCCAACCAAGAGTGAAGCGGTACTCGCTGAAGGTCACCAGGTTGCCATAGATCCACGGAGTAGTCTGATCAAATGGGTCGTCGGTCAGCCTCGTCTCATCCCCTGTCTCGATGTCATACAGGTAGATGTCCCATTGACCGTTGCGGCTGTCCATCCAGACCACGCGGCTGCCATGCACAGAGGTCACATACTGGTAGGTCGTGGGGGTATCCAGTTGCAGCGTTTCACCGGCCTCGATGTCGTAGATGAACACGTCCCTGTTCCAGTCGGGCCGCCCTGGCGGGATGGCCACCCAGGTCACGTAGCGGTCGCTGATGGAGACGTCCACTGGTTTCCAGTCCCTGTCGCAAAGGAGAATGTCCTCGTGGGTCTCAATGTCCAGAAGTCGTAGATCGGGAGTGTATATTCCATCAGGAGTGTAGTCGTACACAACATACCGTCCATTGAACTTTGACCCCGACCTGCTGTCTGTCGAATTAGTCAGTCGGGTTTCGATCCCAGTTGAAATATTATAGTGCACAAGCTCATGCCAGTATTCTCCTGAATCTATGCTGTATTTCGAATCAGACCATACAAGCTCGGCTCCCCTGATGGATGGAGAGACCTGGGATGAATCGGCCGAGTTGGTGATTCGGTTCTCAACCCAGATGAGTGTGTCAAAAAGGAACACATCTGCCTGATGCTCCGTGTCTGAGTGCCAATGCGCATAGACGATCACCGTACCATCCCTCGATAATCCATTTATCCACATGGGTAGGTCCGCAGTCAGCGGGATGGCGTTGGGCTCCACTCCTGGGAAGGGGTTCTCGCCGCACCAACCAGTGTCGGGCCGGGCATCGGGCCAGACTCTGGCGTCCACCACGTCGGGCTCCGCATCGCGGATCCACGCGTCTGGTTGCGCATCCACGCCGCTATCAGGCGAGCCAGGAGGGCCGTTGTCTCCGCAAGCTGCGATTAGCAAAACCAGCAGCGCCGCGAGGGCCACTGCGCATGGATTTTCGCAGGTGGTTTTCATGGAGCGGACTCCACGCGGTACAGCACCACCTCTTGGTCAACAATGCGCATGGCGCTCGCGCCAGAGAGGACGAGACCAGTCAAGGACTGTTCGCCCACGGGGTAGCCGCCCACGGCGGTCAAGGCCCCAGCCTCGTCATGTCGGAGCACGGTCACGGCACCATCTGATGTGCATGATCCCTGCTGGCTGCACTTTCGGTACTCGGCCATGGAGAGTCCAGAGACGTGCACGGTGCCACCGTGCACCTTCACGGCAACACCCACCTTGTCGAGTGAGACCTCCTGCTCCAGCCGCTCACCTAGCTTACGGTCCAGCGAGTAGACGTTCAGGCGGCGGTCGACCGTGCAGACATAGAGCCGGTCCCCATGAGTGGCCATACACGTGATCTCGCCGCCAGGGTTGACATGGCCAATGGGCACAGGACCCTCACGCCTGGAGAGATCCACAACCTGAATTTGGCCTGCCTTGGCCAGGTAGAGCCGACCTCCACGCCAGTAGGCGACGTGGCGCCCGGCCTGGCCTGGCACCGAGATGCTCTCGCTGAGGGCAAGGTTGCCCCGATCGGAGATGCCGACCGCCTGGACATCCTGGCCAGAACGTTGCAGCAAGCTCACGAAGGCAATACTCACTCCCCGGACAGCCAAGCCCGAGGCCGTTCCCTGGGCGAGCAGCGCCTCGTCCAGGATCTCGGGCAGCTCGGGTGAGCGAACATCCAGGCTCCTCAGCACATCCTGGGAGAGCAGCAAGGCAGCCGGGCCCTGGATCGTGGGCAGGGAGGCCAGGGCTGTTGGTCGTTCCCCGACCATGCTGGCCGGCAAGGGACCAGCAGGCACGAGGTAGGCTTCCTTGGCTTGCAGGTCAAAGGTGCACTCGATGGTTGAGTCGAAGCCCAGCAGGGCGAAGAGCTCCACTCGATAGGACTCGCCAGGCTGGCCGAGCAGGGAGAGGCTTCGGGCCTCGGCATCGCAGTGCCTGGAACGGGCGACCAGCTCACCCTGGGCGTCCCTCACGTCCAGGCCGATGCAGGGGTCGTCGGAGGTGAGGTCGAGCCGGAGGAGCTGGCCGGGATAGGGCACCGAGGCATCCACCGAGACCTCCCAGACCAGGGGGCTCCCTTCCACGAAGGCACCGCTGATGGTCCCTCCGTCCGGGCTCTGCTCGGGCCCGATGGGCCGCTCCACCCAGAGGTTCTGCGCCGTGGCAAAGCCCCAGAGGGTGGGAAGCTTCTCGACCGATGCGTCGCGTCCCCCGGCAATCCAGATCTTGCCGTAGCGCAGCTCGAAGAACATCTGGGCATCCTCCCGGACGCCGGGCCCGGTGGGGTCGAGCCCATCATCGAGCTGCGTCCATGCCCCCAGGCGCATGTCGTAGCGGTGCAGGTCACCAAGCAGCGAGCTGCCCTGGCGCCCACCAAAGACGTAGAGGTAGTTGCCCGTCTCATCCATGGCCAAGGCATGTCCAGATCGGGCCATGGCAGCCGGCGGCGCGTCGACCTCCGTGGCCTTGTCGTTCCAGAGGTGCACTACCACCAGGCGGTTCTGGTCCACTCCCCCGCTCCGGCCACCCAGTAGGTAGAGCCTGTTTCTCATGGAGTCGAGCGCCATGCCGACGCCCACAGTGTCCGGAGGAAGGGGTGTGGGGAGCTCCCGCCACCGGCCTACGGAGGGAGCGTAGCTCCACAGGCCGAACTGCCCCTGCTCGCCGCCGCCGGCCACAAGGAGCTGGCCGGCCTTGCGATCGTAGCCCACCTGAGGTCGGATCATGGGAGGTGGCTTCACCGGGCTAGGCCCGAGCAGGTCCTCGGCCAGGTAGAGCTTGTTCAGCCCCTCGCCGAGGCCTGCAATCCACAGGGCCGACGACGCCGGGCTGGCAATGCGAGTGCCGTAGACCAGCAGCGCCTGGGTGCCCGAGCCCTCCACACCGAAGACGGCCGAGTCGAGCCGGGCTGAGACTGAGACAAACCCTGGCTCCACTATCCGTGGGGTCGTCTCAGCGGCGTAGGTGACCTGGATGGGATTCGTGGGCCCCTGCATCTGCTTGTCCAGCGCGAAGAGCCAGAGCTCAGAGGTGACCGGATCCCTGCCAAGAGCCTCGAGCCCGACGGCACCGCCGAGCACCTGGTTGGGCGGCTCGCGAGGCACTCGGTACTGCCAGTTGTCGAGCATGAGAGGGGGTTGGTCCGTCAGGAGATCTGTGCAGGGCCCGGGCGGCTCCAGAAGGAGTGGATCTACGCTCGGGAAAATCTGATTGTACCTTGGGTCATCCCCTGGTTGACGTACACCAGTGCGCATCTTCACTGTGTCGCCTGGAAGCGCGGGAGCGTTCTCGGTCCACTCCCAGTCAAAGGCGTAGACATCGCAGACGCCGTCTGAGCAGTCCTCGTCCCGGCCATGCCGCACGAGCTTGTTGTTGCACAAGGTGCTGTAGGGAGGCTGGGCCCCGGGCACGTTGTCCTCGAGCAAGGCGCAAACTGGAGATGCGATGTCGTGCCATGCATTACCGCCGCCTGCCAGTGTCTCGCTGGTTTCGATGCAAAGGTCATGCACGGTGCACCACTCCCAATCCTGATCGCACCCACAGAACCCGAGCTGGAAGACCCGATTGCGCCTCTCCCGATTGTGGATCTCGATTCGCACATTGGGACCAAGCCCGTTATTGTCATCCCAACTCCAATCAGCATCCCCAAAGAGCCCCAGCTCAACCCTAACTCGGGACCTGGGACACCGCTTTCCAGCCTCGACGATCACCTGGCCACTTGGCAACCGCAGGGGCTCCAGAGCCACGTAGCGATCGAGGCTCAGCACCGGCAGGGTGGAGACGTCCCGCTCGCACACGTCGGCGATCTCGTCTTCATCGACCCAGTTTGGGTCCTCGCCTTGGCCGTATGGTCCTACCTTGTTCGGGTTGTACGGATCGCTGTCGAAGTTGGAGACGTTGTCGTAGAGCTCGCGGCAGAAGACCTCGAGGTTGTAGGTCTGGACCGGGTTGCAGCAGTCCGAGATCTGGGCGTCAGCGGGCGGGACGCAGACGGGGCCCACCCGCTTCGCGGTAGACAGGCACTCCCAGTTGCACTGGCTGAACCCCGCGGACTCGTCAAACACATTCTTGATCCCTGTGGTGATGCACCGATCGAATCCCTCGCACTGATCAACGCAGGCCTGGCCTCCACCCTGGAAGGTCCCGGTCTGGGCCGACAGGAGCGATTGCGTCATGCACCAGGCGATGCAAGCCTGCTTGCCCAGGCGATCATTCGTGACACTGGAGAGCCTGGGCTCGGGGTGCCCGTCTCCGTCAGCGTCAATCATCAGGTATGGGTTCAGTGGCGCGGGATCGAACTCGTTCAAAGAACGATCCCCGTCCAAATCGGGATCCACGTCGTTCGGCAGCCCGTCCAGGTCCCGATCACTTGCTATCCTCGCAGCGAAGCTCTGGAACGGCTGCCCGGTAGCCGGGTTGTATTCGACTGGCGCCAGAACCCCTGCCGGGTAGGCCAGAGTTTTTATCGGGTACATTTCGCTGTCGATGACCAGGAACGGGGATTCGTATTCCAGGCACTGGACGCTGGGGCCAGACGTATGGGCCCGGGAGTTGGTGAAGCAGAGACGCGGATGGCTGGACCGGAGATCGTAGCCGACAAGGGCTACGCAGTGCAAACCGCCACAGATCCGGAGAGGGCCATGGTCTCGCAGCCGCTCCGCGAGCTGGATGGCAGAGAAGCCATCGCTCGTCTCCTGCTCCTCGGTGATCCAGCTCAGGGAGCGGTAGACCAGCGGCCGGCTTGTGCTCTGCTGGGGCGCACGGCACATCGTTGGCCAGGGCGCCTGCAAGGTGCGGTAGCGATCGAGGTATCCGCAGGGCTCTGGTGGAACCCCTCCAACCTGTGGATCGACTGGATCGAGACACTCGTCCACAAGCCCGCCGTTCCGCAGAAAATCGAGGATCTCTCCCCTTGGGCTCATACATTGAAAGAAAGGTCGATAGGTCATCTGTATCGAGCGATCCAACTCGTCCGCAGACCAAGAATACCATCCAGCCCGGTCCATTCTGGATGCGTACTTCGCCTGGAAAGCGTTTACTGCTGCGAACACGAAGCACAGGCTACCCCCCTGGGAGCGCTCCCCGGCGACGTAGTTGATCGTGGGAGGGGACAGATTCGAAAGTGGCAAGAGCGTGTAGGTAGGTCCGTCTTGCACCCAGACCTCCGGCTCGGCCTCGCAGGAGGATGGCTGGGAGCTGTGGCTGCAGCGCACGGTAGGCGTGATTGCCCCCGGCACAGTAAACTGGGCGCAGTCCGCGTCCTGCGTGCAGGAGAAGCGACACAAGCCCGATCCGTCGCCATCGGGGTCCTTGCAGATGCTGCCCGAAGGGCAGTCCGCGATGCTCTTGCACCGGATGGGGACCTGATCGTAGCGGACGAGGAAGGCGTCCCGGAGCGGGTCGGGCGGAGGTGGGGGCATGACAGGGTCGCACAGGTCTCCCAGCCCGTCCCCGTCCGAGTCAGCCTGGTCTGGGTTCGCTACGGCCGGGCAGTTGTCCAGCGAGTCGGGGATGCCGTCGCCATCGCTGTCCGGCGTGGGCTCGCACACGCAGTACTGCATCGGCCCATAAGAAGCGACTGCGTACTCGCTCGTGAAGGCGAAGAATCCGCGTCGATCCCCCTCGCCCATGCCCGTGCCCAGCTCGGCATAGGGTCGGCTCCCAGCGAGGACGCCGTCGATCAGCAGGTACATCGCGTCGTGGCGACGCACCACCACCGTGTAGGTCGTCTCCACCGTGAAGTCCCAGGGTACAAGCGGCGGCGGATCCGGGGCGCCCGGCGCAGGCACCATCCCGCCCAGCGCGACCACGCGCTGCCCGCCGTACACGCCGAGGGTGATGCCCGCGGCCTTCTCCGCGTCCACGCCGCCCAGGGTGATCAGCGAGTGCTCGTCGGGCACGACGAACATGGTATCCACCCGATGTACCGCCTGGATTAGGTAGAGCTCGGTGCGCGGGTCCTCCATGGCCGCTTCGGTGCGGCCATAGTAGGCGCCGGGATGCGGGGTCTCGGGGCTCTGGGATCCGATCACCCAGAGTCGGTCGTCGACGATGGACACGGTGGTGCCGGGATTGAGCAGGGCATCCCAGGGATATACGGGGTCCTCGTCCGGCAGGTAGCCCGCGGCGGGGTCGTAGCGCACGTCGCAGGTCCACGCGGGGCACGCGGAGACCAGGTCCCCAAGGGCAGAGCCACCCACCTCGGGAGGCGGGCAGGTGGCACGAGCGACCGGGATCGGGATGAGGGGAAACATCAAGAAGAGCAGCGCGAGGGCGACCGCCAGAAACCAAGGCCGCCGCCTGGAGCGCGCGGGGAGCCGGCCCTGGCGACCGGGAGGGCCACTAGGGCCTACCCCCCCCCGCGGGATCTTGTAGATAATTCGTGTTAATTTACCAAAGCCACTCAAGGTGT
>JAVEWA010000336.1:0-7463 GCA_034004785.1 Polyangia bacterium
GCCCCATGCCCGTCGAAGATCTTGGAGCCGGTCTGTTCCGTGAGCGAGGCTGCCTCTTGCCGCTCGCATGGCCTGGAGTCAGCAGGAGCTCGGCGTACTCGAGCAGGGCGGCGGGAAGCTCGGGGAAGGGGCGCAGCCTCGGGTTCTCGGCGAGCTCCTGATAGTAGGCGAGGGCGGCGCGCCTATCTCCCTGGGCCCGGCTGGCCAGGCCCTCGGCGGTCGGGAGCGTGGGGGGCTCGGCCGGGGCCGGCTCATCCGCGCTCCCCGCCTCGCGGCGCCGCTTCTGCGCGGCAAACCAGGCTCGCGCCTTGGCCTCGTCCGTGCTGAGGTGGGCAAAGAAGCGGAAGCGCTCTGCAAAGCCACGCGCTGCCCGGAGAAAGAGCGGGGCGTGGCGCCCGGCCTTCTGTCCGATGGTGTCGAGCCTCGTCCGGAGGGCCAGGACTCCCCTGGAGGCTGGGCCGAGGGCCGTGGGCGGCTCTCGGGGAGCAGGGAAGCCCGGGTGCCCGAGCGCCTCTGGACGGGGGCTCGGGGGAGGGGCGACCGGCAGGCCCCTCTGGCGGCAGAGGTCGGTCACGGCCTCGGCGTTGAGGGCCGCGCGCTTGGGAGCGGGATGGCGCCTGGGCTGGGCTTTCTCCTCGCCGCCCGGCTCGGGCCGTGGACCTCCGATGGCCCAGAACCCGAGCACGGCAATCAGTGCGGCCATCAGCGCCAGGCCACCGTGTGTTCGCAGCAAGGCTCCCAGCCTCATAGTCGAGCTCCCATCGAGCGACCTCCTGGCTCGGCGCGTTATACGCCAGGGTTTGGGCCTTGTCGACCTGTGGCGAGCCGCAAGGGGCGAGCCGCTCGAGCCGGCAGGGGCCCTGGGCGCCAGGTCTCTTCCCATGTTCCGCGACCTGGGGGTGTGAGCTTCCCTGGGCTGCGGCTGCTGGCTGCGGTTACTGCTGCGGTTACTGGTTCACAGGGACAAGTGTTTTCCGTACTGTGTGGGCCCAGTCCGGCCAGCTCGTGGGGCCGGCTCGAAACCCATGGGCCCCGGCCCTGCAGGAGAACGACATGGCCAAGATCGAAGTAGTCCAGAATCACGCGCTGCCCCTCCCCGAGGCCCGCACCCGCATGGAGAAGGTCCAGGCCGAGCTGACCGCGAAGTACGGGCTGTCCTTCCAGTGGGAGGGCGAGCAGCAGCTCAAGGTCTCCGGCAAGGGAGTGAAGGGGACCATCCAGCTCGGCGCGACCCAGGTGTCGGTGCTCCTGGACCTCTCCCTGCTCCTGTCACCGCTCAAGGGCAAGATCGAGAGCAGGCTCCGCGAGCAGCTCACCGAGCAGCTCAAGTAGGCGGGCCCCAAAGAGGCGGCGCGCCCCTCGGTGACGGACTCGCCTGTCTCACGATGGACGTGAGACAGGCTAGAGGCGGAAGAACCGGACCTGGCAGACCCTCCAGGTTTCGTCGTCCATCCGTCTGAGCTCGATCTCGGCCTGGTACCGGCTGGTTTCCTTGGGGCGTTCCAGATCCACCATCACGCGCGCCCTTCGGCCTTTGTCACCCTCGTGCTCACCCAGGAGCCTGGGCTGGCCCTGGGGGCGGTACTGCCTGCGGAAAAAAGTCTCCCATATGTCATCCAAGGGGCGGCAACCCTGGCGGTCGGCCCCGAAGCGCCTGGCGTCCTCGAGGGAGCCCTCCCTCACGGCCTCCAGGAGCCCGAAGGCGGCCCAGAGGGGCTTGTGGGTCGCGGCGCTCGTGAAGGCGAGGCCCCGGTGGGGCAGGAACTCGTTCTGGGGCGCGTCCCACTTGAAGAGCGCCCAGCGCCGCTTCCAGAGGCGGGGGGTCTGCGCGCCCGGGATGCGCAGGCGCACCTCCGGGACCCCGTCCTTGTCCACGTCGCGGAAGGACACCGACACGGGCTTGTAGGTCTTGGGCCGGCTCACCTCGTAGCTCATGCTGAAGGACCAGACCTCGGAGATGCGGGCCCCGTCGTGTCTCAGGACATGGTGGTGGATCCTGCGCCGGCTGTGGGTGGTGTCGAAGGAGACGGCGTAGATCATCGTCCCGGCCGCGCCCATGTTCATGACGTGGATGTCGTCTATTCCAGCCGGAGCCCGCCAGGTGCCGTGCACCACCGTGTTCTGGCCGGAGATGGTGCAGATCACCAGGAAGCCCTCCTGTCCGAGGCCGGTCAGGCGGCGGAAGCTCATGAGGTACGCGCTCTCCTTGGCGGTCAGGGGGTAGCGCGAGGACCCCTCGGACCAGAAGTCCCAGAGGCCCTCCCGCGTGGGATCCTTCACCTGCTCGTTCAGGTTCCGGCGCACGAGCTCCACGAGGCGCTGCTTGGCCTCGGAGGTGTCCTTCGAGTCGAGGGGGCTTCGAAGGATGTTCGCCTCTGTGGGGTCGGTCCGGGGTCTTTGCGGCTCCTGCTTGGCGATGGGGCCCGCTGGATGGGGATCGCACCTGCTGCTGTCGCAGCGTCCCGAGCCTGCCAGGGCCAGAAGCCCAAGGAGCACCCCGGCCCCGAGGCCGGCCAGGCGCGCAGCGGCTCTCGGGCTTTTGGGTCCTCCTGTCCGGCGACCCCGCCTGGTCAGGGAGGTGGCCCCCTGACGGTGGTTGCTTGGCTCGTGGCTCGACACGGCCTCCACCATAGCGGTTTTTGGTGCTCAGTCGAGCCTTGGAGGGCAGGGGAGGGTGCATCGGGGCTGTTGCAAGCGTTGTATCAGCCTCTGAATGCAACGGTAAACGAGGGCAGCAATCAGCCCCGAGACGCAAAAAAGACAGTGAATACTATTTGTTGCAGAGCGGCCCCCGTATGGAACGACTGTTGCAAAGTCTTGACGCAGCCTATATGGAGGTGCTCGAACATGGGTCTAATGAAGTGGCTTGGCCTGGCATCCGAGGAGAAGGAGCCCCTGGCTCTAGACGATGGGAACTTCCAGAGCGAGGTCATGCGCTCGGACCTCCCGGTGCTTCTGGACGTGTGGTCGCCTGGCTGCGCTCCTTGCGTTGCCCTGGCGCCCACCGTGAAGCGGCTGGCGGCCAAGTACGACGGCCAGGTGAAGGTCTGTCACCTGGACGCGAGCCAGGCCCCGAAGACGATGAAGCGCCTGAGGGTGCGGGGCACCCCCACGGTGCTCTTCATCAAGCGGGGCGCCGTGAAGGAGACCGTGGTGGGGCTCCGCGGGCAGCACTACTACGAGGAGATCATCGAGGAGGATCTCCTCGAGAGGGCGCCAGAGGCGGCCAGCGCCTGAGGCTCTGCCCTGGGCCCTGGCCCGCCCGGGTGATAGCCCTCCCCTCATCCGGGTGGGAGCAGGGAGAAAACCAGGCCTCGAGGCTCCTCAGTCTGCGATCAGAATGTCGTCGATGTACCAGCCGGGGTGGGTGCCCGCGGCGGTGCCCTCGAGGTTCCAGGAGATCTGGATGAGCTGGCCCGCCCAGGGCGAGAGGTCGATGGTGACCTGGTGCCAGCCCAGGCTGGAGAGGTCTCCGATCCAGCCTGGGGATCCAGGGAGGTACATGCTTCCAGGAGTGGTCCCGTTGTAGGCGGGGATCGGGGTCACCTGGTTGTCGCCGTTCTCGTCGGTGATGAGCACGTATCCGCCGTCGGCGGTTGCGAACTTGATCCACTGCCAGTAGGTGAGCACCGGGGCGGCGGCGCCCGCCAGGTCGATGATGCCCGTCGAGACCGCGGCCCCCATCATCGCCATGCTGGCGTCGTAGTTGCCTCCCACCGAGGTGGCCACGCAGCCAGTGCCGCTGTGGCAGCTCATGGGGCCGCTCGTGGCGTTGCCCCAGTCCCAGGCCGCCGGGATCAGGGGCGGGAAGCCCATGGGGAATTCCCAGCTCGCGGGGTTCGACTCCAGGTTCTCGTAGTAGAGCGCCGAGAGCACGTCGAGGTCGAAGGTGCGCTCGTCGAAGTTCGTGGCGTTTGTGCTCTCCTCCACCCGTACTACCACGGTCACGTCTCCCACATCCGAGGCGTCCGGGGTGCCCGAAAGGAGGCCCGTCGAGGGGTTGATGCTCAGCCACTCGTGGTTCGTGCCCCCCTCTATCGACCAGTTGTACACGCCCGAGCCCCCTGTGGCTCTCAGCTCGTTCTGGTAGGCGTAGTTCACCACCGCGGACTGGAGCGGGTTGGAGTTACTGATCTCCACCGGCAGATTCGCTGCCTCCACGATGAGCACGTTGTCCACGTAGAAGCCAGGGTAGTCGTTGTCGGTGCCGTCGGAGGCGAAGGCCCAGCGCAGCACCACCTGCCGGCCCACGTAGGAGCCGAGGTTCACGACCACCGGTACCCAGCCGTGGCTGCCGAAGCGGCCGGTCCAGGCGGGCTGAGCGTGGACCGGGTCGTGGTCGTAGCCCGGATCCAGAAGCGCTCCCGAGAGCAGGCTGAAGCTCACGCCGCCGTCCAGGCTGATCCAGAGGTTGCCGCCGTCGTAGTAGGCCTGGGTGTCGAACCATCTGTAGAAGCGCAGCCGCGGGTTCGTGGCCGAGGTGAGGTCCACTCGGGGCGACTCCAGGGTGTCAATGGCCCAGGAGGCGTTGGAGTCGTAGTTCGCCGAGATCCGGGTGCCGGCGCAGTTGGTCCCGGCGTAGGCGGCCGAGGGGCCCACCGTGGTTGGGGCGCCCACCTCCCAGATGCCTCCCGCCCGCCAGCCGAAGGCCAGCTCGGTCCCCTCGAAGCCCTCGTTCAGATACCAGAGCCTCCCGGTGCAGCCAGAGACGTCGAAGGTGCAGCTCTGTGAGCACCCGAGGGAGCCTCCGGTGAAGCCCAGGGTGGCGCAGGTCTGGCTCCGCTTGTCGCTGCCGTCGCACTCCTCGTCGCAGCCGGCCTGGTTATCGCCACAGGTGGGCAGGTCGCCCGTGCAGCTCGAGGTGTCGATCTGGCAGGTCGAGGTGCAGGAGAGGCTGCCGCCCGTGTAGCAGAAGTCCTCGCAGGTGAGGCCCGCGTACTGCGAGCCGTCGCACTGCTCCCCTGGGTCCACGTTGCCGTCGCCGCACTCGGGGCAGCAGTCCTGCGGGCAGAGCACGCAGGACTCGTAGTGTTCCACGTCGCAGATGCTGTCTCCGCAGACGAACTCGGGCTGGCAGCTCGAGTCGCAGCCGTCGGCGTTCGAGGTGTTTCCGTCGTCGCAGCCCTCGCCCACCTCCCAGATGCCGTTGCCGCACTCGGCGCCGGGCACCTCGTCCACGCAGCCCGCGGAGCAGCCGTCACCCGAGACGTTGTTTCCGTCGTCGCAGCCCTCGTCGAGGTCCAGCCTGCCGTTTCCGCAGTTCGGGCAGCAGTCCCTCGGGCAATACTCGCAGGACTCGGCGTTTGCCTCGTCGCAGACGCCGTCGCCGCAGAAGAACTCGCTACGGCAGTCGTAGTGGCAGCCGTCCCCGGAGACGTTGTTGCCGTCGTCGCACTGCTCCCCCGAATCCAGCACGCCGTCGCCGCAGCCGTCCTCCCTCTGGCAGGTGGAGCTGCAGTCGTCCTCGTCCTGGGTGTTTCCGTCGTCGCAGCCCTCTCCGATCTCCCAGATGCCGTTTCCGCAGACCGCCCCTGGCTCCTCGTCGAGGCAGGTGGCCGAGCAGCCGTCCCCGGACACGCGGTTGTCGTCGTCGCACTGCTCCCCCACGTCGAGGATGCCGTTGCCGCAACCCGTCTCCGCCCCGCAGTCGGCGTTGCAGCCGTCGCCGTCCTGGTAGTTGCCGTCGTCGCACTCCTCGCCCGGCTCCAGGCGTCCGTTTCTGCAGAAGCCCTCCCGCTGGCAACTGGAGCTGCAGCCGTCCCCGTCCCAGAGGTTGCCGTCGTCGCAGCTCTCTCCCACCTCCTGGACGCCGTTGCCGCACACGGCGTTGGGGCCGTCGTCGGTGTCGGGGCAGGCGCCCAGCGCGAGCGCGGCGATGCCCAGGGCGGCGACGGACCAGGCACGGAAGCTCATGAAACGGGTGATTGACATGGGATCCTCCAAAGCTATTACCGGAGCTGTGGGCCGTAGCATATCCCAAGGCCAGGCCACACCGCAATAGAAGGGCAAGAGCGAGCCCAAAGATAGGGCCATGAGCACACCCAAGGAGGGGGCCATGAGCGCGCCAACAGCGAGCCAGAGGGTCGGGCCTGGACTGGCATTGAAGGTACCCTCTCAGATCAGGAGAGCCGCCGTCAGGCGGTTGGTTTCGCCTCTCGCCCAACCATGCCAGGATCTACTTTTTGAGCGGCAGACACCCTGACGCTGCAAATACCTGGTAAGCTTTAGGACAAAGTGCTCATTGGGCCCGAGACCTCTGCCAAATGGAGAGATGGCTATGGTCTGTTGGAGGACTCATCTCCCCCGGGGGCTCCCGCTAGCCGCTCTGCTCTGTCTGGGCGCGGCCTATGGCGGCTCGTCCTGCGTCTTTGACAGGGGCGGGTTCAGCCCTCCGCCAAGGGACGGCTCTCCCTCCGAAGACGCCGCCCCCATCTCGGACGCTGCCCCTCCCGACGTCGCCCCGCCTTGGGACGCCGGCCCTCCCGACGTCTTCGTGCCGCCCTGCACGCACGACCTCTTCGAGTGTCTCCCTGGCGGAACGGCGCGTCTCTGTCAGGATGGCTCATGGACGGACCTGGGCCCCTGTCCCCTTGGCTGCGACGCCCCGTCCCGTATCTGCCGGGTGCCGAGCAACGTCCCGGCCGAGCTCGCGGACGACGGAGACGGCGTGCTCGACCTGGATGTCGTTCACACTCCAGTGCGCATCGACACCGACACCGGGCGGATCTACACCCCGAGCGGCCCCGAGCACCGCCCCGCCGGCCTGGGCCTCGATCCCGCGAGCGGCATCCACTACTCCCAGCTCCCCCAGGGTGGGCTGCCTGGCATGGGTGTGCTGGTGCTCGGCGATCTCACCGTGAAGGTCGGGGTGGACGTCATCCTGGAGGGGAGCCGCTCTCTCGTCATCCTCGCCCAGGGGACCGTGTCCATCCAGGGCTTGGTGTACCTGAACAGCAAGGACTCCCTGCCCGGTCCTGGCGGATACTCGGGAGGCCTCGCTGGCCAGGTGGGAGGCGGGGGCTGCGGCGGACAGCTTGGCGCTGGCACCACGGGCGAGCACGGCTGCTCCTCGGGTGGCGGCGGCGGGGGCCACGGCGGCGTCGGCGGCGCTGGGGGGAACGCCACCTGCGGCAGCCACGTGGGCGGCTCTGGCGGGGGCACGGTCTGCAGCAACCAATCTCTCATCCCCCTCGTGGGCGGCGCCGGTGGCTCGGGCGGCGCTCCCTATGCCGAAAATGTCAACAGCGTGCCCGGCGCTGGCGGCGGCGGCGCCCTCCAGGTGAGCGCCGCCCAGTCCATCACGGTCTTTGGCGACGGGCGGCTCCACGCAGGGGGCGGGCCAGGCGCGGGCTGCTCCTGGGCGGGCGGCGCTGGCGGAGGAGCTGGCGGCGCCCTGCTCCTGGAGAGCCCTTCCGTCACCCTTGCCTCAGGCAGCATCCTGGCTGCAATCGGAGGAGGCGGCG
>JAVEWA010000337.1:0-7456 GCA_034004785.1 Polyangia bacterium
GTTCTAGCTCGGCCTCCAGCCGGAATCCGATGGGCACGTATGCTGCATGGGGCGCGTATGGCCGAGGCTCGTGCCTCGTGCCTCGTGCCTCGTGCCTCGTGCCTCGTGCCTCGTGCCATCCTATCGTGCTATACTTCGTTCATGGCGAGCATCAACGCCAAGGATCTACGGCAACTTCTTCGGACTGAGCTCCCCGGGCTCCTCGCCGAGGATCCAGGCCTGCGGGACGAGCTCGTGGAGCTGCTCGGCATCGGGCGCGCCCCTACGGGCTCGCCGGCGGATTCGGGCGGAACGGTGTGGGACGTGCTTCGTGCGCTGTCCGCCGAGGTCAAGGAGCTCGCCACCGCACAGGCTCGCACCGATGCGTCGGTAAGGGAGCTCGCCGCCGAGGTGAAAGAGCTCGCCGCCGACGTGAAAGAGCTCGCCGCAGCGCAGGCGCGCACCGATCGGAACATCGACGCCATGCGCCGCGAGGTGGGCGCTCTCTCCGAGAACGTCGGCTTCGGTCTGGAGGAGCTGGCAGCCATCGTCCTGCCCGGAGTTCTCCTGGCCGAGGAGGGGCTGCGCGTGACGGGCTTCCGCCGGCGCTTCGTTGTCACCGCGCAGGGCGAGGAGGAGCTGGATCTCTTTGCCGAGTCCGAGCGGGACGGCAAGCCGGTGCTCGTGCTGGGCGAGGTCAAGAGCCGCATCTACGACAAGGAGGTTCGGCAGTTCCTCTCCAAGGCGGCGCGTCTCGAAGCGGCCCTGGGCCTCGAGAGGTCGGTGCGCGTGATGTTCGGCTTCGTGGTCCACCCTTCGGCAACCGAGGTCGCCAAGGAGCTAGGCGTTCGGGTGGTGGCCTCCCGGCCGGGATAGCTCGAACAGTGGGACGAGTGGCGCGAGGCTGCTCCAGACACTCGGCTCCAGGCTCCAGGCGAATTAGGCGCAGAAAAGAGGCACTCGCTCACCGCGAACGAAAGGTCGGCTACCGCCAGGATCTTCGTGGGCGAGTACCACCTTCCGTGCGAATTGGAGCCCCTTAAACTGGCTGAGGCCCGGGCTCTCTTCGAGCCCGCCCCCTCTCGCCCCTCCCAGGCTGGCATCGGACCCCATGTTCGACTTCGATGCGAGCGCGTAGGAGGACGAATGGGACCAAGACACGGAATCACATCGGGCGGGGGCTCGCTCTCACGGGGGTCCAGAACACAGCCGTCTTGCGATCCACACCGAACTCGCGGCCTAGCTCGGCGTGGTTGATCTCACGCGCCGTCAGGGCAGACAGCAGGGAGAAGAAACGCCCAAAGGTGGGAATCGAGGAGAGAGCCGCCGTGGTCCGCACGTCCTTGTCGATATAGGTCTGCTTGTACGAGTCGAAGTACGTGGCGAAAAGGTGCGGCGGGAGTGTTGTCAGGCCCGGAAAACCTCCCTGCCAGATGGCCTTGTGGAGCGGCCAGGCAGGGAGTGCGGGAGCGGGAGCGGGTGCGGGAGCGGGAGCGGGTGCGGGAGCGGGTGCGGGTGCGGGTGCGGGAGCGGGTTGAGGCTGGCCAGTAGGGGAGGCGCATACTGTATCTCATCCAGAAACAGCGGCCTGGGTTGATTGTGGAGAAAGAGATCCGGATCCTCGCGGGCCCCACCGATGTCTTGGATGGGATCGAACGTGATGGTCTTTAGCTCCGGGATGGGGAGATTCTGGACCAAGGTGGTTTTTCCGACCTGCCTTGCGCCGAGCACGGCGCCCACGGGGAAGTACTCGGTGAGCTCAGTGATTTTCGGCTCGATGGTCCGATGGAGGTAGCTCAAGGCTTGAATTATGGTATGACCCGGGATGCGGGAGATTGTGCTGGCCACCAAGGCCCGTCCTGTCGACGCCGGGAGCGCGTTCCGGCCTCAGGCACCTCTGAGCGACTTGCGTTGTTCGGCCGTGCCACAGCGTCGAGCTACCGCCAGGTACTTGTCTCTGCTGAACCGCTCGTGCTTGTCTACGACCGCGACCACCCTGGCCGCGTACTCCTGAGGCTCGGCGCAGGCCGAGAGGCACTTGAAGTAGGCCGGCAGGACCTCCCGCCAGTCCAACCCCACCTGCCAGGAGCCCCCTTCGTCGGCGAAGAAGATCACGTCGTCGTGGCACTCATCGATGTGGTCCAGCAGGCCGAAAAGGGTGTCGAAGGCGTCGCGAAGCCGCATCGGCTCAACCACCTTGGCGTTAGCCACGCACCGCTGGAATAGCCGGCGGAAGTCGGAGAACCAAGCCCGCGTGCCCATGGACACGTCCATGTAGTTCTTGGAGTTGACGTCGAAGCTATCGTAGTACTTGCCCGCCAGGCTCTCTTTCTCGAATTGCTTCACCTCCGCGACGAGGTCCTCATTGCGGTCAACGTCAGGGGCAAGCCGTTCTGCGATTTGCGCATCGGTGAAGTGGCACCTTGCCAGCTTGAGCAGCTTGGTTGGGGGGAGGAGCTCGATGGCCTTGTCGAGCAAATAGTACACGTACTCGTCGCCCATCTTCCGGGCGGCAGATCTGAGCTTCTCGCGATCTACCCGTAGCTTTGGCATGGTCTTTGCGTTCGTCCTGTCGCACAGCTCCCAGCCGCGGTGACATCACCGGGCGCGATGGGCTCGGATGTGCGGGTGACAGGTGGCGTCGACTGGTCACGCCGTCGTCGCACGCAGCCACCCTAGGGCGCCAGGGGTCGTTTTCCAACTCTCGGCGAAGTCGACGTGGAACGCGATGGCCTCGGTCTCGTCGCCGAAACCCATGTAGTCTGGGAGGCGCTGGGGCACCTTCTTGTGTCCGAGGAGGAACGCCGGCACGTAGGGATTCTTCTTCATCGCAGCTTTCAGCAGGTTGCGAGATTCCGCGGTGTCTCCGTTTTGGCGGAAGGCGAGCAACGCCCGCGTGTAAGTCCAGCCAGCGAAGCTGTCGCCTTCGTATTGAGCGAGCAAGGCTTCGAGTTCTTCCTCCGCACCCAGAGCCAGCAGCCACGTGGCCAGGCCGTAGCGAACGCCTTGGTTGTCGTTCGGGTTGAGCCGGAGCATCGACCGGTAGTGCTCCACGGCTTCTTCGCGGTTGCCAAGCGCCCAGAGGGTCTGTGCGAGCCCCTGCTTCGCCCGCATGTAAGGCCGGGTTTCCAAGAGACCCCAGAAGTGGCCGGCGTTTTCCTCGAACACCCTCGCCCCCAGGGCGCGCTCTCCCGCAGCGACGCCCGCGCGATAGAGCTCGGCCGCGTCCTCCACGCTCCCGGCGTTCGTCTCGGCCAACAGGTTGTAGGCATCCGCGCAGTCTGGAGAGATACGGATGGCCTCCTTGGCCAGGCGCACTGCTTCTCGCGGGGTGGGAGCGTCCCATGCCTCGTATATCAGCTCCTGCGCCTGGTTGACGGCACTGCCGGCGGCCCTGCCCCCGCCCCCGAACATACGCGCCATCGATCCTTCGAGCGTGAGACGATCGGGGAGCCCCGCGAGGCGGTCGATCCCATCCGCGTCGCCGTCACGATCATCTCCCACGAGCCGAAGATGGCCCCCGACTTTCGGCTTGGCCTTCGCCGCGCTTCTCGCCTTGCTCTTGGCGGTGCGCTTCAGGCTGCGTTTCTGCTGCGCCCGGACCTTGGTGGATTTCTTCTTCGCCAAGATGATACCTCGAAGTACGGGAGACGCGAGCCGGGGGAGAGCTCCCTCAATGCGCCCAGGAAAGGGCACTGCCAGGGACGGCCGTCTAGGCTCGATGTCGGTGCCGCCGTGTCGGCAAAGATGCCGGAAGGGCTTCACCTCGTCAACCAGCGCGAATCGAACTCCTGACGAGGCAGACTGGCTTGTCCCGACTGTTTGGCGTCCCCCCTATTTCCTATTTCCTTTGTGGAAGGAAAGACGCGAGGACGCCCATTCCGCGTAGCAGAACTTCCATGCCGAGAACGCCTGCCTCCTCTGACCACACCATCACGTGCCGTGATTACCAGCGGGCCCCCACGGGGAAGCGCTGCATCCAATACCTGGAGGGCGGACAGTGCCAGCACCTGGAGGCCGACGGGGGCAGGTGCGTGGAGCGGCTCAAGCTCAACGCCCCTACCGAGGTCCCTGAGGAGCCAGCGCGGGATCTCTTCAGGGCCCCGATCCAACCCGACCCGCTCCGTCGTCGCGCCGCTGTCAGTGACCCGCTGACTCACCCCGCCACCCCATCACAAGCTGAGAAGCCGCCGCTGGTCGGCAACGTCACCGACGAGGAGGTCGCCTCCTTCAAGGCCCTCGGTGCCGAGGTCTTCATCCGCTCCGCGGCTTTGGGAGATGTGTGGCGGGCCCCGGAGTACACGGGCGCGCACCGCGTCGAGGTCACCCTGGGAGAACAGGACCCCCACCTCCGCGCCCCCCTCGGGCACGGCGAGGAGGCCCCGGTCCCTGGAGCCTCCCCCACAGGTGCCGATGGGCCACGCCCAGGGTCCGTGGGGCTCCACGTGCCCGGGGATGCACAAGCGGACCCGGCCGAGCTGCTCGGGATCGTCCCGGTGGGTGGGCATCACTGAGTACGATAAGGCAGCTCGCGGCTGAGAATCGCGCTATTCCACGCCATCCCCGCGCCCAAGAAGGGTAAGACGCTGCAACACGGGCAACAGCACCGGGGCCATCTCCTTCTCTAGCCGCCATCTCCTGCGTCAGCCGCCATCTCCTGCGTCAGCCGCCATCCCCTGTTGCCACATGACACATTACATGTCATGCTTGATGACATGAAAGAGATCAGCGCAGTCCAGCTCAGACAATCGCTCGGTCGCCTGGCGGCCAAGCTGAAAAAGACCGGTGAGCCCATCCTGCTCAAGCTCGGCCGGGAGCCGGTGGGGGTCATCATTTCGATCCAGGATTTCCGGGAGCGGTTCGCCCTGAAGGACGCCGAGGCGGAGCGCATTCGCCTCGTGGAGGAGATCCTCGCGGATCAGCACCCCGGTCTGTCCGCTCGAGATCCCTCCGTGGAGAACGCCCTGGAGGAGCTTCGCGGCCGATGCCCTTCGTCGTAGATGCCACAGTGGCAGTGCGGTGGTTCGTTCCGCAGGAGGGTCACGAGGCGGCCAAGGAGTGGCTCCATAGACTCAAGGTGGATCCCTTGCTCCTGGTGGCACCCGATCTCCTGCGATTCGAGGTCTTCGGCGTGCTGGCCAGGCTTCAGCCCCGGAAGGACCAGGCCTGGGCAGACCGATGCTTTGGGCGACTCGATGCGCTCGGCATCCGGACCCTGCCCACGACCATGCCCCTCTACTCCCGAGCCTTCGAGCTCGCGCGCACCCTGTCCATCTCGGGATGGGACGCCGTCTACCTGGCCCACGCCGAGCAACTGGGCGCAGCCTGGCTCACCGCCGATAGGAAGGTCCTCAGGCGCCTTGGAGACGATCCCCGGATCCAGGCGCTATAGGGGCGACAAATCCTTGGATTTAGAGCGCCGCTCGTGGCCTCACTCAACCGGGCGGGAGAGCAACCGACCGATCTAAGTGAAGACCGTGGAATAGAGGCCGGACTTGACGCGGTACCCTGGAAGGAGATCACCCCAAGAACCCCCATCCATCCAACTTCCACTCGTGAGTCTCGAGGATGACGAGGAGCTTCGTCCAAGGCGCTTCGGGCGCGGCCCTTCGCTGGAACCCTCGGGAATTCCTCGGGCCCGGCTCAAGGTGCGGGCATCTCCGAGGATCTGCGCTCGCCCACCCCGACACCCTGGGTGACCCTGGTGCGGCGGTGGGGTATCATGGCGCGGATGGGGCGGCGGCAATCGCCGCGAGGAGCCCAGGGAGTGGACTACGACTACATCATCATCGGCTCGGGGTTCGGTGGCAGCGTCTCGGCCTGCCGCCTGACGGAGAAGGGCTATCGGGTGGCGGTGCTCGAGGCTGGCAAGCGCTTCACCGACAAGGACTTCCCGAAGACCACCTGGAACGTGTTCAAGTACCTGTGGCTCCCGCGCCTGGGCTGCTACGGCATCATGCGCATCACGCCCCTCGGGAACATGTTGATCCTGTCGGGCACGGGGCTGGGTGGGGGAAGCCTCGGCTACGCCTGCACCCTGCTCGAGCCGCCAGATCCCTTCTACCGCGACCCGCAGTGGGCGGACATGACGGACTGGAAGGAGGCCCTGGCCCCGCACTACGACAGGGCCAAGCAGATGCTCGGGGTGACCCGCTGCCCGGTCCTCACCAAGCCAGACGAGGCCCTCAAGGCTGTGGCCGAGGAGCTCGGGCGGGGCCACACCTTCCGCATGCAGGACGTGGGCATCTACTTCGGCGAGCCCAAGACCCCGGTCCCGGACCCCTTCTTCGACGGCAAGGGGCCCGAGCGCGAGGGCTGCCACCTCTGCGGCGGCTGCATGGTGGGCTGCAGGAACAACGCCAAGAACAGCCTGCCCAAGAACTACCTCCACCTCGCCGAGCGGCAGGGCGCCGAGGTCTTCCCCGAGACCACCGCCCATCTCATAAGAGAGGTGGAGGGGGGCTACGCCGTGGACTGCTACCGCACCACGGCCTGGTTTCGCAGCGGCAAGCGCACCTTCACCGCCCAGAAGGTCATCCTCTCGGCGGGCGTGCTCGGGACCCTGCCGCTCCTTTTCCGCTGCCAGCGGCAGGGCACCCTGCCCCACCTCTCGCCCATGCTGGGCTGCCGCGTGCGCACCAACAGCGAGGCCCTCACCTGCGTCACCGCCAAGAACGACGCGGTGGACTACTCCGAGGGCATCGCCATCACCTCGAGCTACTACCCCGACGAGGTCACCCACGTGGAGCCGGTGCGCTACCCGCGGGGCTCGGACCTCATGACCTTCTTCTTGACCATGTTCGTGGAGGGCGGCGGCCGGTTCACGAGGCCCCTCAAGTGGCTCTGGGCCAACCTGCGCCACCCGATCACCTCCATACGGGTGCACTGGCCCTTCAAGTGGGCCCGCCGCTCCTTCGTGCTCCTGGTGATGCAGACCCTGGACAACAGCCTGCGGCTCACCCACCGCCGGCCCTGGTGGTGGCCCTTCCGCAGGCGGCTCGCCACGGTGAAGGAGAAGAGCCGCGCCTTCATCCCCATCGAGATGCCCCAGGCCCAGCTCGCCACCAAGATGGTGGCGGCAAAGACCGGCGGCATCCCAACCAACAGCCTCACCGAGGTGCTCTTCAACATGGGCTCCACCGCCCACATCCTGGGCGGCTGCCCGATAGGCCCCGACCCCGAGCGCGGGGTGCTCGACGCCCAGAACCGGGTCTATGGCCACGAGGGGCTCTACGTGGTGGACGGCTCCATGATGCCGGCCAACCTCGGCGTGAACCCGAGCCTCACCATCACGGCCATGGCCGAGCACGCCATGAGCCACATCCCGCACAAGAGCTCGTAGTGCTGCGGCCTCCTCACAGAAGGCCCAAGAGCTCGTAGTGCTGCGGCCTCCTCACAGAAGGCCCAAGAGCTCGTAGTGCTGCGGCTTCCTCACAGAAGGCCCAAGAGCTCGTAGTGCTGCGGCCTCCTCACAGAA
>JAVEWA010000338.1:0-7454 GCA_034004785.1 Polyangia bacterium
GCTGTCGCCGCGCATGGGCCCGGTGTTGGGCCACAACTCGATAGGATGGAGCATCCTTTTGAGATATGTCCCGGCAATGGGTGAGCTGTCGCCGCGCATGGGCCCGGTGCCGGGCCACAACTCGATAGGATGGAGCATCCTTTTGAGATATGTCCCGGCAATGGGTGCGCTGTCGCCGCGCATGGGCCCGGTGCCGGGCCACAACTCGATGGGATGAAGCATCCTTTTGAGATATGTCCCGGCAGTGGGTGCGCTATCGCCGCGGGCGGGCTGGGCAGGATCAACGATGGGGTCTTTGGCTTGACGAATTTGTGTCCCCCAATCCAGCGTACACGGAAGCTCCCCACCTATCCAACTTCCACTCGTGTCGTCTCGAGGATGACGAGGAGCCCGGCCAAGGCGCTTCGAACGCGACCCTTGGCTGGAGCTCTCGGGAATTCCTCGGGCCCGGCTCGAGGTGCGGGCACCTTCGAGGATCTGCACCCCTCCCTTGGGGCTGATTGACGCCTCGCCCCGAGGCGGGATACGGTCTCTTCGCGCCGGGCCAGGCTGCCAGAACCTCTCGATGGGCCTCGGTGGGTTGTGATGCCATGCGACCGAGGAAGGGACAGCGCCAGTGGGTACGCTTCGTCGGCTACGACGCCGAGGGGCAGGCCGTGGGAGCCGTGGTTCTCGGCCCCCAAGGAGGAGAAAGGGCCGGGGACGCCTTCATCGGCGGCCTCGGCAGCGACGGTCGGAGCGCTGCAGGTGATCTGGCGTCCAGGGCTCTCGAGGCCGAGGCCTGGGAGATCCACGCTCCCAACGGCGCGAGGGAGGACCTCGCCGAGGTGGAGATCCAGCACGCCAGCCCGCACCGGCCCGTGGCCTGGGCCAGGATCCTCAGGGTCCTCGAGCCTTCTCCCTACCGCGCCCAGCCCTTTGGCCAACCGGGGCACCGCTGCGGCGGCTGCCTATTTGCCCACCTCGCCTCCGAGGAGCAGCTCTGGGCCAAGGGCCAGCGCCTCGCCTCCCTCGCCGCCCGCTTCCCCGGGGCCTCTCTTTCTTCGCCCCTGGTGCGGCCTTCCGAGCGCCTCGTGGGCTACCGGAACCGGAGCAAGTACGTGATCGGGCCCGCCGGCGCCCCCCTGCCCGGGCGTCCGCCCGGCAAGCTCAGAAGGGACGCGGGGCCTCGGCGCCCGGCCTCCCAGAGGCCCATCCTGGGCGCCTACCTGCCGCGCTCCCACCAGGTGGCCTCCACCCTCGGCTGCCCGGTGGTGGACCCGGCCATCGGACGCGCGGCAGAGCTCCTCGAGGAGATCATCGCGCGAAGCGGCCTGTCCATCTACGACGAGCGGCTCGGCAGGGGCCTTCTGCGCTACGCCTCGATCCGCTCGAACCACAGGGGCGAGCTGCTCATCACGCTGGTCACGGCCAGCGACCCCGGGGACGCCGGAGGCGCCGAGGATCTGGCCAGCGACCCCGGGGACGCCGGAGGCGCCGAGGATCTGGCCAGCGACCCCGGGGACGCCGGAGGCGCCGAGGATCTGGCCAGCGACCCCGGGGACGCCGGAGGCGCCGAGGATCTGGCTTCCCTCGTCGATGGCCTCCACGAGCTGGTGCCTGGCCTGGTGGGCGTGACCCTGGACGTGAACCCCACCCGGGGGAACGTGATCTTCTCGGGCCAGGGCCGGATCCTCCGAGGCCAAGGAGTGATCCGAGACAGGTACGGCCCCGCCCTGGTGACCCTCACCGGGCAGGGCTTCGGCCAGGTGAACCGCGAGCAAGCCGCCGCTATCTACCAGGCGGCGGCCGAGGCCGCCCTGGCCCCCCTCCCATCGCCAGAGGGTCGCGCCCCGAGACGGATCTGGGAGCTCTACTCGGGCACGGGCGCGCTCGCCCAGGTCATCGCCCACGAGGCTGCCTCTCACCCGAGGCCAGGAAGCCAGGGGCTGGAGATCCTGGGCGTGGAGCGGGACGCATCCGCTGTGGAGCAGGCCAAGCTTGCGGCCCGGGACCTCGGCCTCGCCCCCACCCTCAGGTTTGTTGCCGCCGACGCCGGCGCAGACGCCGGCGCCATGCTGGACGGCCTTCAGGCAGGGACCGCCCCCATGGATGGCCCGCAATACCACTCCCTCCCGGACGTCGTGGTTCTCGACCCTCCGAGGACGGGCTGCAGCCCCGAGCTCCTCGGAGCGCTCTCCAGAGCCCAGGTGCCGCGCGTCGTGTACGTGAGCTGCGATCCCGAGACCCTGGGCAGGGACCTCGCCGTCCTCGAAAAGGGCGGCTACGAGGTGCGCTCATTGTCGGGCTTCGACATGATGCCCCAGACCCCCCACCTCGAGGTGCTGGCCCTGGCAGAGCGCGTCCTTCGGCCCTGAACCGCGCTCACAGGCGCGCACGCCCTGGCCTCACGGGGAATCCAGGCCCGACCTCGCGCGGACTCCAGGCCCGACCTCGCGGGGACTCCAGGCCCGACCTCGCGCGGACTCCCGGATCGACCCTTACTCGGGCAGCTTGGCGTGGGTGCCGTCGCAGAAAGGCGGGTTCTTGGTCTGCTTGCACTGGCAGAGGGCCACCTTCTTCTTCTCCGTGATGGTGATGGGCAGCGGGCTGTAGATCCCCTTGGCAGCGTGGGAGCCGTCACAGAAGGGCTGATTCTTGGACTCTCCGCAAGCACACCAGAAGTACTTCTTGGGCTCGAGCTCCAGCACTGCTGGCTTCCTGGCGGCAATCTTGGGCTGGCTCATGTTCGTTCCTCCTTCGGCTTCAGCGCACCCAGGATGTGACCAGCCTCACCCGCCGTCAAGACCTGGCGCGAGACGGTGTAAGAAGCACTGGAAATGTCCGCTCCAAAAACACTCATAGATGTCCGGTCTGCCGGCGGCCCGGTAGAACAGGTGCATGGACAAGCACATCGTCCGCGACGCCTCGAAGCTGTTACACTTTGGTCCCATTGTAGTGCCCGGCTCCTGAATCGAGCTCGAGGCGAATGAGGTGACCACAAAGGTCCTGCCGAAAAACGGAGGCCGGATTTGAGGACAAAGGCTGAAACCAGGACCGCGTCGGGATCCCCTCGGGACGGGCGGGTCGGGGCCATCCTCGAGGAGCTGCGCGCCATGGGCAGCGAGCGCAACCGCGCCGGGATGGCCCGCTACGGCATCAACGTCGATCGCGCCTTCGGTGTGTCCATCTACGAGCTGCGAAGGGTCGCCAAGGGACTGGGCAAGGACCACGGCCTGGCTCGCGCGCTCTGGTCCACTGGAAACCACGAGGCGCGCCTGCTCGCCTGCTTCGTGGAGGACCCCGCCGCCGTCACCCTGGACCAGATGGACGCCTGGGCCCTCGACTTCGACTCCTGGGACATCTGCGACCAGGCGACGACGAGCCTCTTCGACCGGACCAGGCACGCGTGGCCCAAGGCGGCAGAGTGGCCAAGACGAGACGAGGAGTGGATCAAGCGCGGCGGCTTCGCCCTGATGGCCGGCCTCGCGGTTCACGACAAGGCCTCAGCCGACCAGGCCTTCCTGAAGCTCCTCCCGCTCATCGAGCGGGGCGCCTTCGACGAGCGCAACTTCGTCAAGAAGGCGGTCAACTGGGCGCTGCGAAACATCGGCAAGCGGAACCTGTCGCTCCACGCAGCCGCCGTCGCCTGCGCCGAGAAGATCAGGGACGCCGCGAACAGGAAGGCCGGCGGGGAGCGCGGCGGCGCCGCCGAGGTCCGCGCCGCCCGCTGGGTCGCGGCGGACGCCCTCCGCGAGCTCTGCTCCGAGAGGACCCTGGCGCGGCTGGAGAAGCGCAAGCCCCGCTCCCGAGGGGGCAAGGCCAGGGAGTCACCCTGACCGGGCGCCGCCAATCGCGAGGTGAAGCCCGAAGAGCTCCGAACGGAGATCCGGCTGCCCCTACGGTGACCCGGGGCGTCCGAGGGCACGCAGGGGCTCGCTCGCCCTTGCGCGAGATTCGCACGCGTGGTCAAGCAGCGCCGGCAAAAGGCGGCTACCATCCCGAGCGTGGATTGGAGGAGCAGTGCTGACGCAGTGGGACAAGATCAAGGCCGCCGAGCGGATGCAGGCCCACATCGAGGCGCACCTCGGCGACAAGATCACCATGGCCGCCCTCGCCCGGGCGGCGCGCTACTCGCAGTGGCACGCGGCCCGGGTGTTCAAGGAGGTCACCGGGAAGTCGCCCTTCGAGTACGTTCGGCTGCGCCGCCTCTCTGCCGCCGCCCAGGAGCTGCAGAAGACCTCGCGCAAGGTCGTGGACGTGGCGTTCGACTTCGTCTTCGACTCGCACGAGGGCTTCACCAGAGCCTTCGCCCGGCAGTTCGGCAGGTCCCCCCGCTCCTTCCGCGAGACCGGATCGACCGCTGAGCTGTTCATGCCGCCGCAGCTCCGGGACTTCTACACGAGGAGGCAACGAGGAGAAGAGGCCATGCCCGAGAACAAGAAACCCGACACCGTGCCCCCAAAAGTGCTCGGACGCGAGGGCCAAGCTTCACTCGCGGCGCGCCACAAAGTGCTCGGACGCGAGGGCCAAGCTTCACTCGCGGCGCGCCACGAAGAACTCGTACGCGTAGTATTCTGAGTGCCGCCGGTGCATCTCGGGCTCCTTGGCGAGCCCATCGAGGACACCGAGCGCCTCGGCGTCGCCAGCGTACCTCGAGCGCAGCTTTTCGATGCGCCGCTCCATCGGCCCGTAGAAGTCGTCCCACCAGGCCTCGTCCGGCAAGGTGAAGTGTCCGCGGAGCGAGAGGCCAGCCCTGGCGATGGCCGCGAGGACGTCGGGGACCCGGCCCATGGTCGGGTAGTCGAGGTCGAAGCTCGCCTTGACCTCGGGGGGCGGATTCTCCTTGCGCCAGACCGCCTCGGTGAAGGCGAGGTAGCCGCCAGGGCGCATGAGCCCGTGGCAGATCAGCAGGGCCTTCTCGATACCGAGGTTGTAAAGGGCGCCCTCGGACCAGACGAGATCGATGCTCGCGGGCGGCACACCAGGCTCGGCCATGTCACCGGCCACGGGCCGCACCCTGTCCGAGAGCCCGCCTCCGGCGACCGCCGCCCGCAGCCTCTCGATGCTGGGCGCGTGGCTGTCGATGGCGGTGATGAGCGCGCCCGGCAGGAGCCCGGCGAGCTGGAGCGTCTGCCCGCCGACGCCGCAGCCGAGATCGAGCACCGCCGGCGATGGCGGAAGCCCCTGGCACATGTCGAGCGCCCTCGACGCCGAGGCGCGGCTTCCAGGACCTTGCCTCGGCAGACCCTCGTATAGCTCGAAGAAGATCTCCCCAAAGCGCGATGTGGGGTCTGTCATGTCATGCTCCCTGCATGGCTCTCCTAACTTCACTCCCAGAAATCCGACGCGATCTCGATCAGGTTCCCCTCGGGATCGGCCACCATGGCCGAGCGCATCTTCCACGGCTCGTCCCGGGGGCTGTAGATCCCTCGCGCTCCGAGCCGCGTGAGGCGCTCGAAGAGAGCATCGACGTTTTGCTTCGACCCCACGTTGATCGCCAGCTCGAAGGTCCCGTTCAGGCCCTCTGGGTAGGAAGGCTCCTGCCCGAGCAGCGCAGGCAGCTTCGATCGCTCGTACATGGCAAAGCGGATCCCCTCGTGCTCGAACTCCGCATAGGGCCCCTCGCCGTCCCAGGTCGTCCCGACCTCGAGGACGTCGCGATAGAAGCCGACCATCCGCGGAAGATCCCGGACAAACAGCCCGATCATGTTGAACTTCGTACCCATATGCTGGCCTCCAATCTATCTCGAGCGCCGAGACGGCGGCTTCCTCCCCCAGGCGAGGATCGTGGTCTCGGTCACTGCTTCCTCCCCCAGGCGAGGACCGTGGTCTCGGTCACTGCTTCCTCCCCCAGGCGAGGACCGTGGTCTCTACGAGGAGCTCGTCACCCGAGACTCTGGCGAGCTCATCGAGCGCTCTCTGCAGCTCTCCAGCCCCGAGCAGAGGCTCCAGGCTCTCGCCGAGGCTCTTCAGCGTCGCGATCCAGTTGTCGCGGCCCGCTCCGTAGGCCTCCTCGGTGGCCATGGTGTGGTGAGCGATCACGCGCATCGAGACATCCGCGAGGCCCGCGCGGCGCATGCCGGAGACCAGGTAGAGCCCCTGGTTCGGCTCGGCGCCCCCCTCGCGGAGCACCTGGACGATCTTTCGCACGGCCGCGGCGAACGCCGGCCGGCCGGGAACGAGCCAGACGCCGTCGTGAATCATGTCATAGGCCACGACGACCCCGCCCGGCCTGGCCACGCGGGTCATCTCACGAAGTGCACCCGACGGGTCCGGGCTGTGAACCAAGGCGAATCGGCTGAAGACCAGGTCGAAGGAGTCGCTCGAAAACGGCATGCTCGCCATGTCGCCGAGCTCGAAGCGGGCGTTGTTTTCACCGCTGCGCGCGCGCGCGAAGGCGATCCGGGGCTCATCGATGTCCAGCCCCGTCACCCTGGCAGAAGGCAGCGCAGCCGCCACGTGGCGCGAGAAGAAGCCGCTGCCGCATCCGACGTCGAGGACGTCGCGCGGGCTCCTGGCCAGGAAGGGCTCGAGAAAGCTCACGCCGCCGTAGAGCCTCGAGCCTTGCAGCTCCAGCCTCTGCGCCTCCGCGTCGCTCGACGGAAACAGGTATCCTTCGCCGCCCGACATCATCTCATCCGTTCTTCCGGTGTCCAGGCATCCTTCGCCGCCCGACATCATCTCATCCGTTCTTCCGGTGTCAATGACTTGCGTATCCCCCGTCAAGTGAGGCAAGAGGCCTGCGCTCGGTCCCTCTCGGGGAGAGGCTCCTCGCGCCGTGGGCCAGAGGAGGTCACACCAAGGTGCGACATTGGTCTTCGGCACAGAGAGGCCCTCGGAGGTAACGACCGGAACCAGGGTGGTTCGTGTTCTCTGGCCGTTGTCGAGGAAGACCAAGGCGCCCGTTCCATCGAAGGGCCTTCGACACCGGCAAGCATAGCAGTGGACAAGCCAAATCAGGCAGTGCGCCAATCCGTCGCATCCGAGACGCGGCAGTGGCAGCCCGTCGATGCACACCTCGCCGTTGTGAGACCAGCTCTCCCACAGAACGTCCTCGGACAGGAAGGCCGCAGGATCTCACGGGGCCGGAACGAAAATGTACGCCCATGCTCGTTCTTGGTCGGCGGTCGTGGTCATCTCTTCGCTGTCTTGCCCTTCTTGGTGCCCGCACCAGGTTTCTTCTTTGCCCTTGCCTTCGGCTGCTTCTTCTTGGTGCTGCTCGAAGACCGGCGTGTCGTGGCCTTCGCCGGTGCCGCGACCGCCGCGGGCTCTGCTCGGGGCCTTGCCGCGCGGCGACGCCGGGCTGCCTCCTTCGGAGCCGCCTCAACGATCACCGCGGGCTCTGCTCGGGGCTTTGTCGCGCGGCGGGATCGAGCTGCCTTCTTCGGGGCTGGCGCAGCGCCCACAGCAGGCTCTGCTCCGGGCTTTGCTCGGCGGGATCGGGCTGCCTTCTTCGGGGCTGGCGCAGCGCC
>JAVEWA010000009.1:0-35895 GCA_034004785.1 Polyangia bacterium
CGGAGAGGGGCTGCGATGCAACCCGCAGGACCTGGCGTTCCTGTCCGCCTGCAAGGTGTATGTGACCTGCCTCGATCAGGCGTTCGTGACCATCCTGGACCCAAGTGCGCCCCTGTCCGAACGCTTCCAGGGAGAAGTAGATCTCTCCTCTCTGGCCGACGCAGATGCTCTGCCCGAGCTTTCCCACATGGCCCATCTGGGGGGAAGAGTCTACCTATCTGTCGAGCGCCTGGACCGTCTGACCTCCTGGGGCCCGGTCGCTCCCTCCTACGTGGCAATCCTGGATCCCGGCCTGGACGTTCTTGAGGACGCAATCGCCCTCGAGGGAACGAACCCGCTCGGGCCCCTTCGGCCTATCCCAGGCTCTAGCGAGCTGGTGGCAGCGATGGCCGGTCCATGGGATGGCACCGGAGCTGGGCTGGAGATCATCCGCACTCAGGATCGCACGTCGTCGCTGGTCATCGGTGCGGTGGAGCTGGGAGGCATTCCAACGGCCTTCACGCTGGATTCGGGAGGCTGCGGCTTCGCCCTCGTCACCGAGCCGGGCAGCTTCGACACTGGGGTCGTGCGCTTCTGTCTGGACGGGCGGATCTCTGACTGCCTCCCCCTCGGCCTCCTGGAGGCCAGCGACGTGGCGGTGGATGCGCGCGGGAGGCTCTGGGTCACTGACCGGCGCATCTTGGCCCCAGGGGTGCGGCTCTACGATGCGGCGAGCTGCGCCGAGCTGACTAGCGAGGCGATCCCCACTGGATTCGCTCCGGGATTCACCAACCCGCTGCTGCTCGTCCCCAGGACCGCCGAGGCGGCAGGAGCCCAATGATAAAAGCTGGCGCCTGCCCTCAAGGCGTCTCAAGGAGACCTGTCATGATGCGAGATCAACCCACCAAGGCCGCGACGATTTTCCCGGTGCTCGTTCTCCTCTTCGTCTTTCTCGCCTCCGCCTGCTCGGACGACGAGTGGAGCAAGGCCGTGGATTTCGAGGACGTCGGCCTTGGCGACGAAGCCCACTACATCGGCGATGCCACCGGGATCCAGACATGGACCAGCGGCGATGCAACCTTCCTGCTCTTCTTCGACGACGAATGGGGTGAGTACTGGGAGGGCTTCGCAGCATCCACCGAGAGCGACACAAGCACGCCGGGCTTCGCCAACCAGTACAGCGCCATCCCCGGTGGTGGCCAGGGTGGCTCCAAGACCTTTGGCGTTGGTTACACGGGCGGCTACAGCGTACCCGCAGAGCTGCGCTTCCCCGGGGCTGGCGCGGGCGTCGAGGTGGGGGGGCTCTATGTCACCAACACCACTTTCGTCTATCTCTCCATGAGGGATGGCGACAGCTTCGCCAAGAAGTTCGGCGGTGATAACGGCACGGATCCAGATTGGCTCCTGCTCACAATCGAGGGCATCGCCTCGAGCGGAGGCACAACGGGAGAGGTGAGGTTCTACCTTGCCGACTTTCGCTCTGATGACCCGGCCGAGGACTACCTCGTGGGCAAGTGGACCTTCGTGGATCTCACCAGCCTGGGCCGAGTGGTGGGGCTCCGTTTCTACCTCGACTCGAGCGACCAAGGGGATTGGGGCATGAACACGCCCGCCTACTTTGCGCTGGACAGGATCCTCGTCGAGGACAAACCCTAGAGCTTTTGGGGACAAAAGTGAGCGTCGGGATGGAACCGTGGTTTGGGGGACTGGGAAGGGGGGGTTGGCTTACCGAGCGATCCTGAAAGGAGCGGTCAGCTAGCCGCACGGTTCGAATCCCGACGCTCAACTCTGAGATTCGACGCATGCCACCGGATGCCCGAAACTCACTCTGCACAGGTGAACTCGGGTCAAGTGGCAATGAGAACTCTCCGGACCGTATCTCAGACCACAGAAAAACACAAGAAGTTTCGAATAAGTTCTTCAATTGCAGGTAATTAGTACTTTATTGCCCAAGGTGGACAATACCTTGATGAGGCGTGGTTGCCCGGAGGAGGGAAACGACTCTGTTGGTTTTTGCTGGGCCCGGCCTGGCTGGCTGCCCTGCTGTTTTTACTAGCCAAGCCCTCCCATTGTGGTACAAGTCGGTAGACAATTTGTGATATATGTTTGTAGGCATTTGAGAGGTTCAAGATGAAGCTGTCCACGAGAACGAGGTATGGCCTTCGTGCCATGGTGGAGCTGGCGTTACAGGAGTCCAAGACCCCGGTAATGGTCCGCAAGATTGCCGAGCAGCAGCAGATTTCAAAGAAGTACCTGGACATCATTTTTACCGCGCTGAAGATCGCGGGGTTGGTCCGGGCCATCCGCGGAGCCACGGGTGGATTCCTCTTGACCAGGCCCCCAGAGCAGATCCGGCTCTCGGAGATTGTCGAGGCCTTGGAGGGCACCTTGTCGCCAGTCGAGTGTTGCTCCACCCCTGATTTGTGCCAGCGATCCGATGTCTGCGCTGCCCGGCTCCTCTGGGTAGAGCTGGAGGAGGCCATCCGTGGCACCCTGGATCGGCTCACCCTGGCGGATCTGGTGGCGCGGCAGGCCAAGATGAGCGCCAACCACCCGTTTTGTCACCCAGGTGTCAAGTAGCTGGCGATAGGACCGACTGCCAATGTGACAAGGTGGCTAGAGCAGCTTGCGAAGGGTGGCCTCCAGGGAGGAGAAGGAGAAGCTCGAGCCCTGGAGGTATTCTCGAATAACTCCCTGGCGATCGACCACTATCAGGGTGGGCAGGTTCTTGCTCTTGTAGAGCAGCCCTACTCTGTTCTTGACGTTGTGTCCGACAGGAAAGGGGAGACCGAGCTCCTGAGTCGTCTTCCGCAGGGTGTCGACTTGCTTGTCCTGGCCCATCGAGAAGATATCCAGGCCGCGCTTTCTATAGGTTTTGTAGAGCCCTATGAGGCGCGGCATGTTCAGCTTGCAGGAGTCGCACCAGGAGGCCCAGAAATACAGAATCACGACCTTGCCCCGCAGTGAAGAGAGCGTCATGTTTCGCGCCTCGTTCACCAGCGGGAGCACGAAGTCGGGCGCCAGGGTGCCGAGCAGGAATAGGCGCAGCAGAGCGGACAGCTCGGGTCGGGCCGCCACGCGGAGCTGGAGCTTCTGGAGCCTTCCAGATCTCAGCACGGCGACTTGCAGAGTCTGGCCTACCCTGGTCTTGTCGGTGAGCTGGAGGAACAGGGCTGGCGAGTCCACGGTCGCACCATTCACGCTCTTGATGATGTCGCCTTGTTTGAGGCCAGCCTTCTCCGCTGGGGAGGTGGGCAGCACCCGGGTCACCTTGGCGCCGCCTGGGGTCGGGTCCAGGGCTACCCCTACCCATGGGCTCGTCGCCTGGGCCAGGGGCTCCCAGACTAGCAGCGCTGCCAGCAGGGACATTGAGGCCGCAAGGGCGGTTCGTCTGCTCGTGCGAGATCGAGGCGGGGTCATGGGGCATCCTCGGAGCATAGGGTTATACGGGCCAAGGCGTTGCCTTGCATACCTTGAATTCATGCTATCCTTCCGTCAATAGACTTTGTTCCACGAGGTATGAGATGAGGCTGACTTCCTTTGCTCCAAGGGCACTTCTCCTCGGCTCCCTGATCCTCTGTCTGATGGCCTGCGGCATAGGCGGCCCTGGGGATAACAACAACAACAACCTCCAGCGCCCGGACAGCGGCGCGGACAGCGCTGTCCCAGACGGCGGCGGGAACAACAACAACGCCACTTCGGTGCAGAGCCTCACGGTGGAAGAGCTGCGGGCCGACTACATCTTCGAGACCCTCGGGCAGACCATCGTGGATTTGCGTGGGGCAATCGAATGCCAACTCGCCCACATCCCCGACGCCTACTGCGTGCCCGAGGAGGAGCTCTGGGACGGGAGCGCCTTCATCGGTAACGCTGGGGCTCTGACAGTGCTCACGACGGCCGAGGTGAATCCCCTCATCTTCTATGGCTCGGCGTCGCAATCCCAGATTGCGCAGGATATCGCCGAGGCCGCCCTCGGGCTCGGCTACTCCGATGTTTACGTGGTTGAGGGGGGCATCGAGGCATGGCGGGCAAAGGGCTGGTACCAGGACATCTCCCGCCAGGGCATCCTCGAGGCCTACTACACCTCGGATGCGTCGGAGAATCCAATTCCGGACGGGGTCTTCATCGTGGACACCATGGACGCGCAGACCTATGCCCAGCAGGATCCGTTCAATCCAGGCGTTGGCGGGCACATCAAGTGCGCTGTGAACGTGGACGGCAACGAGCTGTGGTACGGAGGAGAGCTGAAGGAGGACGCCGCTGCGCTGCTCGAGGCGCTGGGCTCGGTGCAGGAAGATCCCACCTTCATCTTCTACTGCGTGAACTCGGGGTGCGCCTCCTCCGAGGCCGCGAGCTTCGCCGCAGAGGCGCTGGGCTACTCCAAGGTGCTTCACTACAGTGAGGGACTCGAGGACTGGCAGGGCAGCGGGCACCTGGTGGTGACAGGGACCGATCCCTGCGGCAACTGAGGACGCACGGCGCGCCATGTTGCCGCCCGCCAGGCGGTGGTCGGCTCCTTTCTCCGTATTATCCCTGACGCATTTCTTTGACGGAATCCCACCTGAAAAAGGTGTGCTATGCTCCCGCTCCGGTTCGCACCGGAGGGCCCAACCGGGCCACAACCCCCAAAGGAGGATCCCCAAGATGGCGTACGATGAAACCTTGGCTGCTGGAGCAACAGTCGCCGACGCCGCGGAGGAGGAGAGATCAGCGTTCATCCGGCGCACCTACCTCCATCTCGCCGTGGCCATCGGCATCTTCGCGGGGCTCGAGGCCCTGCTCCTCGGGCCGCTCGTCGACAAGGTCTTTCCCCTCATCGCCTGGATGGTGGGAGGACGCTGGAATTGGCTCATCGTCCTCGGCGTCTTCATGGTGGTTGGTTGGCTCGCCGACTGGTGGGCGCGGCAGGACACCTCCCCTGCCATGCAGTATCTAGGCCTCGGGCTGTACGTTCTCGCCGAGACCGTGATCTTCCTGCCGCTCCTGTACATCGCTTCCACCTACTTCTCGGGGAACCTGCTGCCCACCGCCGCCATCCTGACCCTCGGTCTCTTCGGTGGCTTGACCGCGGTGGTGTTCGTTACCCGCAAGGACTTCTCCTTCCTGAGGACAGCCCTGATGGTGGGTGGCTTCCTGGCCATCGGCGTGATCATCTCCGCCATCATGTTCGGCTTCAACCTGGGGGTGATCTTCTCGGTGGCCATGTTGGTGCTGGCAGCCGGCTACATCCTCTATTACACCTCGAACATCATGCACCACTACAACACGAACCAGCACGTGGCCGCGGCCCTGGCGCTCTTTGCCGCTGTGGCCCTGATGTTCTGGTACATCATTCGCATCCTCATGGAGCTCTACGGACGGGAGTAGCCTGTCATTGCCAGAGCTGTTTGCCAACCCGGCATTCAGGCGTTCGCCCCAAGTCTTGACCTGCCTCTTCGCGTTGTTAAGTTTTCGGCGTGCTGGCAAGTGAGAGCCAGCGGATCCGACAACCCCAGGACCAATGAATAAGCCAGGGGCTTTGAGGGAACATGCGCCCTGGGGATGACATCGCTGCGCCCGCTGGGCGCGCAGTCTGGAGGTGAAGTCATGGCAAAGGCAGTAGGGATAGATCTTGGAACGACGAACTCGGTGATAGCCGTGATGGACGGAGGAGAGCCTCAGGTCATAGTGAACGCCGAGGGCGGGCGAACAACCCCATCGGTGGTGTCCTTCGGACAGGGAGGGGAGCGACTGGTTGGCCAGGTGGCCAGGCGGCAAGCGGTGCTGAACCCCGACCGCACGGTGTTTTCCGCCAAGCGCTTCGTGGGCCGCAAGTGGGGAGAGGTCGACGAGGAGTCTCGTCAAGTGCCCTACAAGGTGGTGAAGGGCAAGGACGGCGCCGTGCGTTTCGACGTTGGGGGAAAGGCCCTCGCCCCAGAAGAGGTGTCCGCCCAGGTGCTTCGCAAGCTGGCTGGTGACGCGCAGGAGGTCCTCGGTGAACCGGTCAGGGACGTGGTGATCACGGTCCCGGCCTACTTCAACGACTCGCAGCGGCAGGCCACGAAGGACGCGGGAGAGATCGCAGGTCTCAACGTGCTCCGCATCGTGAATGAGCCAACTGCTGCAGCCCTGGCATATGGAATGGGGAAGTCAGACAGGGCGCGCAAGGTGCTTGTCTTCGATCTCGGGGGAGGCACCTTCGACGTCTCGGTCCTGGACATCGGTGACGGAGTAGTCGAGGTGCTCTCGACCTCTGGGGACACGCACCTCGGAGGGGATGACTTCGACCGCAGGCTGGTCGAGCACTTCGCGGCCGAGTTCAAGCGGGACACCGGCGTGGACCTGATGAAGGATGCGCAGGCCCTGCAGCGCCTGACCGAGGCGGCGGAGAAGGCCAAGTGCGAGCTATCGAGCACGTTGGAGACCCGGGTGTCGCTGCCATTCATCACGGCAGACGCCTCAGGCCCGAAGCATCTGGACGCCCGGCTCGCTCGAGCCACTTTCGAGCAGCTAACCGCAGACCTCGTGGATCGCTGTGAGGCGCCGGTGAGACAGGCCCTCGAGGACGCAAAGCTCACGTCGCGGGATCTCGACGAGGTGCTGCTCGTGGGTGGTTCCACCAGGATTCCAGCGGTAAGGGCGCGGGTGCAGGCGCTTACTGGCAAGGAGCCCAATCAGTCCGTGAACCCAGACGAGGTTGTGGCCCTCGGCGCGGCGGTGCAGGCCGGGATTCTGGCGGGAGACATGAAGGATATCCTGCTCCTCGACGTGACGCCGCTCTCTCTAGGGGTAGAGACCCTAGGAGGGGTGATGACGCGGCTAATCCAACGGAATACTACGATTCCCGCCAAGAAGACCGAGATCTTCTCCACGGCAAAGGACGGCCAGCCAGCGGTCACGATTCGGGTGCTCCAGGGAGAGCGCGAGATGGCCGCGGACAATCGTCTGCTGGCGCAGTTTGATCTGGATGGAATCCCTCCAGCTCCGAGCGGCGTCCCGCAGATCGAGGTAAGCTTCGATATCGACGCCAACGGTATTCTAACGGTAACCGCGGTGGACAAGGCCACTGGGAAGGAGAAGGACGTGACCATAACGGCCTCGTCGAACCTGTCCCAGGCCGACATCGAGCGCGCCGTCAAGGATGCCCAGGCTCACGCTGCAGAGGACAGGAGCAGGCGTGAGACGGCCCTGACGCGGAACCAGGCGGAGCAGCTCGCCTTCCAGGTGGAGCGGCAGCTCGGGGAGCTCCCCGGTCTGAGCCACCAGGAGAAGGGCGCCATCGCAGACCTCTGCCAGAGGATCCACGACGCGGTGAAGCACTTGGAGCCCGCCGAGCGAATCGAGGTCCTCAGGAAGGAGCTCGAGCAGAAGATGCACGAGGCCGCCGCGGCGGCCTACTCTGGCGCGGGGGCGGGTGGCCCCGAACCTGCCAGCGGTGCTCGGGGCTCAGGGCACGGCGATGATGTGATCGACGCCGAGTATAGCGAGGTGAAGTAGCCCGCTAGGACCTTGGCGCAGCCTCCGTACATGGAGGCTGCGCCAGCGTTTTCCTTTCGAATGGCTCAACCGGTTTCGGCAATGAGGAGGTCAAGCCATCCGATTGTGTGTCGTTCGGCGAGCTCCAGGGCCGGGGGATCAGGGCCAGGCTGCGATGGTGAGAAGTAGGATGGGATACTTGCAGGGGGAGCCCTAACGCTACTTCACGTCCTCGTACTCTGCGTCTATGACGTCGTCCTTCGGGCCCTTTGAAGATCTGGATTCACCGTTGCCGCCTCCAGGTCCTGGGCCCGCCCCTGGGGCTTCGCCTGGTCCCCCTGTGCTGCTCGCCGAATACAGGCGCTCGGCCATCTTATGAGAGGCCTTTGTCAGCTCCTCTGCTGCCCGCTCCAACTCCTCGGTGGAGGCGTCCTTCCTGTCGAGCACCTTCTTGGCCTCTGCGAGCTTGTTCTCGACGTCGCCCAGCACGTCGGCCGGGATCTTGTCCTTGTTCTCGTCGAGGGTCTTGTCCAAGCCGTAGGCGAGGCTGTCCAGCTTGTTCCTCGTCTCGATGGCCTGCTTCTTCTTCTTGTCATCCTCCTCGTGAGAGGCGGCGTCGGACTTCATGCGGTCGATGTCCTTGTCCGTCAGCCCCGAGGAAGCGGTGATGGTTATGTGCTGCTGCTTGCCCGTGGCCTTGTCCACCGCGGAGACGTTCAGGATGCCGTTGGCGTCGATGTCGAAGGTGACCTCGATCTGGGGCACGCGGCGCGGGGCAGGAGGGATCCCGTCGAGGTTGAACTTGCCGAGAGTCCGGTTGTCTCCTGCCATGGGGCGCTCGCCCTGGAGCACATGGACCTCCACAGAGGTCTGGTTGTCCGCGGCGGTCGTGAAGGTCTCGCTCTTCTTGTGGGGGATGGTCGTGTTGCGCGGGATGAGGACCGTGAAGACGCTGCCCAGGGTCTCTATTCCGAGCGAGAGAGGCGTCACGTCGAGGAGCAGGATGTCCTTCACGTCTCCAGCGAGCACGCCCGCTTGCACCGCCGCGCCGAGGGCCACCACCTCGTCCGGGTTGACGCCTTTGTGTGGCTCCCGGCCGAAGAACTCCTTCACCCGGGCCTGGACCATGGGGATCCTCGTAGAACCTCCTACCAGCACCACCTCGTCTATCTCCTTGGCGGTCTTCTTGGCGTCCTTCAGGGCCATCCGGCAGGGTTCTATGGTCTTGTCCACCAGATCGGCGATCATCTGCTCGAACTTGGCCCTGGAAAGGCGCGTCTGCAGGTGCTTGGGTCCCGAGGCGTCCGCGGTGAGGAAGGGGAGGTTGATCTCGGACTCCTGAGCAGAGGAGAGCTCGATCTTGGCCTTCTCTGCTGCCTCCTTGAGGCGTTGGATTACCATCTTGTCGCCGGATACGTCGATGCCCTGGTCCTTCCGGAACTCGGCCATGAGCCAGGACATGATGAGCTGGTCGATGTCATCGCCTCCGAGGTGGGTGTCGCCGTTGGTGGAAAGGACCTCCACCACGTTTTCAGCCACCTCCAGGATCGATATATCGAAGGTGCCCCCGCCGAAGTCATACACTGCTATGAGCTTCTCTTCGGACTTGTCCAAGCCGTAGGCGAGGGCGGCGGCCGTTGGCTCGTTCACGATGCGCTTAACGGTGAGCCCAGCGATCTCGCCAGCGTCCTTGGTGGCCTGGCGCTGGGAGTCGTTGAAGTAGGCCGGTACCGTTATCACCGCCTCGGTGACTTTCTCCCCGAGGTAGTCTTCGGCGGCCCGCTTCAGCTTCTGAAGGATCTTCGCGCTGATCTCGGGCGGGGCGAAGTCCTTGCCCCTGACCGAGACGTGAGCGTCACCGTTGGAGTGCCTCACGACCTTGTAGGGCACGCGCTCGACCTCGTTGCGGAGCTCGGAGTACTTCATGCCCATGAAGCGCTTGATGGAGAAGACGGTGTTCTCGGGGTTGGTGATTGCCTGGCGCCTGGCGATCTGTCCGACGAGGATATCGTCCTTGTCCCCGAACGCCACAACCGAAGGCGTGGTTCGTCCACCCTCCTCGTTGGTGATGATCTTGGGCTCCTTGCCTTCCATGATGGCCACTACCGAGTTCGTGGTGCCGAGATCTATTCCGATGATCTTGCCCATCCGAGATGCCTCCAGAGAAAATTGTGGAATCCTATCCGAATGTTCGGCCGCAATGTAAGCATGGGGACTGGTCTGTCAAGGCTCTCCTGGCTAGGAATTGATTAGGGAGCAAGCCTGTCCCTTACCCGTATCAGGGACAGAGGGGCTCCTGGCGCGTGGATCCCGCTTGCATGGCGTCCGCTGACTGGCAGGATCTGCAAGGCTTCGACCCTGTGCTAGAGTGCCCTCGCTGCCCCTTGGATTGAGCGTCATGACACCCAGGCTAGGTCCCCCTTTGAAAGAGCACCTCAGAGCCTTGGCTCCGGCTGCTCTTCTGGCAGTGATTTCTTCCATGGTGCTGCTGCTTTGGCGCTGGGACGGCTCCTCGAGGGAGCCTGGCCGGCCTTCGAGCAACCTGGCGGCGGCAATTGGCGCCAGATTCGGGCTGGTGGTCTCGCCCGAGGAGGTCGTCTTGGCAGGGGGGAGCCCCTCCTCTGCCGCTGGAGCCCTCTATTATCGTCACGTGTACTTCCTGGGAAGAGCCAGCCCGGGGGCTCCCCGGGATGTGTTTTGGGTGCTCGCTCGAGTGACTCCCGCCGGGGTTCCCATCGCCATGCGCAGCCTTGTGAACCTCTCCCAGACCCCCAAGCTGGATGAGACCGCCATCGTGACCCGTGGACCGCTCGTTGCGTTCCCCATCTCTAGCCTGCAGGGAGTGGGCATGGTGGCCGTGCTGGACGTTAGAGGTGACCACCCTAGGGTCCTTCGTGGCAAGACTGGGATACGGCGCTGGACCAATCACATCACGAACCTTCAGGAGCACGGACACTGGCGCGGCATTGGTCGGCATGCCCTCGAGCCCAAGGAGCCCGCATCCGAGGTGGAGCTGCGCTTCTTGACGGGCTCACGCTTGGAGGTCCTTGCTCGCGGGCCTCGCGGGTCGCGACTTGCGCTCCTCGACTGCGACGCAGCGCGCCTCCTCAAGGGTCGTGATCACTGGGTTTACCAGCCTCCGATGAAGGGAGAAAAGCCGCTGTTCAACTGGCTGGTGGACACGGTGAGGAACCTCTCCTTCGTGGGGCCGGAGAAGATCGAGTGGCTGGAGGTGAAGGTTTACTCGTTCTTGGATTTCTTCAAGCGCAGGCGGGGCTCGAAGGCAGCCAGCGAGGATGCCGACCAGGGCGACGATGGCGTGGCCTCGGTGTCGGCGGTTGGGCACGAGCCCTACAGGCCCGTACCTGGCGCTCTTCAGGCCTCTGGCTGGCCGCCCCCACCCATTCCCCCCCTGCTCTCCAGGGCCCACCCCAAGGAGGGGCAGTGGGTGGCTCCTCCAGGTTCGGTGATAAGCTTCAACCCCGGGGCTCCGCCGCCAGTGCTGGAGACCTTTGTCCACCCCGATCCGCAGAGGAGCTACTCCGCCGTGGGCATCCTGCTCTGGGATCCGAGGCAGGTCACTCTGGGCATGGTGGCTGGCACCAAGGAGCCCGAGTCCTCCACCGGCCTGAGGGGGTGGGGCCTCATTCCTCGTGACAGGGACATGGGCCGGGTCATCGTCGCCTTCAACGGAGGCTTCCAGACGATGCACGGAGACTGGGGCATGCAGTCAGCGGGTCGGCTCATCCGGGATCCGGTGCGTTGGGCCGCCACAGTCGCCTCGGATCGCGGAGGGGATCTCCTCTTTGGGACCTGGGAAGAGGGAGACAAGCAGGTGCCCCCGCACCTCTACTCGGTGCGCCAGAACCTGGCCCCCATGATCGAGGACGGGGTCGTCAACCCGCTGCGAAACCTCTATTGGGGCCTCGCAGTGAAGACCGACAGGGAGCGCATCCACATCGTCAGGTCAGGGCTCTGCATGACCGAGGAGGGTTTCGGCGCCTACCTCTGGGGCCAGGCAGTCAGCCTCGCGACCTTGGCCAAGGCGATGCAAATGGCCAGATGCCAATACGGCATGCAGATGGACATCAACAAGACCAATGCATCGCTCGAGTTCTACAGAATCGTGCCTCGCGCATCCGTGAAGGAGGCCATCCCGGCAACGATCGCGAGGGGGGGGCGAACCTCATGGGGGCTCGTGCCTGGCTCGAGGGAATGGGTATTCCACGCGCGCAACTGGCTCCCTGGTATGTACACAGCGCCCTTCCCGCGTTACATCCGCCAGGACTGGCGCGACTTCATGTACCTCTCGCTGCGCCCGATCCTCCCTGGCTCTCCCCTCGAACCGCTCTCACCCTCTGCCGAGGGGGGAGAGGGCCAGTGGAGCACCGGGGGGCTTCCCCAGGGAGAGGACCCTTTCCCAGCCCGGATGGCCGCCACCTTCTTGAGGCCCGAGGCAGGTGGCCCGCCGGTGCAGATCTTGAAGCTGGATCCGCGCCGCGTTCGTTTCAAGGCATCCCCGAGAGACGTCGAGACCGGTGCGAGAGCGTCGGATGGGAGAGGCATTGCGCTGCTGGAGTTCGGCCCCGCTCGTCCGATGGGGCTCCTTGTCGGCGGGAAGGCCTTGGTTGTCCCCAAGGATGGATCCACTGCCCTCCTGCTCGAGGACTGGCAGGAGGTCGGCACTGCTCCAGTTGCGCGGATCGGCGCCTTGGGCAGCACACCGCCCTCGATGCGCTGCCTGCTCGCAATCGCCGGCCGGCAGCTGAGTGAGGGTGAGGAAATGACCCCTGCTCGAGGCTCCGCTGGCACTCTTGCGAGTTCGAAGATCAGGGCAAGCGCCATAGGCGTGGATGGTGCTGGCCATCTCTGCTACGGCGTGACTGACTCTGTGCCTGGAGTGGCTTCGAAGCTCGCCAAGGCAATGGAGCGGGCTGGTTGCCCCGGTGCCCTACGGCTACCCGATCAGCAGGGGAGGGGGCCGCTCGTGCTGGGCCCCGTGGATGGGAAGGTGAAGCTGTTGCCCGGAGACAGCCCCACCAGTGATCGTGGCGAGGGCGTGGTTATATCCTGGGCACCCCACAGGAGCGGTCGCCGCCTGCGCTCTCGGGTGGTACACCGGCCAGACCAAGTGCAGTTCTCCATCTCGAAGAAGGAGCAGCTACGGCTGCTCAAGCTGCGAAGCTCTGGGGCGCAGACCAACTAGCCTCCGCGGCCAAACGAACCGCTACTGTTGGGTCATCCAGGCGGGCCGGGCGGCGAGCAGGCTGGGATGGAACTCGGGCGGGAACATGGCGAGGAGGTAGTCGAAGGCCTGCTTCTTCATCTCCACGTCCAGGGCGGGGGGAAGCCGCAGGCTGCCATCCTCGTCGGGCTGGATCCTGTGCCTGACGACCTCGGTGAGTATGAGAACGTGAAGGCGCGTGGAGTAGAGCGCATGGGCAATGCAGAGCAGGTACTTCTCGTTCAGTTCCATATCGTTGGCCCTTCCTTGAAGGATCACTCACCCGACGTCCATCCCGAGTGGAGGCGGGGCGGCTCATGGGCAAGGGGCAATTATACATGAAGAAGCGAGGGGGGATATTCCCATAATGGACCAATGACTCAAGCGGGAAGGAATCGCGGGCCGGAAGACCGGGAGGCCCCCGGCTTATCCTCCGGCCCGCGGAGGGCTTTGGGAGGTGGGTCAGAGAAGGCAGGGTTCAAAAAATTGTAACAGTATCCCACTGTTCAGACTCATTCACCCCAGCGTCTAGCCATCTCCTGGGGGAGCTTGTCCTACGTGGGGGATAAGCTAATGCCTAATATGGGAGACGCAAGAGCTTCGAGCCAACTTTAAGAAGGGGTCGCCTAGCGCAGGAACCAGCGGTAACGGAAGACCATGGAGTTCGCCCTGAAGACCGGGAACTTCCCCTTGCTGACCGCATCGATGACGCATTTCCCGGTGGTCGGAGAATCCTTGAACTTTCCGATGACATCCACCTTGGTGACGAGGCCCGTTTCGCCCTTCACGGTGACGGATACTTCGGCGAGGCCTGGCACCTGGAACTTGTCGTAGCATTCCTGGACGAGGCTGTTCAGACGGGTCATCCCATCCTGGATTTGGCGGGTCGAGAGACGCTCCTGGATGCTGGGGCGCCTTGGTTCTTCCCGCTGGACCTCGGCGGTGGCCTGACCGCAGGTTGCGGCCTTGGCGACGGGAGCTGGCATGGTAGAGGGGGGGCTGGAGGCGAGCACCTTGCCGCTGCATTGATCAAAGAGCCTGTATCCCACCATCTTCACGGCGAGACCATTTCCAAGATTGGCTGGCCAGAGCTCCCCGTCCACGCGATAGATTATCTGAACCTTCAGGTTCGGCAGCACGTTCTGCATCCAGCTTTCGACTTGGGAGGGTCCGACCGGCTGGATGAGCTTCTTCAGCTCCAGGCCCTCGAACTGGGGCTTCCCATCCGTCACCTTCACGCTGCGGGGCTTGTCCGTCGTCACGTACCAGGCTTTGTCTCCATAGAGGGTCTTGTCGAAGGTGTGGGCCGCGTCGCAGGTCAGGCAGCCGACGACCGACAAGGGGAAATTCAGGCGGGCGTTGTCGTAGGCGCCTACGCGCACCGCGTTAGTTGTCGTCACGAAGGTGCCGCTCCTGACCTGGTGCTGCATCCGGGCGCGGATGGCGCGGCACTGGATCGCCTGCAGGCTGCCGTCCTGAGCGCACTGCTGCAAGAACGGTCCCACAACCCGGCCGAGCTGCTCCACGGGTGAGGCCTTCTTGAGCTCATTCTCGAAGGTGCGTGCGTTTGCGCTAGGGCTTCCTAGAAGTGCTATGAAGGCAAGGCCAGTCATCCAGCGGGTCATGCTGTCCTCCGGAGTCGTCTCGAGACGCTGCGTTTGCGTCCCGCATGGCATAGCAAATCGGTCGCAAGACCGCAAGGCCTTGAAGCATTTGACCTCGGCGGGCCGAATGAGGCGCCCTCGCCGAGGGGAAAGAGGTTACAAAACTCGCTCCGCTCGGGGGTGCAACGGAAGGCACAAGACGACAGCATACGCGGCGAGGCAGACTCCGCTTCCCACCGGTCCAAGGCCCTCGTTGGTCGCAGCCTTGACCGACACACGGTCCAACTGGACGCCAAGAGCATCAGCCAAGGCTTGGCGCATCTGCTGGCGAAAGGGCGCCACCCTGGGCTTCTCCGCCAGGATGGTGACGTCCAGGTTTCCGATCTCGTATCCGGCCCCGTTCACCAGGCGGGCAACCTCGGCGAGCAGACGAGGCCCGCTGGCGCCTAGCCACTCGGGAGCCCCCTGGGGAAAATGCTCACCTAGGTCGCCAAGGCCGACCGCCCCGAGCAGAGCGTCGGCCAGGGCGTGGCACGCCACGTCGGCGTCTGAGTGACCTACGAGGCCGCGATCGCCTGGGAGCTCGAGGCCAGACAGACAAAGGGGACTGCCGCGGGTGAGCCGGTGGATGTCGTATCCATGGCCCACTCTGGGAATGAGCCTGGAACCAATGGTCTGTACCAGGGTTTCCCCATCGTTGCCGGAGGCGGCGCGAGCTCGGGCCCTGGCAAGGCGACAGGCACGCTCCCAGTCCTCGGGGTGGGTGATCTTGAAGTTGTCATTCTCTCCGGGCACCAAGGCCACCGCCTGGCCCGACTCGGTCAGGAGCGAGGCGTCGTCAGGGGCTGCCGCCTCCTCTTCGCTGCGAAGGCTTCCTTCTGACTGGGGGCTGATAGGCCGGCACCGGCGCGCGGAGAGAGCGTGAGCTTGCTCCAGCAGATCGCGCCGAAAGGCCTGAGGCGTCTGCACGCCGATGATCGCGCCGCGTGGAAGATAGACGGCCTTTCGGGCGAGAGGCTCCAGCCATCTGAGGGCGTCGGTGGGCCGGAGGGCAGCGGTTGCAGCTCCCTCCCTCCAGGCTGCCTCGAGCACCTGGTCGAAAAGCGTGGGGGAGGCAAAAGGCCGCGCTGCGTCGTGGACCACCACCCACCCCACGTCGTCATCCAGAAGGCCCAAGGCCCTGCGCACCGAATCCTGACGCTCGATGCCTCCCGCCTCCACGAGCAGGCTCGCCCCCCGCTCGCCCGGGCGAAGGCGTCCGAGCTGTTCGGGAGCCGCTTGGGCGAGGAAATCCCGGAGCTCGACGAGCTGCTCGGAGGGGACCATCAGCAGCACCTGGGTCGCCCAAGGCAGCGAGAGCGCGGTCTCCAAGCTGTGGCAGAACATGGGGCGGCCATCGAGTGGCAGGCAGGCTTTGGGCGTGATCCCGCCCATCCTCCTGGACCTGCCGGCGGCCAGGACGATTACCGCCACTCCGTTGGGCCAAGGGAGAGCTGGCATTGTGCTTGTGGGGGACCCGAGGCTCAAATCAGAGGCGCGGGGCCTCTGGCTCTGCTAGGTGACCGTTTTCTTTTCCAGCCGTTGAAAGTAGCTCTTCAGCACACGCTTTCGCTCCTCGTCCATCTCCACGTAGCGGATGCCCATGTCTTGGGGTGGCTCGCGATTGACCCATACGACCTCGCCCTTCAGCGCCACCACCGCCTCGATCTCGGGGAAGTTGATGACTAGATCCACGACCGTGCCAACCTCCTCCAGGCTCTCCGTCTCCAGGCAGATCCCCCCGAGGCTGATGTTGCACACTCGGTGGTTCAGGAGGATCTCGGTGCCCGTGAGGTCAGCGTACGCATTCACCTCGAAGCGCGGATGTTGGCGGGAATCTGAGCGGTCGCCCGAGGACATGGGTGGCTCTCCTAGCTTTTCGTTGGGTGTGAATCATAGGGCAGCAGCCCTGGCCCGGTCAATCGTGAGTGTGGCCGTCTTTTGTGGAACCTCCTGCCGAGGCGTGCTATCCATCGCCTGCCATGCGGGCCCCTGGAGGGCTTTGGGGCCGATCGGCCGTTGCCCCTTGCCGGGTGCCTCTGGGGAATATCCTTTCCCCCTCAGGCGTAGGGAAGGCGTACGAGCCAAGGTCCTGACCAAACCAGGATCCTGGGTGCCCTGCCGGGGCCGAGGAATTGAATGCATAAATTTGCCAGTTATATCAGTGTGATAGCTGCACTATTAGGGTTTGCTTCGACAGGGGCCTGTGTGAAGGCAGCCCTCATTCCAGGCACGCAGATCCCGGACGAGCCCAGGAACCGGGACGTGATCAAGGTCATCGAGACGTACCGCCGCGCCATGGAGGAGAGGGACTCCTCCAAGCTCATGAGCATGGCGCACAAGGACTACTTCGAACACTCCGGAACTCCCACTGGCTCCGACGACTACGGACACAAGGGCCTCCTCAGGGTCCTGTCCACGCGGATGAAGCAGGTGATCAGTCTCCGCTACGACATGAAGTATCTGAGAATTCACTGGCCAGAGCAGGGTCAGGCGGAGGTGGAGGTCTATGTCAGCGCGAGCTCCCAGCTCAAGAGCGATGAAGGGGAGCAGTGGCACCGGATGACGGACTACAACAAGTTGGTGCTCCTGCAGGAAAAGGACCGCTGGCTGTTTCTCCGGGGCATGTAGGCCTCGTTTCAACCTCGGCGAGCTCCCTCCGCTTCATCCAGGCCATCCCCTCAGTCACCGCCGTTGGTTTCAGGGGCGCCGGTTTCGAGCCGGTACAAGAGAGCGTCCTCTCCGGAGTCAGGGTAGTACCCCGGTCGTACGCCCACCTTGGCGAAGCCGAGGGACTCATAGAGCCGACGGGCGGCCAGGTTTGAGGGGCGCACCTCCAGTTGGACCTCTCTGCAGGCGTTCTTGCGGGCGAGGAGCACCATCTGGCCAAGCAGTAGCCGCGCGTAGCCCCTCCGCCGGTGCGAAGGGTGTGTGGCCACGTTCAGCACGTGAACCTCGTCGTAGACCACCCAGTAGTTGAGGTAGGCGAGCAGCTCGCCCCCTCTGCCCTTGAGCACCCTGAAGATTGACCAGGGGCGATCGAGCTCATCCGCCAGGGCCTGTCTGGACCAGGGAGTAGGAAAGGAGATCTGCTCGATCTCACAGATGGCCTCCAGGTCGTCGGCGGTCGCCTTGGCCACAGTGAGAGCACGATCGTCGGGCTGCCTGGCCATCTATTCATCCTCCTTGGTTGGGGGCTCCTAGGGGGCCCTCTCGGAGGAGGAGCTCCTTGGCGAGCCTCCAGAGCACCTCGTCCTTGCCTTCTCCGGAGAGGGCAGAGAACCCCAGGGGCTTCCCTCGCAGGTCGAGCGCCCTCTGATGCTCTTGAAGGATGCCTTGCCGCTTCGTTTTTGGCAGCTTGTCCACCTTGGTGAAGACGAGCAGCACGGGGCAGGCGCGCTTCGCGAGCAGGCCCAGGAGCTCCCTCTCCTCCGTCTCGGGCCCTCGGCGCGAGTCAACCAGCAGCACAAAGGCCGAAAGCTGCGGGCGCCCGGTCACGTAGGCTTCGACAGTGTGCCCCCAGCGTCTCTTGAGGAGCCCAGGCACCTTGGCGTAGCCATAGCCGGGCAGGTCCACGAAGGAGCATTGGCGTCCGTCGAGGGAGACCTCGAAGAAGTTCACCTCCTGGGTCCTTCCCGGTGTCCGGCCGACCCGCACCAGGCGCCTACTTCCCACGAGAGAGCGCAGAAGCGATGACTTGCCGACGTTCGACCTGCCTCCGAAGGCAACCTCCCTGAGCTCCCAAGGTGGGAACTGCTCCACCCGCGCAGCTCCCGTCACGAACCGCGCCTGCGAGATATTTGGGATCAGGGTCATGAAGCAGCTCTCCTGGCTCGGCCCGTCCGGTGTGTCCGCCCTCATGGGGTCGCCTTGGCCGCCCTCAGGCGGCTTCCCTGGGCCGGGTCAGCTGCCCTGGGCCGAGCTATCCCTGGGTCAGAGCGGTCTAACGTGAGCTACGTCGATATCGACCGAAACAGCCCGCTCGAAGAGGTGTACCTTGATTAGCAGGCGTTCGGTGTCTTTCGTCCACTTAACGAGCTCACCCGTGACACCCTTGAGAGGTCCCTTCACGACCAGGACCTTCATTCCTGGCTGGTACTGGGCCTCCTGGAGAGCGCTCGGCCTCGCCACGAGCGCCATCCACAGGTTCATCAGGTCGGTGTAGAGCTCGCCAGGCCTCGGCACAGGCATGAGCTGCACTATCGCGCCGGACTGAAAGAGCTGGATCCGGTCGAGCTCCTCCTCCAGGAGGAAAAGGTAGCCCGGGAATAGGGGCAGCCAATGGGTCCTGACCGAGCGATTCGCGTATTCATGGCGAGTCAAGGAGGTGGGCAGGAAGTGCGAAACGCCAAGCCCCTCGCAGTACCTCGCGAGCTTCTTCTCCGCCCGGGGCTTCGTGTGAACCGCCCAGAGCGGCGCCATGCCCGTGGGGGGCTCTGCGCTCGAGAAGTAGCCTGCTGGCACGAGGTGCGGCTGTGGCTTGGTGATGAGCATCGGCGATCGCTGCCCAGAGCCGGAGAAGAGCTCGCTCGTCTGCGTCGCTCTCCTCCTGGAGATTCGTAATATATATCATGTCTCCAGTGCCCACCATCTTGTGTATGCCAAGCCCGCTGGAAAGCTGGACGGGCTTTCAGGGATCGGGCCGCTTATCATGGATCTGCGCGGCGGCAGTGTATGGAAAGGGGCGTCTCAAAGGTCCGTTGGATTCGGGCTGCCGCGTGCATGTATTGGCGCGAGGACCGATCCTTGACCGCACCGATCCTTCGCGCTAGCTTCGTTGCTCTCCGGTCGCAGCCGGAGGAGCGAGGAATTCAGGCGGATGTACAGGCCTTCCGGACTGACCGCGCTGGCGGTCTTCAACTTCGTTCTGGCCGGTTGGGGGCTCCTCAAGCTGCTCGGGGTCGCCATCGTGCTGGCTGCCGGGACTCCGAAGGGCGCGCAGGGACAGCCCCCTCCGCAGTTCCTGATGCTCCTCACGCTGGGCTACCTGATCTTCGACATTGGCCTGATGGTCACCGCTGGCATCGGGTACCTAAAGCTGAAGCGGTTCCTTGGCCGTTGGGTAGGGTCCATTGAGGCGGTGGTGAGCCTGGCCTACTTCGTGGCGGTGGTCGCCTACGTCCAGAGCGAGGGGATCCCCTTCGACGTCAGGAACCTCTCGGCGCTCGTGTATCCAGGCTTGACCCTCGTGCTGCTCAACATCGTGTTTCGAGAAAACCTCGTGCACTGAGAGGTCGCCGAAGTGAACTTCCGGGAAGCCAAGATAGTCACTCGGTTCGACTACAAGAATCTGGTGCGGAGCGCCCCCGGCGTGACCTTCCTGATCCTGTATCTGTACGTCGCGATCAACCTCGGGGCCTGGCTCGCCGAGCAGCTCCGAGGGACCGCCACCCTAGGCGGCGGCGCCAACGTCGACCCCGAGATGGCGCGGCAGGCGACCAACAGCCTCCTCGTGAAGATCGTGAGCTGGTTCCTGGGGGGCAAGGATGAGGTCGTCCGTTTCCTGGTGTTCGACCGACCCGTCGCGATGAGCGCCTTCTTCCTGCTCAGCCTGCTCGTCATGCCGATCCTCGTGTTGTTCCTCTCTTTCAACCAGATCTCTGGCTACGTGAGCCGCCGCTCCATCCGCTACATCGTGCCCAAGACGGGCCGTTTGGAGCTTTACCTGGGGCTCTTCGCCTCGAACCTGCTGTTCTTTTCCCTCGTGTCGGGGGCTCTGACGGCGGTCATGACAGTGGGTTGGGTGCTCGCCAGCAAGGACGTTGGGACCGGAGTGGTGGTGGGCTACAGCCTGCAGATCCTGGCCGCCGTATGGCTCTCCTGCATCCCGATCATCGCGCTCATGTCCATGTTGGCGGCGATGACCGGCTCACCCGTCGCAACAGTCTTTCTCGGCCTCGGAACCTATCTGGTGGTGATCCTGGCCGGCTACTTCATGTCCGCGCAGACCGAGTGGGGGAAGGTCTTCTACTACTTGCTTCCCCTCGAACCCAAGTACTGGTTCGCCTACCCGTCGGTCGGGCACTTCATCGGAGCCGGCGCGCTCATGCTCCTCTACGCGGCCGCATATCTGGCCCTCGGATGGCTCTTCTTGCGTCGGAGGAACCTGTGACGGAATCTCTGGCCATCGATCTTCAGGAGCTGACCTTCTCTTATGGAGGCAGCGATGTGCTGCGAGGCGTGACGCTTACCTTGGAGCGGGGCCAGACCTTGGGTTTCGTGGGCCCAAACGGCGCGGGCAAGACCACCTCCTTCAACGTCATCGCTGGCTATTTGCGGGAGAAGTCCGGCCAGGTGAAAGTGCTGGGCGGGTCTCCCCGGGACATCGCCAGGGTCAAGGGCAAGCTGTCCATTCTGCCTCAGGACGCCCAGATGATCGCCAACATCGGCATCCTCCCCCAGCTCGTCTTCTTCGCCGAGCTGCTCGGCTACGACGGCAAGGACGCCGAGGCAGAGGCCATGCGCGTGCTCGAGATGGTGGGCCTGGCCGAGGACGTCAGGAAGCACCCCGGGCATCTGTCGCACGGAATGGCCAAGCGGGCGGGGCTCGCCCAGGCCTTCCTCGGCAAGCCTGAGCTGGTGCTCCTGGACGAACCCACCGCGGGGCTCGACCCCTTCGCCGCCAAGCAGATCCGAGATCTCGTGGCCTCCATGCGTGGGGAGACGACCCTGGTGGTGTCTTCCCACAACCTGGCCGAGATCCAGGACCTGTGCTCCATGATCGCCCTGATTCACCAGGGCAGGATCATCAAGCAAGACAGCATCGAGGTATTCACTCAGAAGGAGAATCAACTCCGGATCCAGGTCAGGGGCGGGCATCCTCCCATGGGGTTTTTCCAGAAGGTGGAGCAGTCCCCTGGGGTGAGGAACGTGTTTTTCGACCAGTACGTCGGGTGGATGACCATCAATCTCCTGCCCGATGCCCCACCGGCGGAGGAGGTGATCAAGCTGGTCGTCGGAGAGATATTCGCCTTGAACCTCTCCATCGGTGAGATCCAGCGGGGCACTTCGTTGGAAGATGTTTTCATGTCCCTCACTGGCGGTCCGAGCGGGCCGCAGTACGGGGGAGGGTCGGGCCCGGCGCGTTAGGGCGCGCCGTCGATCCATGCCTGGCCGCGAGGTACGGCCTTGATGGAGCCTTGTGACTGGCGTCTGCCCGGAGGCGCTCGAGGAGCCAAGCTTAGATGATCGACTTCCTCAAGTATCACGGCGCTGGCAACGACTTCGTCATCCTGGATCAGAGGCGTCAGACCCTTAGCGAGCCTCTTGGCGAGCTTTCAGTGCAGCTTTGCCACCGCCGCTTCGGCGTGGGTGCGGACGGCATCCTCGTAGTGAGGGACACCGATGTGCAGGGCGCCCAGGCAGCCATGCATATCTACAACTCCGACGGGTCGGTCGCGGAGATGTGCGGCAACGGTCTTCGGTGCGTCGTGAAGTACCTCCTGGACGAGGCGCCCGATCAGGAGAACATCACAGTGGCCACGGGCGCCGGGCCCCTTCAGTGCGTCGTTCAGAGGGACGTCCATGGGAGGGTGCAGCGGGTTCGCGTGGACATGGGGAAGCCCATCCTCGACAGGGCGGCGATCCCGATCTCCGGAGAGGGCAGGGCCGTGCGCGAAGGAATCACGCACCCGGAAGGCGGCAGGTTCCTCTTCACGGGCGTCTCCCTGGGGAACCCCCACGCGGTCATCTTCGCGGACAGCGGCGAGCCCGTGAGCCTCGCCCGCCGCTTCGGCCCGTCTTTGGAGGCCCACCCCCGTTTTCCGAAGCGGGCGAACATCTCATTCGTCAGGCAGCACGAGACTCACCTGGAGGCGGCCGTGTGGGAGCGCGGAGCAGGTCTAACCGCGGCATGTGGCACGGGCGCGTGCGCCATCGGCGTGGCGGCGGTGCTCGAGGAGCGCGTTCGGTCCGGAGAGGCCGTCACCGTATCCCTCCCAGGTGGAGAGCTGGAGATCGAGGTGGCTCAGGGCATGGAGAGGGTCTTCATGACGGGCCCCGCGTCACTGGTGTTCTCGGGCCGCCTGGATCCAGCCTCCCTAATGTCCATCGAGAGGTGTCAGCGCCTCTCCGAGGTCATGGGGGCGAGCTGAGCGGGCACACTGCGGTCAGAACAGGCTCCCCTGGTCATGGGCGGGGCCGAAGTCGCGAGTGAGGCCCAGGTGGGAGATCGCCTTGTCAGTGGCCACCCGACCTCGGGCAGTCCTGTCGACGAAACCCTGCTGCACCAGGTATGGCTCCACCATGAACTCCAGGGTCTGGCGGTCCTCGGACAGGGCTGCGGCCACGGCTTCTATGCCCACTGGGCGTCCATGGAAGCGTTCGATGAGCACACGTAGATAGGCGCGGTCCAGGGGGTTGAGGCCGGCTTCGTCAACCTGATGCTCGGTGAGGGCGTGGTCTGCTATGCGTCGATCGATTCTCCCCGAGCCCTCGACCTGGGCGTAGTCCCTGGCCCTGCGTAGCCAGCGGTTAGCAAGCCTGGGAGTGCCCCGCGCCCTCAGGCCTAGCTCCCTGGCGCCGTCCTCGGTTACGGCTATGCCCAGGCGTCGTGCGCTGCGTTGCACGATCTCGGTGAGCTCCTCTTCGCCGTAGTACTCCAGCCTCCAGGTGAAGCCGAAGCGGCCCTGGAGGGGAGATGTGAGCATGCCGGTCCTGGTGGTCGCACCCACCAGGGTGAAGCGAGGGAGGGGCATCGTGATGGCCTTGGCGTGGGGCCCATCGCCGATGAGCACGTCGAGCTTGAAGTCCTCCATGGCAGGATAGAGCGTCTCTTCCACTGGCGGCGGCAGGCGGTGTATCTCGTCAATGAAGAGGACGTCCCTCGGGGCCAGGTTCGTGAGCAGGCCAGCCAGCACCCCCTTGTGCTCGATGGCGGGCCCGCTGGTCTGGTGTACCTGAACGCCCATCTCCGCCGCCACGATGTGGGCGAGGGTGGTCTTACCGAGGCCAGGAGGGCCATAGAAGAGCAAATGATCCAGGGCTGTGCCGAGCTGTCTGGCCGCCTCGACCATGGTGAGAAGCGGTCGCTTCAGGGCCTCTTGTCCCACGTAGTCGGCGAAGCACTGGGGGCGGAGGCTGGCCTCCACCGGGCGGTCTGGCTCCGTCGCCTCAGGGGATGTCAGAGCTATTTCCGGAGGCGGAGCGTCCTCGTGCTTTTGTCTCGCCATTCGGGTCACGGTTTCCGAAGGAGCCGCAGCCCCTCGCGGATCAGCTCCGACACCTCTGCGCCCTCATCGGCGGGCCTTCGCAGGAGGGGCAGCACCTGTGCCACGTTAGCGGGCTTCCAGCCCAAGTTCAACAGGGCCGAGCGCACGTCGTCCAGAAGGCCAGCGCCGCCCTGGCCAGTGGGAGTCCGAGCTTCGTCAGTCGTAGTCTGGCTCGCTTGACGGCTGCGCCTCAGATCGCCGAACCGATCCTTGAGCTCTACCACCATCCGCTCGGCGGTCTTCCTCCCGACCCCTGGGATGCGCACCAGGCGGGCGATGTCCCCCTGGGCTATGGCGTCCACGAGGTCATCGGGGTCCATGCCGGACAGCACGGTCATCGCCAGCTTGTGCCCGACCTTGGAGACACCCGTCAGGCTGAGAAACACCGCGCGGTCCTCGGCGGAGCCGAACCCGAACAGATCGATGCCTCCGTCGTAGACGTGGGTGTGCACGTACAGGTCCACTTCCTCGCCATGGGGAGGGAGTCTCCCGCTCGTCTGCGGCGAGACCGCCACGCCGTAGCCCACGCCCCCTGCCTCCACCACCAACCGAGTGGGCTCCTTCTCGAGGAGGGTGCCGCGCAGTCGCTGAATCAACGGAGTGCTCCTTTCGCGTCGGGCAGGCTGCGGGCCTGAGCGCCTCCGGCGTGCAGGCAGTAGCAGATCGCCAGAGCGAGGGCGTCGGAGGCGTCCACCGAAGGAGGTCGGCGGAGGCCTGAGAGAGCCGTCACCATGCGCTGCACTTGCTCCTTCGAGGCTCGGCCGTTTCCACAGACCGTGCGCTTCACCGTGGCCGGCGGGTATGAGGTCACCGCGATGCCGCTCTCGGCCAGCACCAGCAAGGCGGCTCCTCGGGCCTGGCCGAGCACCAGGGCAGAGCGGGCGTTCTTGTGCTGGAAGACGTCCTCCACGGCGGCCACGCTTGGAGAATGCTCTCGGATGAGCTCCCTCAGCTCGGACGCGATTTCCAGGAGGCGCGCCTCCACGGGGCTGCCCTGTGTAGTGCGGAAGATGCCGCACTCCTTGTAGGCGAAGCGGCCGCGCTCGGTGGAGTCGAGGATCGCGTAGCCCACCACGCGTGAGCCCGGATCCAGCCCTAGCACCCGGGCGGTCATGGGTTACGGGACCTGTACACGGCCTGGATCAGCCTAGGATCTGTTCGACGATCGACTCATCGATGTCAAAGTCCGAGTAGACGTTCTGCACGTCTTCCTGATCATCGAGGGTGCTGAAGAGGCGAAGCATCACTTCGGCGTCGCGCCCTTCGAGGCGAGTAGTGGTGTTGGGCACGAGGGTGACCTCGGCTTCGGTGGGCGTCAGGCCCGCCTTGATGAAGGCCGCCCGGACGGTTTCGAAGTCGGCGGGGTCAGTCGTGACTACCCAGTCTTCCCCATCCTTCTCGTAGTCGTCGGCGCCGGCCTCCATCGCGGCTTCCATGAGCTGATCCTCGCTGACGCTGGTGCCATCGAAGCGGATCTGCCCCTTCTTCTCGAACTTGAAGGCCACGGTGCCTGGCTTGCCCAGGCTGAAGCCAGATCGGGAGAAGATGTGCTTGATCTCGGCGACAGTCCTGTTCTTGTTGTCGGTCAAGACCTCCACCAGGATGCCGCAGCCGCCAGGCCCGTAGCCCTCGTAGAGGATCTCCTCGTAGGAGACGCCCTCGAGTTCCCCGGTGCCTTTCTTGATGGCCCGGTCGATGCTGTCCTTGGGCATGTTGGAGCCCCGCGCCTTGTCCACGGCGGCTCGGAGTCTGGGGTTGCCGTTTATGTCGCCGCCGCCCATGCGCGCGGCCACCGTGATCTCCTTGATGATCTTTGTGAATACCTTGCTTCGCTTCGCGTCGGCAGCACCCTTCTTGTGCTTGATGGTCGACCACTTGCTATGTCCGGACATGGGACCTCCTGGCCAGGTCGCTGGCCTCGGGGTGCGTCAAGCGCGAAAAATTAGCACTGACGAGGTCTCCTGACAACGGGCTTGCTCGTTCAATTTTGGGATTTTGGGCTCTTGGGCGGGCTGCATCGGCCTCTCAGATGCGACCCACGAAATGGGTGCCCGCCATTCCGTCCAGGGCCTCTGCCAAGTGCCCGGGATCGGTGATCAGCGCGCGCTTCCCGCCCCCCTCCAGGTAGTTGGTGATGGCTAGCACCTTGGGTCCCATGCTCCCGGGTGGGAAGTGTCCCTCCTTTTGGAAGCGGTGGGTCATCTCGAGGGTGAGCGCTCCCAAGGGGCGCTGCTCCGGCGTCTTGAAGTGGAGATACACCTGGGGCACCTCGGTGAGAATCACGAAGAGGTCGGCCCCGATCTGGTTCGACAGCAGGGCGGAGGTGAGGTCCTTGTCTATCACGCACTCCACGCCCTTGTACTCACCGGTCTTCTTGTCCTTCATAATAGGGATGCCACCACCGCCAGCGGCTATGACGATGTGTCCCTGCTGTGCGGCATCGCGGATGGTGTGGCGCTGGATGATCTTCACGGGCGTGGGAGAGGCAACGCGCCGCCGCCAGCCTCTGCCGGAGTCGTCAACCACGTTCCATCCGAGGTCCCGGGCGCGTCTCTGGGCCTCCTCCTTGGAGAGGAAAGGGCCGATCGGCTTGGTTGGGTTCTGGAAGGCAGGATCCTCTGGGTCCACGACGACCTGGCTGACCACCGTGACGACATAGCGCTGTATGCTGCGGCTCCTGAGCTGGTTCAGCATCGCCTGCTGGAGAATGTAGCCCAGGCTGCCCTCGGTCATCGCCACAAGCACGTCCATCGGCATGGATGGCACATCGTTCTTGCTCATCTCGTTCTGCAAGAGGAGATTTCCAACCTGGGGGCCGTTGCCGTGCGTGATGACGAGGTTGTACTGCCGCTCCACGAGCAGCATCAGCGCCGCCGCTATCTTGGAGGCGTTCTCCTCGTGGGCTTCTATTGTTCCTTGCTGTCCGCGCTCCATGAAGGCGTGGCCTCCCAGGGCAACGAGCGCTATCGGATTTTCGGAACGGTCTGATTTCATGTGCTCCTCACGCCTCTCGTCCGGAGCCGCGCCCCGCTCTGCCACCCTCTGAGGCGGTGCTGGAGCATAGCGGTTTGCGCCGGGTGATCAAGGGGCATGAATACGGGGCTTCCTGGGGGCTGGCGGGCCACGCGCGCCGATCTTTACCTCATGGCCAGGATCCCCGATACTCCGGGCATGGCCCGCAAGACTCCAGTCTCCCAATCCAGCGCCCAGGTGCCCGTGAAGCCCTGGTGGGTATCTCCCCTGCTTCCCCTGGTGCTTTTTTGCGCCGGGCTGGTTCTTTGCGCCCTGGATGGGCTCCATCCCTACCAGGTATTCATGCGCAAGCGAAACTGGAAGCCCGTGGAGGGGCAGCTGCTGCAGGTCTACGAGCGGCGCCAGATCCAGAACCCCGCGACCGAGCGCTCTACCGTTCGCGAGTACCTGGAGCGAAGGCCGCAGAAGCGGATCTACCAGGAGACAGTGTCCGAGGGCTGGCCAATAAAGCGAAAGAAGCTGCAGTGGAGGATCCGGCTATATTACACCTACCCGTGGGGCAACACCAGGCACACCCAGGTGGCGGACGGCCCGGAGCGAGCTTTCCCAAACGAAGAAGCGGCGAACAGCTACCTGAATCAACGAGTTCGCGGCAGCAAGATCAAGGTCTGGGTGAACCCCACCTCGCCAGGAGAGGCGACGGCCTTTTTGGAGTATCGCAGAGTTTGGACCTTGCGCATGGGCTTTGTGGCCGTGGGCCTGGGGCTGATCTGGTTATTGGTGGCCTTGGGACTCGGTCGTGCCCATTCCCGAAGAGAGAGGGAGCACCAGGCTGCCCGGCAATCAGGAGACGCCTAAAGCTCCCGAAAATCAGGCATTTTTACGGAGCACTGTCGTTAAAAACCAACTTTTTCAAAAAAAGTCCTTGCAAAATTACAGCGAGGTGCAATAATTCAATCAGGTCATAACCAAGCGCCACAAGGAGCCTGGAGAAACGAAGCAGACAAGAACAAGGATACGATGGAGATAGAGGGGGCCCAGCCTTTCCCCCTCCCCAGTCCCCCCATTGGTCTTCCCTCTATTCTCCGTCGCATTTTGCACCGCCGCCTCCTCGGGCGGCGGTCATCTTTTTTGGGGCGTCATCTCTGCCGGGAGTGGGGCTCAGAGCTGCAGGTTGGACTGCTGGGACTTGGCGCTCGTCCGGGCTTCCTTGGCGGCGGTGCGTCGAAGCGCCAAGAGATCTCCCTCTGGGTCCTTCAACCGTTCCATGGCCAAGGCCAGGTAGGCCGGGTCGAGATCGATGCCGATATAGGATCGGTCCAGCAGAAGGGCCGCCACCCCGGTCGTGCCTGAGCCGTTGAAGGGGTCCAGCACCAGATCACCGGGTCTCGAGGCGGCCCTGATGATGCGGTCGAGCAGCGTTATGGGCTTCTGGGTGGGGTGCTTGCCGAAGCGCTTCTCGGACTTCAGCGGGGGCTGGATGTGCCAAAGGCTCTTCATCTGCCTGCCCCCGTTCTCCTCCTTCATCAGCGCATAGTTGAAGAGGTGCCTGGAGCGCTCGTTTTTCGCGGCCCACAGGATCGTCTCTGTGGCGTGCGTGAAGTAGCGACAGCTGAGGTTCGGAGGCGGCGTCACCTTGTGCCAGCTGATGTCGTTGAGCATCTTGAAACCGAGCTGCTGCATGGCGTAGCCCACGCTGAAAATGACGTGCCTGGTTCCAGATACGAAGATGGAGCCGTCCTGGGTGAGAACACGCTGGCAAGCCGCGAGCCAGGTCCGGTTGTACTCGTGGTTCGCCTCGGCGCCACGGCTGCGATCCCAACGCCCCTTGTCAACCGCGACCATGCGGCCAGCCTGGCAGGTCACTCCGCCGTTGGATAGGAAGTAGGGCGGGTCGGCGAAGATGAGGTCCACCGAGCCATCCGGTAGGGTCTTGAGCACCTCGATGCAGTCCCCCTGGACAAGCAGGTGCTGACCGCTAGGGCTGCTGTAGTGGATTTGGTGTGTCTTGGGCGAGCCTGGCGCTGCCGAGGAGACCAGTGCTACTGACGCTTCCATGTCCGGACCGTAACATCCGGTGATCGGGTGTCAACTTTTCGGAAGGCGGTGCGAAGCGGCATTGCGCCTAGTCGTTACGTCCCTGGAAACGGTGCAGCCTGGCGAGACACGCCGAGAGAGTCCCGCGCTCCTTGTCGGAGAACTTGATGGGGGATGCGAGGGCGAGCTGGAGCTCCGAAGCGTTGAGTCGGTTCCTTCGATGCATTATTTCCAGGATTCGATCCACCCACCGTCTCCATCCGGTGGGGACCTCCTGGTGACAGTATTTCCGATAGTGGCGCTTGGGGCTGGGCAGAATGGAGGCGAGGAAAGCCGCCTCCTGCGGCTCGAGATCGCTCGCGTCCTTGCCAAAATAGTGCCACGCCGCTCTGCCAACACCGAAGATGCCAGGGCCGAACTCGATCACGTTCAGGTAGATCTCGAAGATGCGTTTCTTTGGCAGGCTCTGCTCCAGATACCAGGTCAGGACGATTTCCTGCAGCTTGCGGGATAAGGTCTTCTGACGGCCGAGGAGCACGTTCTTCACCATCTGCATGGTGATCGAGCTGGCGCCGAAGACGAAGCGCTTGGCGATGAGGTTCCTCGCAAAGGCCGACTTGAACTCGTGTGGGATGAAGCCCCTGTGATGGAAGAATCGAGAGTCTTCGGTTGTCAGGATGGCATTCTGAAGGTGCATGGACACCTGATCGATGGGAACGAAGTCGGGGTTCTCCGTGCCCACTTCGAAGCCGAAGCGTTGCCCGATGTCCTCTACTTCGTGGACAAAGGGGGAGGCCAGGCGCTCTGCAGACAGCTCGAAGGGCACCCCCACGACCTTGCAGCCGAGCGCGTTCACGGATCCCTCCAGCGTAACGCTGTTCGTGGTCAGGTACTTGAAGTCTGCCTCGGCGGCAATGCGCATTTCGAAGCGCCCAGCCAGTTGGATGTTTTCGAGCTGTGGCGCCAGGCCTCTGGGCAGGGCGCGAAGAACGGCCGCGCAGGACACAGTCGGCACCTCGACGCCAATCCGGAATCGGGGAACCTTTCGGAGCCGGAATACGTCGAGGGATGCCCGGAGGGTGACGCCTTTTCGCTCCAGGCTGGCCTCTGGGATCTGGAGCAGATCTTCGTCGAAGAGGTAGCGGCCCCTCACGCGAGCAGTGAGCCCGATGTCTTCCACGGGCGCCCTGGCCAGCTTTGGATGGACCACGGTGAGACCCGTCAGGCTGGCCTGCCCGCCAAAGGAGAGGACTCGGCGCTGGAGGCCGAGGGTGAGGTCGAGCTCGAGGTTGGCTTCATTTGGGCGAGGGATGATTGAGGTTTTCAGCAGGGGTGAGAGCTTGTCCATGCTGAAGCGGCTCGCCTTGAGGGCTAGGCTGCCGGCCACTGGAACGGGCCTGAGCCAGGACTCGATCTGCAGTCGGCCCGTGGCGCTCCAGAGGTGCTCCCCGACACCGCCGTAACTCCCCCGAAGCTCCAGGGAGAGCCAGCGCCCGCTTTCGGGAGTGAGCCTGCCGCTGATGTCGGTGAGCACGAGGTGATCGTGAAGCCTGAGGCGGGCGCCCGAGACCGAGAATCGGGGGAGGCCCCGCAGCCGTCCCGCGCTCGTACGGAACCAGAGATCCAGGCGCATGGCCTCCAGGGGGGCAAGACCGGGGTAGGAGCCGCGTGGCTGTCCGAGCCACAGGTGGGACTCGCCTCCTGGCTCGAGGCGAGCCTCCATCTCGGGCGCTTGGAGGCTGAGGCCCCGCTGTTCGTCTCGGATGGTCAGGGCGCCGCGCGTGAGGGGTACGCCTGTCAGCTTGAAGGAGACGCGTCCCGGCAGGCGGCGCCGTCCGAGGACCGCCCACAGATCGCTCAAGTTGTCCTGGCCATTTTCCTGCCTCCGAACGCAGATTCTCGGCTGATCAACCGAGATGCCCCTCAGAGCCAGCCGGCCCGAAAGGAGGGGCCAGAAGTCGAAGCTCACCGTGACCCTCCCTGCGTGGAGGAGCGGGCCTTGAGCGCAGTCGGCGGGTCCGCTCACGCGCAGATCTTCCAGCACCATGTTGCGAAAGCCCCCCTTGATGCGGCCCACAGTGATCTTGCGATGGAGCCTCCTCTCCATGGCTGGTATCACGCGGCGCTCCATCACCCACGGGGCCAGACGTGGCGCCAGGAGCACCCCAGCCGCGGTCAGTCCGCCCAGCACGAGCAGCACGCAGCCCAGGATCAGCGGCCAGCGGCGGCTCGGCCGCGCCTGACGGCCTGGCGGAGCCTTTGAGGAGATGGAGCTCATTGCAGAGGATCCCCGGGGATCGGTTGAGCCTAGCCCAGAATGGCCCCGACGCCCACCTCGGAAGGGCTTGTTGAGGAGTCGGCGGGAAGTCTCGCGCCAAGTGGGCTATCGACAGCTGAGGCCAAGCACCAGGGTTCCCCGCTCGTACCGCGGGCCGGCCAAAAAGAGGGTTCCACCGCGGTCCAGCACGAGCACGGACTTCAGGACCCGCTTGGGGGACCGCTGCTGCTTGTTCAACTTGTCGAGGGTGAGCACGAAGCGGAGCCGATCCAGCCCACTTGGGGACGTCACCTGGGCGAGCAACTCAGCCTCGAGGACATATGGGCCCACCAAGCTGGCTCGCCGCCGCTCACCAGAGACTAGGGCCACAGAGCGCCGGCCGAGGAGTCGAAAGGAGCGGAACCTCGTAAATGGACGGGATTCCAGCTGGGAACGGAGGGGCGACAGGGACTTGGGCAGGGGGCCTGGTTGGTCGAGGCCCTGGATGATCAGGATCTCGCATGCGGCGACCGGTTTCGTCTCGGGCCTATGCGCAGGCGGCCGCATGCCATCGTGGCTGGATTTCCCGCTGCGGACCCCCTCGGGGCGCTTGTGCTCGGCTCCGGGGCGCTCCGAAGGAGCCCTTCGAGGCGCTGACAGGGCTTGGGGGACGCCAAAGGCGGTCGTCGTCAGGGCCAGGGACACAAGGGCTCGTCCCAGGATGACTTGCCACTCGACTGTCATCATATGTCTTCTGGGCCTCCAGGCGGTGCGGGTCTGTCTTCAGGCTCTTCATCCTCGTCGTCTGGGTGGACCCAGATGACCGTCGTGGAGCGTTCGCCCTCTCGGATCTGGAAGATGTCCGGGTGGCGGCCCTTGAAGTCCAGCGCTTCGATCTCCAGCTGGTTGCGGGCTGCCTCGACGGCTGTCTTCGCGCCCTTCGTGTCCTCGGGGCGGGTCATGGCGAAAAGAGTCACCGCAACGGCCAGAACGGTCATCGCGGCTCCTGCGGCCACCCACCTGAAGGGATGCGTCCCCATGGACTCGCCCAGCCAGAGGCGGACGCGCTCCCAGGCACCTGGGCGCGCTTGCTTGCCAAGATCGGCCTTGACTCGGTCCCATACCTCGACGAGGTCCGCCTGGTCTGCGTCTTGGCTCACTGCACCGCGGAGCAGGCATTGAAGTTGGGAGAGGGCCTCCAGCCTCCTGCCCGCCTCCGGGTTCGTTGCGAGCTGGCTTTCCGCCCGCCTCGTCTCCTCAGGGGAGAGGTCGCCGTCGTGGAGCCGCTGGAGAGTTTTGTCATCGAGGCTTGTCATGGCAACACCTGTCAGACGTCTGAACCCTTCTCTACATTCAGGGCATTGCGAAGGAAATGCTGCATTCGCTTCCGGGCGTGGAAGAGCCGCGACATTATTGTTCCCTTGGAACAGCGCATGATCTTTGCCATTTCGGAGTATGAAAGTCCCTCGACCTCCCTCAGCAGAAGTACGGCGCGGTGGTTTGGGCTCAGGGTGTCAAGGCCAGCGCGGATGGCGTCGAGGGTCTCCTTGTCCTCCAGGGCACGGGAAGGATCCGTTCCCAGGCGGGTTGGCACTATGGGGTCGGCAAGCAAACCATCGCCCGTATGGTCGAGTCCGTCTTCGTATTCCACTGCCTTGTAGCGGCCCGCGCGTCTGAGCTGATCTATGCAGAGATTCACGACGATCCTGTGCAGCCAGGTATGAAAGCTCGCCGAGCGCTCAAAGCGCACAATGTTCTTGTGGACCCGGATGAATGCCTCTTGGGTCGCGTCGAGAGCGTCCTCACGGCTCCGGAGGATGCCGAGGGCGAGGCCATATACCCGTCGCTGGTATCGCCGGACCAGGAGTTCGAACGCCTTGTCTTCCCCCTGTAGGTGGCGAGTGACCAGATCCAGATCGCTCGGCTCCAAAGCCATGCCTTTAGGCCCCACCTTGGGGCTTGCCGCCCGCGAGATGTCCTCGAGGGGACAACCTCTTTGAATTTGCTCGATTCTCTGACTATCACGCCCCATGTACCACGGCAACCTCAAAGGATTCACGGAGAGTTGATTCCTCCAAGCTTGTGTTTGCAGAATGCCCTGGGTCATCCTACACCTCTCGTATGGCAGGCAGCCTGAAAGGACTGGACTCCATCGAGCGGTTGGCCACAGCGCCCACCTCTCCCGAAGCCTGGGTGAGGGCTGTTCGCCGACGGCTTCTTGGCAGGTCCATCGGGTTCGCCTGGGTAGCTTTGCTGTTCCTTTCTTCTGTGGCCCTCCTTCTGTGGCTGGTCGTAGGCGCTGGCTCAGGTAGTGCGCTCCACGTAGTACGCTTGGGGATCTCCATCGGGGCTGTGGGCGCGCTAATCATCACCGTGTATGCCATCGGCGCACACTTCTCGCGGAGAAGCGGCTCCGCCCTCGGTCGCCTCCGGGAGAATCATCCTACTCTGGGCGATGACCTCGAGGGCGCCCTGGGTCTTTGCCCTGGCCAAGGCTGCGGCTCCGCCTTGGCGGAGTCCTTTGCAAGATGTCACAGGGCCAGGGTGATTGGGAGGTTGCTGGAGGTGCCGCCATCGGCCGTCGTGGCCATGCCTGGGCTCGGCAGGCTCATCGCGGCGTCGGCCCTGCTTTGTGGCCTGGTGGCCGTTGGGCTGACGCTCGTTCCTGGGGCCCGATCCGCCTTGTCGGTCGAGCTCGGGTTGGAGGGCGTACCGGATCGCCTCCCCTGGGTGCTCTCGGAGCCCGCGGCGAGGCCGCTGCGCGTCGAGGTGCAGCCGCCTCGGTACACGCGGTTGCCCGCTCGAATTCATGAAAAGGGTTTGGAGAGCGTCGAAGTGCCGGAGGGTTCCCGGGTGACCGCCCTCTTCGAAGCTCCTCACCAGGTTGGCCTGGTGAGGGCGCTGCTGCCTGGAGAAGAGCTGGCCAGGGGTGAGAGCCTGGGAGACCAGATGCTGAGGGTCCGTTTCACGATGAGGCAGGAAGGGCCGCTAGTCCTGGCCCTGGGGGAGCCATCGGGGGCGCTGCGCGTGGGCCTTGGGGGCCCGTTCTTCCGGCTGGTGCCAGATCGCCCTCCAGGGATATCGGTTCGGCCATCTGGAGCGGTGATCCGGCTGGAGCGGGCAGAGCCGATGGATCTGAAGTGGGAGAGCGATGACGACTACGGGATCACCGCGGTGCGCCTCTCGTATCAGGTGGACGACGCGGAGTCTCGCAGCGTGGAGCTGTTCAGGGGGCCGCGGTTCGGCCAGGGCAAGAGGGGGCGGCAGTCGGGAACGCATCGCTGGGACCTCGCGGCGCTTCGCCTGGCTCCGGGGAGCATGGTCCGGTTCCATCTGGAGGCGGAGGACAACCGCTCCCTGCAGGGCGGGCAGGGCGGTCCAGGGCGAACCACCAGCCCCACACAGGAGATTCGAATCGAGGGTTCCAAGGACGCCCGGCAGGACGTGCTCGAGAGCTTGCGACCGCTCCTCGCAGACAACCTAACTGCGCTGGCGGACAGGTACGAGAGGTTTCTGGCAGAGGCGGGGCCCAGTGGTTGCCCTTTGGTGAACCAGGAGCTCGAGCGGCAGCGGGATCAGGAGCTGGCCCTCTCGGAGTCCTTCTCCGCCTACGTCGAGCGGGTCTGCGCGATGGGCGAGACCCTGATGCCGCTTCTTCTGGAGGTGTTCGATGGGCCACTAAGGAAGCTGGCCCGGCGTCTTTCAGATGTGACTCGCGCAGATCGGGCCCGGGGGCTCCCCGGCGCCGGCTCCGATTGTCTCTCCGTGGCCCGGGCGACGAGCGGTCCGGTGGTGGAGGTCCTGGAAGAGCTTGCTCTGCAGCTAGACGCTCTCTCGGGCCGCGCCACCCTGGAGGAGATGAAGGACATCGTCCGGCGCGCGGAGCAGCTTCGCCGAGAGATCCGGCGTCTCACCGAACGGCTCAGGCAGACCCCGGACGCGGCCGCCAGCAGGGAGCTCGGCAGGGCTACCGCCGAGCTGCGGCGCTCCCTGGTGCGCCTCTCGCGCCTCGCGAGCAGCCTTGGTGACGAGGTGATGGAAGAGCATGTGAACCGCTATGCGATGCGCGAGTCCGAGCGGGACAGGATCATGGATGGCCTCGCCAGACCTGAAAAGGGCTCAGATCCGCTCGGCGCGCTGGACCGCATGGTGAGCCAGCTCGACGAGGCGGTCGGCCAAGGCATTGATCGGTTTCGTCAGGTGATGCCCATCCCCGGCGATGCGCAAAGGGACAGGCGTTCGAGTGCGCTCAGGGACCTCGCGGAGCGTCAGCTGAAACTCCAGGGAGAGCTCGCGGGAACAGGGGATCCGAGGTCGCTCTCAGGGGCCCAGCGCGAGCTCGCCAGCGACGCGAGGCGGATGGCGGGGTCAGCCCCGTTCTCCGGCGGAGATGCGGCCAAGCTCCAAGGCAAGGCTGGCGCGGATCAGAGCCCAGGCGGCAAGGGCCGCGCAGATGGCAGTCCAGAAGAAGGAGCCAGGAGCGGCCCATCCCTGGGAGAGGCTGCCAGGCGCATGGAGGAGGCCGCCGCGGCCCTCGGCCGCGGGGACCGCAAGGCCGCCAGGCGTCTGGGCGAGGAGACCCTCGGGATGCTTGGAGAGCTTCAGGCAGAGGCCGAGCGGGCCGGGCGCCTGACGAGACCTCCCGGGGCGGACGGCCCACCGCCCCCGGGCGCCGTGGAGGTCCCGCCCGCAGGGGGAGATCTGCCGCGTGAGCTGAGGGATTCCATCCAAGAGGCGGGCCGCGCCGGTTGGCCCGAGCCCTTCAGGGAGGCCCTGCGGCGTTACTACGAGAGGCTGCTGCGATGAAGTGGGGTAGAGCGTCATGGCAAGGGCCAGGTCGAGGAGCTCTACGCGGCGCTCCCTTTGGGGCTCGATCCATGGTCGCGGGGCCGGCCCTGGCAGCGTTCCTCCTCTGCTGCGCGATCCCGAGGGCCTCGGCCAGTGGAGCGACGAAGCTGCTGGTCGGGGTGCACGAGCGCCTCTCCGACTGGCGTATTGGAGAGGCCGAGGCGCTCCTGACCCTCATGACCGCCGTGTTCCCGTCGCACACTGAGGTGAGGCGAGCCAGGGCCAGGCTCGCATACCTCCAGGGCGAATACGATGAGGCGGTCCGCTTGA
>JAVEWA010000339.1:0-7448 GCA_034004785.1 Polyangia bacterium
CCTCGAAGGGATCCGCGTACTCGCCCCCTTCGCCTCCGACTCGCACGATGAAGTGACCGGGGAGGCCGATCCCCTCCACCGGCATCCCCGCCCGACGTCCGACCTCCATCCACACCACCGAGAGCAGGATCGGCAGGCCCCTGCGGCGCTCGAGGACCTTCGAGATCTGGCTGTTCACAGGGTGGGTGTAGTCCACCTGGTCGCCCCTGAGACCGAGCTCGTCCACGAGGAGGGTCGTGAGCAGGTCCGCCTGGCCCGAGGCCGTGTCCACCCGGGGGGTGGGGAGCCTGGCGGCCCAGGCGTCGAGCAGGGCCTCGATCCGTTGCCTGGTGCCGCCGTCCGCCCCCTCGAGGGCGAGGAGGGCCCGGGCGAGGTCGTCCTGGGCCGCGGCGCCCACGAAGAGATCCAGGGACCACTCGTCCGACTGGCTCCAGAGCTCTTCGACCTGGATCCTCGTCATGTCATCAGAACTCCCATGTGGGGCCTTTCCTTCGGTGTCGACTCAACGATCACGTCCCTGGTTGCATGTGACGAAATCTCTGCAAGTCTTCTTCTTCAGGCACCTCGCGGCGAGCTTCTTGTTCACATCCGTGGATCGACACAGTTCGATGAAGCTCTCCTTCTGCTTCTTGTGATCCTTGATGATCGTCTCGTTCGCGCCGAGCTCCTGCAGGCAGTCTATGGTTCTGTCGAAGACTCTCTCACAGTCGTCTTTGCATCCGGCACCCATTACCACACCAATGGACAGGCACAAACAAAGACAAGCCACGCGTCTCATCGTCGACCTCCTCTGTCGTTTCCAGAGAACATGCTCTGCCAGGAATTTTCAAGGACGGATCGTCCGCAGTTGAAGCAAGTACCGGAGTCGAAGCGCCGGATCGGGCTTCTGGACCGAAAGGCTTGCTACCTCGGGCGCGGTGCGAGCCTGCTGCACCGGACGCGGAGCGATCCTGCCTCGCGGCCGAAGCGCTTTGCATACCCTTCGAGGCTTGGCTATGATGTCGCGGCCCCGCCTTGGGGCCACGGGCAACATGAGCAAACAGAACCTTCCAGACAGAAACCAGGTCATTCGGGAGCAGAAGGAGGGGCGCGGCCGCAAGGTCCTCGGGGTGCTGCCCATCCACTATCCCAAGGAGCTTCTCACCGCCATGGACGTGCTGGCGGTGGAGATATGGGGCCCGCCGGGGGCGCCGAGGAGCGCCCAGGTGGGCAGGCTCCAGAGCTACGTCTGCGCCGTGGCCAGGAACGCCCTGGCCTTCGTGGCGGGCGGCGGGGCGGATCTGGTGGACGGCTTCCTCTACCCCCACACCTGTGACTCCATACAGGGCCTGGCCACCCAGATCCCGGACTTCGGCGGGGCGGCGGGCAAGGCGGCTCTTCGCTACCGCTCGCCCAAGGGCAAGGCGCGGCCGAGCCTCCGGCGGTATCTCCGGGAGGAGCTCGCGAGGCTCGCCCGGGAGATCGAGGCCCTCACCGGGAGGGCCCTGGATCCAGAGCGGCTGCGCTGGTCGCTCGGGCTCCACCACCGCATCGACTCCGTGAGGGCGGAGCTTCTCGACGGCCGTGCGCGGTTCGGAGGCTCTGACGCCGAGCTCTACGGGATCCTCAGGCGTGGTGAGTGCCTCTGGCCAGAGGATCACCTGTCCGAGCTCGAGAGGGTGGCGGAGCGGCTCGAGCCTGGGCCGGTGCAGAAGGGAACGCCCCTCCTGGTGTCGGGTATCGTGCCCGAGCCCATGGAGATCTTCGACCGCCTGGCGGACGCCGGGGCCTACGTCGCGGGCGACGACTACGCGGCCATCGGCAGGCGCGTGGTCAGGGAGGCGCCGGACCTCGAGGGGGATCCCTTGGACGCCCTCGCGGCCAGGATGCTGGCGGCGCCTCCCTGCTCCACCAGGTCATCCGACCTGGGCGAGCGCCTCGCGCACCTCGACTGGCTCCGCGAGCGGGGCGGCTGCGCGGGGGTCGTGCTCCACACGGTGAAGTTCTGCGAGCCCGAGCTCTTCGACGTCTCGGGCATCAGGAGCCACCTCGCGAGCCGAGGCCTGCCCCTCCTCGTGGTGGAGGGGGAGCTGGAGTCCGAGCTCTCCGGCCAGGTGGTGACCCGCCTGGAGGCCTTCGTGGAGATGGTCGCCGCCGCGAGGGGGAACCCATGATAACGAGACGCGCGCAGTACGAGGCGGTCAGGCGGGTCGTGGGCCCGTTCCTCGCGGAGCTCCAGGCCTGGCAGCGGCGCTACAAGCGCCTCCGCCGCCGGGGGGGCAAGCCCAAGGAGAGCCCCTTCGGTCCGCCCCTCGAGTCGGTGGGGCCCCTGAAGGATCTCATGACCAGGCACTACCTCGAGGGGCGCTATGCCGACGGCGCGGTGCCCGTGGCCTGGGTCACGAGCGGCTTCCCGGTGGAGCTCCTGAGGGCCCTCGGCTATCACACCCTGTACCCCGAGAACCACGCGGCCCTGTGCGGCGTGCAGCGGCTGACCCCAGAGTACTCGGACAGGGCGGAGCGGGATGGCTACTCCCGGTGCCTCTGCTCCTACGCCCGGACCGACATAGGCGGCGTGCTGCTCGACAAGACCCCGGCCGGGCGCCTCCCGCGGCCCGACCTCCTGGCCTGCTGCACCAACATCTGCCAGACCGTGCTCTACTGGTACCGCTGCCTGGCCGATCACTTCAAGGTGCCCCTCGTGCTCATCGACACGCCCTTCGTGTACGGCGAGGCCCAGGAGCACGACCTGACCTATGTCCGGGATCAGCTCGCCGAGGCCTTGACCACGGCCGAGCGGGTGGCGGGGCGGTCCCTGGACTGGGATCAGCTCGCGAGGGTGGTTCGCCTGGCCCAGGAGGGCAGCGTGCTCTGGGGGGAGTGCCTCGCCGAGAGCCGGCAGCGGCCAGCGCCCTGGACCGGCTTCGACGGGTTCTTCCACATCGCGCCCATCGTGGCCCTGCGTGGAACAGAGGGCTGCAACGCCTACTACCGGCACCTTCTAGACGAGCTTCGCGACAGGGTGAAGAAAGGCATCGGCGGCGTGCGGAGCGAGCGCTTCCGGCTCATGTGGGACAATTTGCCCATCTGGTTCAACGTGCGGGAGCTCTCCACCCAGCTAGCCGAGCAGGGCTTCAACATCGTGGTCACGACCTACACCAACGCCTGGGCCGAGGCGGGGAGGCGCATAGACCCCGACGACATCTTCGGCTCGGCCGCGAGCGCCTACACGAACATCATCCTCAACGAGGATCTGGATCGCAGGCTCGCCCTGATGAAGCGCCTGGCGGCCGAGTACCAGGTGGACGGGGCCCTTCTGCACAGCGATCGATCCTGCAAGCCCTACTCCATCGGGCAGGTGGACCTGAAGGACAGGCTCGGCGCCGAGCTGGGCATCAAGGCCCTCCTGCTGGAGGCAGATCACAACGACCCGCGCGCCTACTCGAGCGAGCAGGGCGCGACCAGGCTGCAGGCCTTCATGGAGGGCTTCCAATGATCGAGGAGAGCCGCCGGGCCGTGACCCCGGGAGCCGGGCCGGTCGTCGCCATCGGCGTGGACGTGGGGAGCACCACCTGGAAGGCCGTGGCGGTGGACGCCGAGGGCCGGGTGGCGGGACGCGCCCTGGCGCCCGCCCACCCCCTCATCGAGGCGCAGACCGCCCGGGAGCTCGCGGCGCTTCGTGAGCGCGTGGGCGCCGCGGAAGCCGTGCCAGTTGGAGCCACGGGCTACGGCAGGAAGCGCGTGGGAGCCCAGCGGGTGCTCACCGAGATCACCTGTCACGCCCGGGGCGCCTATGCCCACGCCAAGCGGGCCGGGGTGCTGGTGGATCTCGGCGGCCAGGACTCCAAGGTGATCCACCTCGCCGAGGGAGGCGGAGTGGACGACTTCGCCATGAACGACAAGTGCGCCGCTGGCACGGGGCGCTTCCTGGAGGTGCTGCTCGGGCGCCTGGGCGTGACCTGGGACGAGGTCGCTGCCCAGGTGGCCTCGGCCAGGGAGCTGGTGGCGGTCTCCAGCACTTGTACTGTTTTTGCCGAGAGCGAGGTCATCTCGCTGCTAGCCGAGGGGAAGCCGGTGCCCGGGATCCTGAAGGGCGTGCACCAGAGCCTCGCCTCCCGTGTGTCGGCCCTGGCCGGCACCCTGCGGCCCGGCCTCCCGGTGTTCATGTCGGGCGGCGTCGCCCTGAACCCTGCCATGGTTTCTGCCCTCTCCGAGACCCTCGGCCGTCCGGTGGAGGTGCTCCCCGAGCCCCAGTACACCGGCGCCCTCGGCGCCGCCCTGTCGGTCCTCCCCTGAGCCGTCGTCTCAGCCGTCGTCTCAGCCGTCGTCTCAGCCGTCGTTTCAGCCGTCGTTTCCCTGTAGGTTCATTGCCTCTCCGAAAGTGGCTCGGTGGGGCGGAGCAGGTCGCGCCAGGGCATCCTCGGCTTGACAGAGCTTCGGCCGAGGCTGTGACAATTGCCTCGAGGCCAAGCATAATGGCAGCAGCTCGAGTGGAGAGAGGCCGATCATGCCAGGACCGATTACGAGCGGACGGCTCCCCGGGGGGAGCCTTCGCAAGAGGCGTTTTGGGGCGCGAGCAAGCCTGTGGTCCATGGGAGGCGCACATGGCGCGCTCTTGCTCCTAGGCCTGTCCAGCGTTCTGGCTGCGGCCTGTCCCGGCCGTGGGACGACAGTGGGATCCGCGTCCGTTCTGGAGTCTGCCCAGGGCGCAGAGCGCCTCGGGCGAATAGCCGAGGCCAGGAAGGGGTGGGAGCGGGTGAGGCTCGCCGCGGCGCGGGAGGGCGACAAGAACAACCTGGTGAGGGCGTATCGCGCGCTGCTCAGGCTCGGGGCAGAGGCTGGCGATCTGGCCGCGGTGCGCGCCCTGGGCAAGGAGGCCCTCTCCAGTTCGATCCTCAAGACCGACGACCGGGCTCAGGCCGCGGTGCGCCTCGGCGCCGCCGCGAGCCTGCGGCGCCTCGGCAGGCTCTCCGAGGCGGGGGCAGAGCTGACCCTCGCCAGGGGCCTCGGTGCGAGGGCCAAGGACCGGGCCATCGAGGCTCGGGCCCTCGGAGAGCGCGCCGAGCTGACGGCAATCGGGGGAGACATCCACGGGGCGGGCCAACACCTGGCCGAGGCGGCGGCCCTCCTTGCCCGGCTCTCGGGCCCGGGCCTGGCCCCGGCGGCCCTGTCGGCGGCCCGGGCCGCGCGCCTCTTGAAGGACTTCCCGAGGGCGCGTCGCTTCGGGCAGCAGGCCCTGCGGAGCCACGAGACCCGCCGCGCGAGGGTTGCGGTGGCGACATCCCTTGTGGAGCTCTCGCGGATCGAGCAGGACGCCGGGGATCGCCGGGCAGCCGCGGGCTGGGCAGAGGAGGCCATCAGGCGGCTTCAGGAAGAGGGGAGGCCGAGGAGCGCGGCCATGACGCGCTGGGCCTGGTCTCGGACCCTGGCGGCCTGGGGTGAGCACGCCGAGGCCGAGCGTCATCGCGCCGAGGCCGAGCAGATCCTAGCCCGCCAGGGGGATCGCTACTCCGTCGCTCGCTTGAAGCTGGCGGGGGGCCAGGCGCTCGTGCGCCTGGGGCGGTCGAAGGACGCCCTGGTCCCACTCGCGGCCGCGGCCAAGGAGCTCGAGGCCCTCGGGGAGCGCTACGGCGCGGGCGAGGCCCGCATCCTGGTGGCGCAGAGCCGGGCCTCGGCAGGCGAGCCCGCCGAGGCACTCGAGGAGCTGACCCAGGCCCTCGACCACTCGGCCGCGGTCCAGGCTCCGGAGCTGACCTTCCGCGCCTACGCCCTGCTCGGGTACATCTCGGACCGGCTCCTCGATCGGGGCGCCCAGGCAGAGCGCTTCCACAGGGGAGCGGTCACGGCCCTCGAGCAGGTGCGCTCCAGCATCGACCCCCTCGGAGAGGTCCACGCCGGCGCCGAGGAGGCGGCCTACTACGAGCTAGCGAGGGTGGCGGTGAGGCAGTTTCGTCACTCGGGCGACCCCGGCATGCTGGACGGCGTGCTCGCTGCGGTGGAGCGGTCGCGCTCCCGGCAGCTCCTCCATGCGTTCTCGCGGGTGGGCGCGAGCCTCGCCGACAGCCTCGAGGATCGACGGAGGGTGCGGACCCTGGCGGGCGAGGAGCGCTTCATCGCCCAGGCAATGCAGAGCCCTGGCGGGACCCCTGCCTTGAGGAGCGTGCTCTTCGCCGCGCTGAGGGCTGCGAGGGAGGCCCGGGCCAAGATCGAGGGCGCCGCCCTGCGTATCGACGCGGCCCACCCGACCCCCGCCACCACCGGGATCCTGAAGGGCGCCCTTGGAGACGCCGAGGCGCTGCTCATCTATCTCGTGGGCAGAGGCGGCTCGCTCCTCATTGCCATCACCAACCGGGAAGCTCAGGTGGTGGAGCTGCCCTCGGGCGCCGAGCTGGCCAAGGCGGTGGAGGCCTTCCGGCTCCTCGTGGACGGCGCCGCCGCTCCTTCCTCCAAGGCAGTGCGGGCCTCGGGGGGTGCGCTCCGGAAGCTGCTCCTGGACCCGGTCCGAGCCCACCTGAAGGGGAAGAGCAAGCTCTATCTCGTGCTCTCCGGCCCCCTGTGGTCCATTCCCTTTGCCGCCCTCCCGGACGGGGAGGGAGAGAGCCTCGGGACGCGCTACGCTTTCGTGCGGGTGCCCTCTCCTGCCGGCTGGCTGAAGCTGCGGGACACCCCCAGGGCTCAGTCGGCGACCAAGACCCTGCGCGTCCTCGCCCTGGCGGACGGCGCCCTCGGTTCCGGGAGCTCGCCCCTGAGGAGCGCCCTGAGGTTGCTCGGTCACACGCTCCGTCCCTCTGCCGACGCCCTGCCCGACGGCCGGGCGGTCCTGGCGGTGGCCAGCTTGCGGGAGGGGGCTCGGCCGGGGCGCCGGCGCGGGCAGGGGCGCCCCGCGGGGCAGACAACCAAGCTCGAGCTGGATCCCCTGGAGTCCTCCCTCCGCAAGGACGGCCTGACGGACGCCCGCTGGGTGCACTTCGCCACTCCGCTGGTGCTCCCGGCCCGGATGGAGGGGCCGCTCCAGCCCGCCCTGGTGCTGGCCGGGGGCAGCGGAGAAGCCGGCGACGACGGGCTGCTGCTCCTCGGGGAGATCCTCGGCCTCTCCATGGACGCAGAGCTCTTCTCGGTGGCGGAGCTGGACTCTGGCCGCGGCGCGCCCCATCCCCTCGCGGCGGACAGCTTCGCCCGGGCCCTCCAGATCGCCGGAGTGAAGAGCGTGCTTTTACCCAGGCAGCCCCGTGGGCCGCGCCCCGCTGGTTGGCAGTCCGCCTTCCTGCAGGTCTTCTACCGCCGCCTCGCCGCCGGGGATGGCGTGGCGGCGGCACAGCTTGCCGCCAATCGGTCCCTCGCCATCGCCTTCCCTGGCGACCCCCGCCCCCTCGGGGCCTTCTCCCTCTTCGGCGCGGATTGATCCTGCCGGCCTCATACGCCAACGGGCGTGACCAAGCCTGACAGATCTGTCGCGGATCCCGGCTGTA
>JAVEWA010000340.1:0-7440 GCA_034004785.1 Polyangia bacterium
CGGCGGACGACGGCGTAATGCCTCAGACCCGGGAAGCGATCCAGCACGCTCAGGACGCCAAGGTACCCATCATCGTCGCGGTCAACAAGATCGACAATGCGGAGGCGAACCCGGATCGTATCAAGCAGGACCTAACCGCGTTCAGCCTCGTCCCAGAGGCCTGGGGCGGAGACACAATCTTCTGCGAGGTGTCCGCCCTGACCAAGCAGGGCGTTGATCAACTGCTCGAGATGATCGGCGTACAGGCCGAGATGCTCGAGCTGCGGGCCAACCCGACGAAGCTGGCGCGCGGCGTCGTGCTGGAGGCTCAGCTCGACAAGGCACGCGGCCCGGTGGCTACCGTCGTGGTGCAGGAGGGGACGCTGCACACCGGTGACATCATCGTCACGGGCGAGCACGTTGCGCGCATCAGGGCCCTGGTGGACGACCGCGGCCGGACCATCAAGGAAGCGCCACCGTCCACCCCGGTACAGGTGCTGGGATTGGACGGGGTTCCCGAGGCAGGGGAGATCTTCAACGGAGTGAAGGACGAGAAAGCCGCCAAGCTGGTGGCATCCCACCGCCAGGAGCAGCGACGGCGCAAGGAGCTGGCGACGGCCGGGCCTGGAACGAGCCTCCTCGAGCGCCTCGCGAGGGGCGAGCAGAAGGAGCTCAAGGTCGTGCTCAAGGCGGACCAGATGGGCACCGCGGAGGCCGTACGAGAGGCCCTCGCAAAGCTCACCACCGAGAAGGTGGAGCTAATCGTCGTACAGGCCTCGGTCGGGGCGATCACGGAGTCGGACGTCAACCTCGCCAAGGCGTCCGGAGCCATGGTCGTGGGCTTCCACGTGAGGCCCACCAAGCAGGCCAGGGAGCTCTCCGAGCGGGAGTCGGTGGAGATCAAGAGCTACAACATCATCTACGAGATGCTCGACGACGTCAAAGACGCCATGCGCGGGCTCCTTCCCAAGGAGCGCACCGAGAAGATCGTCGGGCACATCGAGGTGCGCGATACCTTCACGATCCCTCGCATCGGCACCATTGCAGGGTGCTTCGTGCTGGACGGAAGGGTGCACCGCAACTCCCTCCTTCGCCTCTTCCGCAACAACGTGCAGGTCTATGCTGGGAAGATCTCGTCGCTGCGTCGCTTCAAGGACGACGTCAGGGAGGTGGAGAAGGGCTACGAGTGCGGCCTCGGCATCGAGAACTTCAACGACATCAAGATCGAGGACCAGATAGAGGTGTACGAGATCGAGGAGCACACCGCCGAGCTATAGCCTGCGCGGAGGTCCTCCCGCTCCCAGCCTCCTAATCTCTTTCCCTGCCATGTACCTCGCCATCGCCCGACTGGAGTATAGGATCCCGCACGCCCAGAGCCTGAAGGCAAAGCGCCACGTCGTCCGGCAGATGCTGGACCGGCTACGCGGGCGCTACCGCATCGCCGCGGCGGAGGTCGATCTGCTGGACAAGTGGCAGCGCGCCGCCATCGGCGTCGCCGTGGTGGGACCTGACGCGCCCCACGTCGAGCAGCTCCTTTCCAGGATCCTGCGCTTCCTCGACGGTCTAGGGCTGGCGGAGCCGCTCGGACGCCAGACCGACGTGATGGCCTTCGGCGACGGCTCGGCGGGCATTGCGCCCCCGAGCTTCTCCTCCACCGGAGGCGGTCCCGGGTTCGAGGACTGGGTGGGGCTCGATGGGCTGGAAGACCTCGGAGAGGCTGCCCGAAGGCGCAGACCCTTTGGAGATGATGATGAGTAGCTCACGCCGCAGCGCCAAGGTGGGCGCCGCCCTCAGGAACGCCCTCGGAGAGCTCCTCCTCGGCGCCACACAGGACCCGTCCATCGCGCGCGCGGGCATGATCTCGGTGACTGGGGTCTCCGTGTCGGGTGACCTGGGAGTAGCCACGGTATACGTAGTCTCCACCAGCGAGGATCCCGATGAGCAGGAGGCGATGCTGTGCGGGCTCGAGCGCGCCGCTCCGTTCCTCCGCTCGGAGGTGACCACCCGCCTGAACCTGAGGAGATCCCCGGAGCTACGCTTCAGGATGGACGAGTCGGTACCCCGCGGCAGGCGTATCGAGTCCATCCTGGAGGAGCTCTCCTCCGAAAGTGAGCTCGGCCCTAGGCGCGAGCCCGAGGAGCCTTCGTAGCTTGACGACGCCCATCGATAACCCGGACGAGCTTCCCGAGGCCATCGCTGGCGACGAGACGCAGGGCTCCTCCCCGAAATCGGGGAGTCAGAGCCCTGGCGAGATGCGCGAGGCCATCGCGAGGGCCGTCCTCGACGCTCGGGACGTGCTCGTCACTGGCCACCGGAACCCAGACGGGGACTCGATGGGTTCGATCCTGGCCCTCGGGCTGATCCTCGGGCATCTGGGCAAGTCCTACACTCTCTACGGCCCGGATCCCGTCGCCTTCCAATTTCGTGGGTTGCCTCTCTGGGAGAAGGTGCAGGATCGCATTCTCGAGACCGCATCCTTCGACCTCGTCATCGCGGTGGACACCGGCGATGAGAGCCTCCTCGGACCGCTCGTACCGCCACGATCGCGTCGCGGCGCCCTCGCTGTCATCGACCACCACGCCTCCTCCAGGCGCTTCGGCGACCTCTGCTGGCGGGATCCCTCCGCCGCAGCCGCCGGCGTGCTGGTGGCTGGCCTGGCCGAAACCCTCCAGGTCCCGATGACCGCGGAGCTCGCCGCTCCGCTGTGGTGCGCCCTCTACACGGACACGGGAGGCTTCCGCTATTCGAGCACCGACGCCCAGGTGCTGAGGCTCGCCGCCCGGCTAGTGGAGAGCGGCCTGTCTCCCTGGGATGTCTCCGTCGGGCTCTACGAGCAGAGCCCGCTCGAGCGAATCCGGCTCATGGGGCTGGCCCTCTCCTCCCTCTCCTTGTCCGCGAGCGGGCAGATCGCCTGCCTCCTCATCACGGAGGAGATGCTCTGGGTCACCGGGGCTGACCACACCATGCTGGACGGGATCATCAACTACGCCCGCGGAATAGCCGGCGTCGAGGTGGCAGTCCAAATCCTCCAGCAGGGTGACAAGTGCCGCGTCGGCTTGAGATCCAAGGGCCGGGTGGACGTGGGCCTCCTCGCCCTCGGCCTAGGTGGCGGAGGGCACTCGAACGCCGCGGGCTGCGTTCTCCCGGGAACCCCCGCCGAAGTGGAGGCAGAGGTGATGTCGGTGCTGGAGGCCGCCCTCGCGCCCCCCGACGGGGTACTGTCGGCCCCGCAACCAGGCGGGGGTTGACCTTGCCGGGCAGCCGCCACCGCCGGGGTACTTCCTTGAACGGCATCCTCCTCGTGGACAAGCCTCAGGGGATCACTTCCCATGGGGTGGTCGCATCTGTGAGACGGCTCCTCGGCACCCGCAAGGTGGGACACACGGGCACCCTGGATCCACTCGCCACGGGCCTCCTGCCAATCCTGGTGGGGGAGGCCACGCGCCTCTCTGCCTGGGTGAGCGACTCGGACAAGGAGTACCTCGCCACCGCGCACCTCGGCGTCACCACGGACACCCTCGACGCCGATGGAGCGACGCTCGTCACCCGTCCCTTGCCCACGGGCGAAGCCCTCGAGCCCTCCCGGATCGAGGCCTTGCTCGAGGGTTTCGTCGGTCCCCAGACCCAGCGGGTTCCCAGGTACTCTGCCGTGAAGGTTCAAGGCCGCGCCCTTCACGCCCGCGCCCGGGCGGGGGAGTCTCCCCTGGATGTCCCACCGCGGCAAATTACCATATACGCCCTCGAGCTCACCTCCCTCGATCCTCCGCGCCTCACCCTGCGAGTTCACTGTTCGAAGGGCACCTACGTCCGCCAGCTCGTCTCCGACCTGGGCGAGTCCATCGGCTGCGGGGCCCACCTGGTGGCCCTGCGCCGCACCAGGGTTGGCTCCCTCGATGTGGAGGACGCGACTCCCCTCTCCACAATCGAGGCAGCACCCGACTCCGCAAGAGGCAAGCTCATTACCGTGGCCGACTGGCTGGGAGGCGTCATGCCTTCCGTGACATGCGATCACGACGCAGCGGCCCGCACCAGGCAGGGCCAGCGGCTCCCATGGAGCCGGTTCGGATCGCCGAAGCTCCCCCAAGGCGCCCGCTTCATCATCGTCTCCGGCGGTCATGTCGTCGCCCTCGCGGAGCTCTTCACGCCCTGGTCCGAGAGCCCCGGGCCCTGCTACCGCCTGCTCCGCGTCTTCTCGCCCTCTGGTGACGCCGAGGACGGCGGAGAGAGATTGGATCCATGACAGACGCTCCTCGCCCGGCCAAAACCACTCGAGACCCTTCTGCCTCGATCCCTCTGGGAGACAAGAAGCAGGAGCTCATATACCTCGACAACGCGGCCACGGCCTTCCCCAAGCCACCGATGGTCCTCGACGCCATGCTCGAGTTCTACCGCGAGCACGGAGTGAGCCCTGGCCGATCAGGCTACGACATGTGCCTGGCCGCGGAGGAGATGGTCCACGCCACGCGTGCGTCCCTAACAGAGCTCTTTGGCGGCACACACCCGGATCGCCTGACCTTCAGCTACAACGGCTCGGACTCCCTGAACATGATCCTCCAGGGAATGTTAGCGAGGGGCGACCACGTCATCACCACGAACCTCGAGCACAACTCAGTGCTCAGGCCGCTTCATCACCTCGAACGAGACGGCGGCGTCGAGATCACGCTCGTCCCCTTCGACGAGCGCGGCTTCGTGGATCCGGACGACATCGAGAGGGCAATCAAGAGTAACACCAAGCTCGTCGTGGTAAACCACGGCTCCAACGTCATCGGCACCTTGCAGGCCGTGGGAGAGATGGGGAAGATCTGCCGGAAACGCGGGGTCTTCTTCGCGGTGGATGCGAGCCAGACCGCAGGGGTCGAGCGGATAGACGTCCAGGAGATGAGCATCGATCTCCTCGCCTTCACCGGCCACAAGAGCCTCATGGGGCCGACCGGGATCGGAGGCTCCTACGTCGGCGAGGGTGTGCCCATCCGCGCGACCAGGGCCGGCGGGACCGGCGTCCAGTCGGCCAACCCGTATCACCTGGAGGAGTTTCCCTACCGCTTGGAGGTCGGCACGCTCAATATCATTGGCGTGGCGGGTCTCTTGGCGGGTCAGCGGTGGATCGAGGAGCAGGGCATCGAGAGCATCAAGTCGAGAGAGCTGCGCCTCTGGGACAGGCTGCGGCTCGGCATCGAGCAGATCCCGGGCGTGACGACCCACTGCGCCGGCGGCCCCGCCGACCACATCGCGGTGTTGAGCTTCAACGTGGATGGCATCGAGGCCTCGGACGTCGGCACGATGCTCGACGTGGACCACGGCATCGCGTGCAGGACAGGGCTCCACTGCGCTCCGATGGTCCACAAGCAGCTCGGCACCGACAGGCTGAAGGGCACAGTGAGGATGAGCATCGGCCCCTTCAACACCGAGGCTCACATCGACCGGGCCATCGAGGCGGTGGCCGAGATCGCCGAGACCAGAAGGAAGTAGGTAGCACGAGAGGTTCCTCGGGCGCCGACTGAGCCCTTGGGAGCTGGGCCCAGGGCCACTTGTGCCGCTCGTGGAATACAGCTAGTCTTTTTTCATGCCCTTCTCAGACTCCGAGGATCCCAAGGGACGTTGCTTGTTTCTCATCTATCGCAACGGCCTGTTCGGAATCGTAGCCGCCCTCTCGATCGCCTGCTCGCCCCTCGGGTGTGGTCCCGACAATCAGAATGGTCTTCGAGACGGGGCTCTGCCCGACGCTGCCGCGCCCGACTCGGCCGCGCCGGACGCGGCGCAACCCGACGCGGCGCTATGGCTGGACAGCGGCCTCGACGGGGCTCTCCTTGACTCCGCTCTCCACGACGCTGGAGCCGACTCGGGATCCGATGGCGGCCCGGAGGACGCCACGGTTCCCCTCGCCGGCTTCGGCGACATCTCGGGACACTGCGGCGTGCTCGACGAGGCGGAGTGGTCCGACGCCAGTCCCTTCCTGTTCAGGAATGCGATCGACTTCGACTCCCTGGCCTTCGATGAGAACGAGCTCTCACCCGGCGGATACCAGATCTGGGTGGACGGAAACCTCGGGGGCGGCTCCATCCACTCCGAGATCTTCTCCTTCGAGGTGCTCTACCGCTGCGAGCTTGCCACCCTCCTGAAGACCGAGACCTTCATCGACTACTTGGACGTCGGGGGCAAGAAGACGGACCTGCTCATCACCATCGACGCCCGCAAGGTGGGAGTGAGCGTGACCCGCGCCTATCACTACCCGCCATCCAACCCCTATACCCTGGTGGAGGCCGAGGCCCTGCTCAACCAGAAGCTCGGAGACGTTATCCTGTCTGCGGCCAACGCGCAGCCATGGGACGCCTGGGAGCGCTCCATCCTCCACGTCATCGCCTACAATGCCCAGTACGCCGACGCCATCGAGAGCGCATTCTACGCCCTCGACCCCTCCGTGACCGCCGACACGATCCTCATGGTGACCGTCACTGACGGAGACGACGCCTTCGTCTATTAGCTCTTCTCGAGCAAAGCCCCAGGAGCAGGAGCCCCTGGATCGCCAGGAAGGTGAGACCGCCAGACCTCCGAGGGGATCCTGCCTGGCCCTCCTGGCAGTTGCAGCCCGAGACCATGCCCGGCCCCCCTCCACCTCCTCCGGAGTCTGCGGGCTGCTGCGCGTCCCCGGCTTGTGAGGCGTCGGGGCTGCCCGAATCGACCGCTGCCTCTCCGTCGGGCGCCGGCCCGGCCGCGTCCGCCGGGGCAGCGTCAGCGGGCAGGGCCGCGTCGGGGCCCGCGTCCGGCGGGTCGAAGGGCTCGTGGCAGGAGGTCGGGTGCCACTGCCTCGCGAGGGCAATGGCGTTCGTCATGTCCTGGACGAGAGGCGCGCTACAGCCGATGCAGAAGTCCCTATTCGTGCCGTCGTCGTTCTGGGTCCAGCGGTAGGGAGTGACCGCGCGGATCACCTGCTGCGGGTTCGCCTGGTTCCACTGGTGGATCTCCTCGTACATGGCTAAAAAGTAGCCCTTGTCCTGATCCGCGTATGGGTCGCAGGGCGGATCGCAGGCCGAGCCCGACTCGGTGATGTAGAGCGGCACGTCGAGGAGCCCCCTGTCGGCGTACACCCTGAGGAAGTCGCGATAGATCCTGAAGTGGAGATGCCACTTGTTTGTAAAGCCGGGGAACCACTCGTCGCTGGTGATGTAGGCAGTCTCGTGCCCGCGGGTGTAGGCGTGTATGGAGCCCCCGTCCACCAGGCCCCCGGGCTTCGAGAGCACGTAGGCAAGGGAGGTCGAGAGGCCGTCGTCCCAGTTGCCCCAGGGCGCCACGTTGGCCCAGATCCCGGGAGAAGCGAAGAGCACCTCGTGATCCTCCCCCTGGGGAAGCGCCTTCACCGCCTGGATGACCCGGTGGTAGATCTCCCCGTACTCCTCGGGGGTGAACATGTAGCCCCAGTTCAGGTTGGGCTCGTTGCCCACTATCCACACGAGGATCCCTTGC
>JAVEWA010000341.1:0-7437 GCA_034004785.1 Polyangia bacterium
CTTGCCTGCGTTGGGGGCACCACCGATTGCGGGGGCTCCTGCGTTGACTACGAGGTGGACCCTGAGAACTGTGGCGGCTGCGGCGACGACCCGAGCCCCGGCGATCACGTATGCGATCCTGGCGAGGTCTGCCAGGCTGGGCAGTGTGGGCTTGCCTGCGTTGGGGGCACCACCGATTGCGGAGGCTCCTGCGTGGACACCGAGTTGGACCCTGAGAACTGCGGCGGCTGCGGCGACGACCCGAGCCCAGGGGATCACGTTTGCGACCCAGGCGAGGTCTGCCAGGCTGGGCAGTGCGGGCTTGCCTGCGTTGGGGGCACCACCGATTGCGGGGGCTTGTGCGTGGACACCGACCTGGATCCGGGCAACTGCGGCGGCTGCGGCGACGATCCGAGCCCCGGCGATCACGTCTGTGTCGGCGACGAGCAGTGCGTGGCCGGGGTCTGCGAGGCAAGCTGCAGATTTAGTGAGATCGTGTGCGATCACCTCTGCGTGAACCAGCTTACGGATCCGAACAACTGCGGCGGCTGCGGCGACGTGCCAAACGTAGGGGATCACATCTGTCCGGCGGGTCAGTGGTGCAAGCTCGGTACCTGCCTGGTCAACGATCCCCCGGTGGTCACCTTCCCGACCGGGATCACTGTTGCGGGCGCGGGCACCGCGGCAGTGAACGGCCTCTACCTCGAGTCTGGTACTCACAACGGCGAGCCGCTGTACAGCTTCCAAAGCGGCGGAACCACCTACTACCTCTACTTCGACTGGATGAACTTTGGCTGGACCATCGGCCCGGACACGAACTCGTACAACGCATTGTATTACAATTGGGCTTTCGGTTCAGGGATCCCCGAGACCGGCTGGAGCACCCACAATGGCGCCTCCCCGGCGCCCACCGTGACGACGAACCGAACCTTCAGCGGTCATCCCTACATCGACGGCCAGGTGACCGCCGACTACATCTACTCGGACGTGGACGGAGACCCAGAGGGGGCCTCGGCCTTCCAGTGGCATCGCTGCTCCTCGGGCGGGGCGACGCCAGCGGGCTGCACGCCGATCACTGGGGCCACAACGCAGACCTACGTCGCGCAGCAGGCCGATGTGGGCATGTACCTCGCGTGCGAGGTCACGCCGGTGGCGCTGACCGGGACCTCCCCTGGGGTGGCCGCGCTGAGCGAGGGGTTCGGCCCGATCATGGGCTGGCGCCTGTCTCACGTGGATACGGACGAGTACCTCGGGGTGAAGACCGTGGCTGCCTTGGACGGCTCCATCTACGTGGCCTACTTCCCGACCTCGACCTCGGCGCCCGTGGTGTTCCACTTCGACGGCACGACCAAGACCCTGCTGAGCGCGCTGCCGAACGCCGGCTGGAACGGGCTCCTGGATCTCGCCCTGGATCCGACCACCGGATACCCGCTGCTAGGGTACGTGGACAGCGCCAACGACGAGCTGCTCCGGATCCGGCGCTGGGACGGAAGCGCCTGGGAGAACCTGGACTACGACGTGGACGCCATGGTCACTTGGAACGTGGGCGACGTGGCGCTGGCCTGTGACTTCAACGGCGCCCCCGTCCTGTCCTACCTGAGCGACAACGGCGGCGGCTCCCCGACCTACGTGGCGCGCTGGAATGGAAGCGCCTGGGTCCAGCTGGGCCCGTCCTTCGCCCCGGACACCAACCTTCTCAATCTCGACGTTGCGGTGGGGCCGAACAACCTGCCCGTCTATACCCACCTAGAGTATCCTGGGCACACGATCTACCGGTGGGACGGCTCGGCCTGGAGCGCTCTCGGAAGCAACTTCAACTCCTCCCAGTACGACTCGGCCATTCAGGTCGACTCCAGCAACACCCCCACCCTCTGGCTGCAGAACGCCTCGACCTACAACATCGAGGTGCGGCAGTGGGACGGCTCGGCCTGGCAGATGCTGGGCTCCCCGATCGACTTGGGCTTCGGCGTGACGGCCAACATGGAGGTCTCCGACGTGCCGACCTTCACGACGTTCGAGAACATCGGTGGCGACTATGAGTACGACGTGCTGGTCTGGAGCTCGAGCACGTCCACCTGGGACAACCTCGGCGTGTTCTGCCGTGAAGACTACATGGCTCACGCCATCGCGAGCGTCCTTTCCGGGAACCACTACATCGTCCTCGAGTCCGGGTTGATCCTCTATCAGTAGCAGCGCTGTCTAGGGCCCTCTTCGACGCCGTCTTCAACGCCGTGGGCAGGGCCGCTCGATTCGGCTAGAATGTCCTCCCATGGGAACCGTCGGGGACAAGTCAGCACCGAAGAACCGCAGGGCGCCCGCCCGGTCGGCCGGTCCTGGGCTGGGCTACAGGATCTGGCGTTTCGTCGTGGAGCACCCCAAGGGGGTGCTCATCGGCGCCGCCACCCTGCTCGGGCTCATCGTGGTCTTCCAGAACTGGAGATCCACGAGGGCCTACCTGCTGGTGACGGACGTGGCCCTGCCCTTCGTCCTGTGGGCGCTCATCTTCATGGTGGTGGGCTACCTGACTGGCAAGTGGATCGAGTGGGGCTGGCGGCAGCGGAAGATCCGGAAGGGGACCTACAAGCCCCGCGTGTCTCCCGAGGCCCTGGCGGACGCCTCGGCGAGCCTGGAGGAGAGGCTGGCGCGGGGAGAGTCGGGCGAGGAGGGAGCCCCGGTCTCGGATGCAGCTCGGGCGGGAGTGTCCGGGGATCAGGAGGATCCTTCCACGATTATCGACCGGGGGGGCAAGGCGCCCCTGCCCGAGGGGCCTCGGGGAGCGCCGGATGGACGCCGCGGCTACTCGCCCGTGGTGGAGGGAGCCGCCCTGGGGAACGCCCCCTCGCCGAGGCTGCATCGCGGCCCAGGGGATCGCTACGGTGGTGAATACGTAGATACAGGGCGCTACGTGGACCAGGGCCCTGGTCAACCAGTGGATCAGAGCGGCGGCCGTTATGGCGACTATGGCGACGCCGGTCGGTACGTGGACCAGGGCGTTGGCGGTCGGTACGTGGACCAGGGCGCTGGCGGTCGGTACGTGGACCAGGGCGCTGGCGGTCGGTACGTGGACCAGGGCGCTGGCGGTCGGTACGTGGACCAGGGCGTTGGCGGTCGGTACGTGGACCAGGGCGCTGGAGGTCGGTACGTGGACCAAGGAGGGGGAGGGCGCTACGTGGACCAGGGCGGGGGCGGTCGCTACGGCGACTACGGCGACTATGGCGACGCGGGCCGGCCAGAGGATCCCCAGAGGGGACGCCGCTAGATCGGCCGAGGCACTCGGAGCAGAATACGGCTTGTCACAGGGGAGCCCTAGGGCCTGGGCTTTGGCGCCTGCCTGAGCTTTCGCACGTTGCCCACCCGAAGGGTGACCTTGCGCTCGTCGAAGAGCTCCGAGAGGGGGATGAGGTACTTGCGGGTGACCCCGCAGAGTTCCTTGAACTCGGTCGGGGAGATCTCCTTCTTGTCCTCGAGGTAAGCCACCAGCCGGGCCTGGAGGGCCTCAATCGCCTTGGAGCCGAACACGAAGTCGTCCTTGGCCCTCACCAGGCGGCCGGCCTTGAGGTGGGCCGCCAGGAGATCCCTCACGTCCTGCTCCTTGACTCCCATGGAGGCTGCCAGCTCGGGCGCTTTTGGGGGCTCGAGGCCCGCGTCCTCGATGGCCATGCGCACTCGCTCGGCGAGGGCCCTCAGGGCCTTGCGGCCCGCGCTGCCCGCCGGCGCGACGGCCACGGCGTCGCCCTCGAGGCTGCCGCTGGAGATCAGGCCGTCCACGGCGAGCGCGAAGATCCTAGGCGACAGCTCGAAGCCCAGCCGGGACAAGATCTCCTGGCGGCCGAAGCTCTCGGCCATGGGTGAGGCCTCGGCGAGCTGGGTGACCACCGCGGTGATCCGCTCCTTCAGGTGGGCAAAGGGTGAGGCGTGCACCAGGGCGTCGCCCGGGTCTCCCACCAGTTGGCCCTTCTCGAGGAGCTCGGCCACCACCTTGGCCGTGTGGGGCGGCGGGAAGGGGAGGCGTTCGGAGAGCCGTCCGAGGGGAAGGCCAGCCATGCCCGCGAAGAGGACCTCCTCGGCGACCCGCTCCGGCGGAGTAGCCAGGGCCAGGCGACCGAGGAGCGAGGCGTAGTCCGGGTCCCGGCGGCGCCTCCTTCGGGGGTGCGAGCGCACCACCACGCCTCCCCCAATCGTGGAGCCGTGGTCGCGGGACAGGGAGAAGCCCTGCAGCACGAAGCGATCCCCTGGGAGCACAACGAGGGGCCTGTCCAGCTGGATCTGAACCCAGGCGGTCTGGCCCGGCTCCACCTCGGCGCCCTCGAGGGGCACCACCGCCCCCTGGGCCTGGGCCGTGCCCGCGAGCACGATGAAGCGCTGCCCGCGCTTCACGGGCCGCTCCACCCAGCCGAGGAGCCTCAGCTCCGCCTCGAAGATGTGCGTGGGCGTGAGCTCGCCCTGTTTGGCAAGCACCAGGCCCCGCGAGATCTCGCGGTGCTCCACGCCCTTCAGGTTCACGGCGGTGCGCTGCCCGGCCTTGGCCTCGGGCACCTCCTGGCCGTGCACCTGGAGCCCCCGGACCTTGCCCCCGAGCTCTGTTGGCAGGGCGACCAGCTCGTCTCCGAGGCGCACCGTGCCCGCAAGCAGGGTCCCGGTGACGACCGTGCCGTGGCCCGTCATGGTGAAGACCCGGTCCATGGGCAGCCTGAGCAGCCCGTCGCTCTGCCTGGCGGGCACCCTGGCGGCGAGCTCGAAGATGGCCTGGCGCACCTCGTCGAGGCCCTCGCCAGTCTGCGCCGAGCAGCGGATCACCCTCGGGCTCTCGAGGAAGGTCCCCTCCACGGCGTCGTGGAGGTCCGACTCCACGAGGTCCAGCCACTCGGGGTCGGTCACCAGATCCACCTTGTTCAGGGCGATGAAGCCGGCCCCGACCCCGAGCAGGGACGACACGGCGAGGTGCTCCCTGGTCTGGGGCATGACCCCCTCGTCGGCGGCCACTACCAGCATCACCGCGTCCACTCCGGACGCCCCCGCCGCCATGGCCCTGATGAAACGCTCGTGGCCTGGCACGTCCACCAGGCCCACGATCGTGCCCTCGCGAACCAGGGAGGCGAAGCCCAGCTCGATGGTGATGCCCCGGGCCTTCTCCTCCTTGAGCCTGTCGGTGTCCACGCCGGTGAGGGCCTTCACCAGGGCCGTCTTGCCGTGATCGATGTGGCCAGCGGTGCCGAGGACGAAGCGGTCGGTGCTCATGGCGGCGGCATCATAGCACAGCGCGGCCAAGGGGAGCCTGGAGGGAGTGGCTCTAGTCCCGATCGATTTGCGTGCCGCTGTCAGCGAATGCGAACGCCGCTGTCAGGCGCACGCCGCTTGACGGCCCTCTCGAGAGCGCGGATAGTCATCCGGTCCATGGGTCTCGTCGCGGGCGGGGTCTGCGGGCCGATGGGACAGAGGAAGAGAAGCATCATTCGAATCGAGCCGGGAGACGAGGGAGCGGATCCGGCTTCAAGGCGCTCTGGGAGACAAGGTCCTCGATAGGACCAGAAAGGGAGAATGGCTCATGACGACGCGCACAATGATCTTCGTCGGGCTGCTGGCTGCGCTGGGGTTCGCCTTCGCGGGCTGCGGAAAGAAGGACAGCGGGGGAGGCGGAGAGGGCAAGGGCGACGATGGCGAGATGAGCCACATGGGCCGGAAGGGAGGCAAGGGCAGAAAGGGCGGCAAGGGCGGCGGAGGGAAGCTCACCAAGGAGGACCTGGAGAAGCTCCTCAAGGTGGAGGTGCCCGGGTACCAGCAGGCCCCGGGCGCCCAGATCATGGACATGATGGGGCCGATGGTGATGGTGTACTACCAGGGAACCAAGGGCAACGCCCAGGACATGACGGCCGGCGCGCAGGTGCGGATCCACACCTGCGGCAACTGCCCCGAGCTGACCGAGGCGGCCTTCAAGGCCAGCCCGGCCCTCTTCGAGAAGATGATGATGTCGGCGGCCGAGAAGGAGAACAAGGACGCGGTGTTCGAGATCAAGGAGGAGAACCTGGCGGGCAAGAAGGTGATCTCGATCTATCGCCTCAGCTTCGCGGTCTCCGCCGACGGCAAGACCCGCGGGAGCAGCCACGGCTACAGCATCTATCACCACAACGGCAAGAACATGCTGCACGTGATGGTCTATCCGAGGGCCTTGAAGGGCTACAAGAGCACCGAGAGCCTGGAGGACCTGAAGAAGCAGTTCACCCGTGAGGAGCTCACCGCCGCCGCCACCACCTTCCTGGAGACCCTGGGCGGGAAGATGTTCTAGGCTGTCTTCCCTGCTTGCGGGGGAGCTGACCGGTTGATTGGACCCTCGTCCCTGCTCGCTGGGAACTGGCCGTGGATCCTCTTCGTGGATCGTCTATAATGGCCGCCGGACGAAAGAGGATCCCAGTCGTGAACAAAGGCTACCTCGCAGCCGCCGTGCTGCTAATAGTGGGACTGGCCGGGGTGGGCACTCTAGCGCTGCAGGCCTCGCAGAGCCTGGGAGAGAAGGGCTCCTCGGGGACCTCGGAGGCAAGGGGCACCGCCGGCTCCATGGAGGCCCAGGGCGGCCCATCGGGCATGGAGGGGACGGGGCCCAGGGTGGCCCTCGGGCCAGGGCCCGGGCCCGGGAGGGAGGGGCAGGAGCGCCCGGTCGGCATGGATGCCGTGGAGCGGCCCCGGCCGGCGGGCCCCGATGCCGGCGCGGCCAGCGCCGGCGCGGATGCGTCCCAGCCAAGGGATGCGCCCAGGGACGCTCCAGGCGAGCCGCCTCGGGATCCGTCCCGCGACGCCTCGGGTGAGCCGCCCCGGGATCCGTCCCGCGACGCGCCCCGCGACGCCCCTCGGGACGCCCCCCGCGAGCCGGCCGCTGAGGCCTCCGACGGACCTCCCCGGCCCGAGGGGCCCGAGCCGGACCTGGTCTTGGAGTTCGACGTGGGCTCTGCCAAGCCCGCCCCAGCCGAGCTGCGCAAGGTGAGGGACCTCGTGGACAAGCACGGCTACAAGGACAAGAAGTACCTCATCACCGGCTACGCCGGCGAGCTGGCCAGGGGAAAGTACAACCGGAACCTCGGGCGCAAGCGGTGCCAGCAGGTGCTCGGCCTCTTCAGGAAGCGCGGCGTGAGCAGGCGCTGGCTCGTCTGCCAGGACCCGGTGTTCAGGGAAAAGGACGGCGCGCCCTCGGCGGCCCACAAGGGGCCGGCCTGGAGGCGCGTCGAGGTGCGGGTGACGAAGTGAGCGCCCTGCCGCTCCCGGTGATCTGGCTCGTGGCTGGAGCGAGCGTCGTCCTGCTCCTCGGAGCCGGCTACGTCTTTGCCGCGGCCCGCCTCAGGGCCCGCCTGGAGGCGAGCCGGGGCGAGGTCGCGAGCCTCCAGGGCCGCATCGCCGGGGCGAAGGAGGACCCCTTCGGGGAGCTGAAGGTCCTCACCGAGCAGCTCCACAGGATCCATCAGCGGGTGG
>JAVEWA010000342.1:0-7426 GCA_034004785.1 Polyangia bacterium
ACCAGCTCCCCCCCTCCTGGAAGAGCCCCGAGAGGTACTCGACCTCCTTGATGGGCGCCCGCTCCTTCTCCTTGCGCACCGGCTCGTAGCGGTAGGTTGTGTAGTAGCGCAGGTTCGTGCACCCGGCTCCTAGGGCGAGGACCACCGCGAGCCACATCATGGTCGCGGCCCGCCAGAACCTACGCACCGCTTGAGCTAGTCCCTTTGACATCGGCGCGAAGCATAGGCGGGCCAGCAAAGAGGCGCAAGCCCGGAGTCCCGCGCGTCCGGAGCCCGCGCGTCCGGAGCCCGCGCGTCCGGAGCCCGCGCGTGGAGTCCGCGCCTCCGGAGCCCGCGCGTCCGGAGCCCGCGCGTCCGGAGCCCGCGCGTGGAGTCCGCGCCGACGCCGCCTTAGCACCTCGGCCCTCGCCGCCGAGCGCGCTCGTCCGACTGGTCGCGATCAGTCGCGATCGGTCGTGACTCCTTGACCCCTTGAACGCGATCACCGAAGATTCCAACCATGCGAGCCCACTCCATGATTATCAGAGGCTCGGCGGCAAGGATCGCATACCGTAGGAGAACGACATGCCCTTTGGAGCCCCTCTGAAAAGCACGTCCTTTCGAACCCTCCTTCGTTGGGTGCAAGGCGACTCCGGCGTTCCCCTCGGGGGCTGCAGTTACTTGGAGCTCCAGGTTCCGGTCAATCCCGTGGCGGTCAAGAAGATCTTGCCCATGGGAATGTGGCTGACGGATCCGCCCATGGCCTCCCTCACGGCGAATCGGTACGAGACCTTTCCACTGGGGGGACCTTTCTGCGAGTCGGCGCTCAACCTCCACGTCGACTCGCCCTGGGGCAAGGGGCTGCATTGCGTCTGGATCGTGGTGGATGACGACCGCTCCTTGCTCAACGGCCGCGACTTCATGGCCTATCCCAAAAAGATGGCGGACTTCTCGTTTCGGGACACCCGAGACCACATCAGCGTCAGCATCTCTCGACATGGAGAGCCGCTGATCTCCATGGAAGCCGACATCCTCGAGAGGGAGGAGCACCCCGCTCCTTGCTACGGGGTAAAACACTTCAACATGGGAGGCCCGGGGCAGTTCTTCTTCTTCTCGCCGCTCTGGGCCTTCGTGGGCAAGGAGACGATCCACCTGTCACACCGGGTGCGAGGGACCTTGGAGCTCACCGAGTCCGAGCGGGATCCCCTGGCGAACATCATCTCCGGAGCCCCGGTGGGGGGACGATTTGTCAAGGTGGACGGTCACGGCGTCAAGTATTTCCTGCCGCTGTGTGTCACCGGTGGCCCCAGGTGGTTCTCCAACTCATTCAGCCTGAGATACCGATGATCGTCGCGGTGACCGGGGTGTCCTCTCGCCTGGGTGCGGAGCTGGTCGCGGCGCTCGACCGGGAGGAGCGCGTCACCGCCATAGTGGGCCTCGATCGCGTGGCGCCTGGCTTCGGCTCTTCCAAGCTGAGGTTTGTGAGGCGCGACATCCGAGACGAGGAGCTCAGACGGGATCTGCGGGGCTGCGATGCCGTCTTTCACCTGGCATTCCTCTTCCAGCCGCCCTTGCCGCACATGGCCGAGGTCCATTCCATCAACGTGGATGGGAGCAAGAATCTTTGCGACGCCGCCCTGTGCTCAGGCACGAGGAAGCTCCTGATCACCAGCTCCGTGGCGGCCTACGGGGCCTTCCCGGACAACCCCGTGCCCATCGGCGAGGATCGCCCGATTCGGCTGATGGAGCCGGAGTTCTACTACAACGCCTGCAAGTACCGCGTGGAGATGTATCTCGACGTCCTCGAGGCCGGGCACCCAGAGCTCCAGGTGACGAGGTTCAGGCCTTGCACGATCCTCGGCCGCTGTCACAGCCACGCCATGAGCCGTCGGGTGTATCTGAGCCCATGCCCCGACGTGCCCATGCAGTTCCTGTGGGTCGATGACATGGTGAGCGCCTTGATGCTGGGGCTAATGAGCGATGCTCGGGGTGCGTTCAACATCGCCGGCGACCATCCCATGACCTGGCGGGAGGTGGCCGCGCAGACCGGCAAGAGGAGCATCTCCATCCCCTATCGTCCGACCCTGTGGTTTGCCGAGCTCACCAGCCGCCTCGGGCTGCAGAGGCACCTGCCGCCGGGTTGGCTCCGCATGGCGAGATACCCAGTGGTGATGGACTGCACCAAGGCGAGGCGCGAGCTGGGCTGGGCGCCTCTCCATGACACCCCCGGCGCCGTCCGTCAGTTCCACTCATGGAACTCGCCGAGGGGAGGATGATCGAAGGATCCCGTGGAGGCTCGGGCCGTCTTGCCCGGCGCCGTCAACTGGGAACCGGCCCTGTCGCTCGAGTGGACTCAGCCTGGCCATTTTGGCTGTGTCCCTGCCCGTGCTATCCTCCCAGCCTGCCCTCGGGGCGCTCACAGCCAGAGGACGCTTGACTCTCGGCCTCGAGCGACCTGGCATCTGGAGAAACAAGACCCATGCCGGACCCAGTCCTCGGAATCGACCTGGGCACCTCCAACTCGGTGGTCGCCACCATCCGCGAGGGCGAGCCAGAGGTGCTGCGGGACTCGGAGGGACGCACGCTCGTGCCCTCGGTGGTCTCCTTTCATCCCTCGGGTACGGTCCTCGTGGGGAGCGAGGCGGTGGGACGCCTCCTCGTGGATCCCGAGCACACGGTCTTCAGCGCCAAGCGACTGATCGGCAGGCCCTTCTCGGACCTTGTGGCGCAGGACTTCCTCTCGAAGGTCCCTTTCCACGCGCAGGCCGGGGATAACCAGGAGATCCTCATCCAGGCGCGGGACGAGCGAATGACCGTGCCCGAGCTCTCGGCCTTTCTACTGCATCACATCAAGGTCATCGCCGAGCGCGGGCTGCGCAAGATGGCGCGAAAGGCAGTGGTCACCGTTCCCGCCAACTTCAACGACGCCCAGCGAGCCGCCACTCTCCAGGCAGGAGAAACGGCGGGGCTCGAGGTGCTGCGGATCTTGAACGAGCCCACCGCGGCGGCCCTTGCCTACGGCTACGGAATGGACTTCGACCGCCGCGTGATCATCTACGACTTCGGCGGGGGCACCTTCGACGTGACCATCCTGGACATCCACGGAGACCTCTTCGAGGTGCGGGCCACCGCCGGAGACACCTACCTAGGCGGAAACGACATGGACTCGAGGCTCCTGGATGTCCTAGCCCAGAAGCTCCTCGAGGAACAGGGCTACGATCCGAGGGAGGACCCCATGGTCCTCGGCAAGCTGCGCCAGGCCGCCGAAAACGCCAAGTGCGAGCTGTCCTACAACCCAAGGGCAAAGATCCGGCTCGACGAGCTGGCCTACGGCCCGAAGGGCAAGGCCATCTCGCTGCATCACGAGGTGGACCGCGGCTTTTTCGAAAAGCTCGTGGAGGATCTCGTGGACCGGACCTTCGTCATCTGCGACGAGGCCTTCAACCTGGCGGGGCTGCAGGCCAACCAGGTGGACGAGGTGGTGCTGGTGGGTGGCACGACCCGGATGCCGCTCGTGCGCCAGTCGGTGCAGAGCTACTTCGCGCGCGCCCCCATGGCCAGCATCGACCCGGACCAGGTCGTGGCAATGGGTGCTGCGCTGCAGGCGGCCTCCTTGATGGGGATCGAGGCCAGGGTGCCATCCGGCGCCAAGCCCGCCGAGCGCGATGCCACGACGTCTCCTCCTCCAGCTCCCCCAGAACCAGCTCAGGCCGCCGAGACAAAACCGCCGACCAGGCAGGCCCCGCCGCCCCTGCCTGGCGCACGGAGCGGGCCTTTGGGAGGCGCGGGGAGCCCGGAGCCTCGAGGACAAGGAGTCGTGCCCACCCCGATTGCCGCGCCCGCCCTCGGACAGCTCCCGGCCGTCCCTCCCGGAGCCGCCCACAGCGGAAGCCCCGGGGTGGAGCTCGAGCTGGTGGGCCCCGGGCCCGCCGTCCAGGAGCAGCCCAAGCCTCCTGCCCAGGTCAGGAGGCCCCTGCTGCTAGATGTCACGCCGCTCTCGCTGGGGGTGGCGACGGTGGGAGGCTACTCCCAGGTAATCATCCCGCGAAACTCCCCGGTGCCGGTGGAGGCGAGCCGCACCTATGTAACCAGCGAGGACGATCAGACCCAGGTGATCATCCGCATCTGCCAGGGTGAGTCCAGGCGCTTCGAGGAGAACACCGTGCTCGGAGAGCTGCTTCTCGAGGGCCTTCCCGCGGCGCCGAGGGGGGATGTCTCGATCCGGGTTACATTCGAAATCGACACCAGCGGAATCCTGAAGGCCTCGGCCTCCGACGAGCGCACCGGGCAGGTGCAGCGGGCGACCATCCAGCTACGAGGCAGGAAGGAAGGGGCCAGAAGAGACGCAACCATCTCCGGTGAGGAGGGCGCCTATCGCCTGTCACGCTCGAGCGGAGAGGCAGCCCGGACATGACTCGATCAAACGCCGCAGCTCTCTCGCGTCTCACGGATCTCCTGAGGCTCCTCCACGAAGACCTGGACCGCCTGTCCTACTACAACCTGCTCGGCGTCCCCCCCGATGCGGACGACGAGCTCATACGCCAGGCCTTTCAGGGCCGCTCGCTCTGGCTTCACCCGGATCGCCATCTGCAGACCGCGGAGCCCGAGCTCCGCGAGAAGATCAGCGCCCTTTACCGGCGCATCACCGAGGCCTACCGCGTGCTCGGCCGCCCCGCGGACAGGGCGGCCTACGACTCGCTGCTGGCGATCGGCGTGCTGAGGCACTCGGCAGAGGCGGTCGAAGCTCTCGCGGCGCGGGAAACCGGGGCCTCGCGCGGCTCCGGGGGCGCCGCGGGCGACGGGCCTCGAGGGGCTGGCGGATCCAGTGGCTCGGGCGCTGCCGCCCGACAGGGGGGGGAGCCGATCCAGAGCGTTCAAGCCAGGCAGCTCTTCGACATGTCCAAGGTCTCCATCAAGAAGATGGAGTTCGAACGCGCCGTCACGCTCCTCGAGCAGGCCCTGGGAGTGGAGCCGAAGTCCCGCAGGATCAGCGATGCCCTGGACGAGGCGAGACGCCTGAAAAAGATGTACGGAGGCTAGGTCCAGTCGAGGCCGGCTCGCCTAGAGCGCGTCCTCTGCCTCTTCGTCGACGCCCATGAGGCCGCCCAAGGAGTCGGCCGCGCCCTCGATACGCTCCGAGATTGCCTGCAGCATGGGGAGGGCCGCCTTGAGGTGCGCGCCGGGCAGGGAGAGCCGGACCTGCACCCTGCGGCGCTCGGGCAACACGCCCCACTCGAGGAGCAGCGAGCCGCTGTCCCGAGTGGGCCCGGCCTCAGGGGCCGAAGACCCGAGCGCCAAGCACCCCAGCTCCACGAGAGACAACGTCACGCGGCCGAGGACGCCCTCCATGGGGAGGGGCGGTTCGGGCGCTTTGAGGACGCCCTCGGGCGCGGCGCCAGACGTCGAGTCTGGCCTCCCTCCCGGCGGAGCTGCGCCAGGCCCTTGCTGCGGCCCATTCGCGAGCAGGTCCCGCGCCCGCTCCTCCGCCCCGGCCCCGAAGACCAGCGCCACAACGTTCCCCCTGTGTGAGACAGCAAGGCCAAACTGAGAGGACCCGGCCAGAAAGGACAGCGCGCCCGCTGCCAAGCCCTTGCCGAAGGTCAGCTCGACGCGGTCCATGGCCTCTTCCCTGTGGGCCTTCTCGGACAACGCGCTCGCTCCGCCGAGACGCTCCCGCAGGGCGCCTGCGAGGGCGAGGCCGGCATCCAGGAGATCCCGGCGCGCCCTACGGGCCTGCCCGTGGTGTAGGAGCAGCTCCAGGCCGAGCTCCCGCTCGCCGGTGCGCCTCAGCGCAAGGGCCAGCTCGCCGCTCCCAGGGCCCGTGAGGACATCCCAGAGCTTCCGTGCAGGGAGACGGAAGGCCTTTGGGAGCTTGGGCAGCAGGAGGTCCACCAGGGGAGCAAGGGCAGGCCTCGAGAAAGCCCTTGTGGCGGCCGCGGCGCCTGCGGCGTCAGCCTTGCCGTGGGCCCTGGAGGCCAAGGAAGGCGAGGAGGCGCGGGACGCCGGGCCCACGAGAGCCAGGGAGACCGCCGCGCGCGGCTCCAGGCGGCGATGCAGCTCGAGGGGCAGCGGGCCGCGGGCCCGGACCCACCTGGCGAGGGCTCCGCCAGGGCTGCCAGTGGCGAAGAGACGCAGCTCGAGCCCGTCCGAGCCGAGGCCCAGGGTGAGGCCCGCATCCTGGAGCGAGTCGAGCTGGGTCACGAGCCGTCCCAGGTCTTCCTTCAGGTCTCCCGCGGCGGTGAAGTCACCGGCGGCCATTGCCAGGCCCATCGCCAGCAGATCCAACCACTTCGCGACCTTCGAGGCGTCGATGCCGAAGCGGGCGCGAAGAGCCGGGACAAAGGCCTTCAGCTCGACGAGGGGAGCCGCTGCCCCCGAGCCTTCCCGACCCGCCCCCCGCCCGGCACTGGCGACCTTGGCCGCCCCCGCGCTCCCCGACCTGGGCGAGGCGCCTGAGACGTCGAGGCGAGGATCAAGCAGGGCGTGGCCATAGCGCGCCAGGGCGTCCACCAGGATGCGAGAGGAAGAGACCAGCATGCCGCCTGGCACTGGCCTGACGTGAAACCGGCAGGGCATCAGCCCAGCGCCACCGCCTTTGAAATGCCAGGCCCCGCCCCGGCTCGAGCCGCGGCAGACCTCGGCGAGCGCCACCAGGGCCCGCTCGGGGTCTCTTGCGGGCAGGGCAAGGGCGAGGCTGCCCGCAAGGAGCTTGGAGTCCAGGAAGAGGAGATGGGCAGGGCGGCTCCAGTCCACATGAGGGCCGAGATCGCTCACGGCCTCGGCGAGAGCCCGCAGCTCCGGGAAGAAGAAGTCCTCCTCGCTCTGCCAGGCGCCCAGGGCACGGCCTAAGTCGGTCAAGCGGGCCATGGCGGTGGGCAGGGGTCCCAGGGTGAGCAGCCCGAGCACGCCAGGGGGAGGCTGGGGATCGAATGGCTGATGGCCGAGGGCCGGGCCAGGCTCTCCAGGCGAGCGGCAGCCCGCGCCCGAAGCGAGGATCCCGATGAGCAACAATCCAACAGTCGCTCTAGAGGCCAGAAGGGCAAAGACCGCGCGGCGCCCTGACCGCGACATGGCCATCCTGTGCCCATAGCCTCGATGAAGCCTTGGTGACATGTGGCAATAGTGCCCGGACCCTGCCGGGGTGTCACCGAGGAAAACCACCGAGTCGGGACGGCCATTCCCACTGTCTTCCAGGGCGCTCACCCCTCGAGGGTGGAAAAGAAGGAATACCGGGCGCTGATAGCTTCCTTGCTCACGATGCCGCCGCTGGGTTATAGCTTTGCTCTGAACATCAGGTAGGAGCGCGGCGATGAAGAAGCTGTCCCTGTGGATGCCCTTGCTCGGCCTGCCCCTGGTGGCGGTCCTGGCTGCGGGATGCGAAGAAGATCCGACCTGCGGCAACGGCAAGATCGAGGCCGGGGAGAGCTGTGATGGCTCGAACCTGGGA
>JAVEWA010000343.1:0-7391 GCA_034004785.1 Polyangia bacterium
ACTCGTAGGTCTGAGCGTTCATTACCGCGTTCCAGGGGAACGACAGGGTCATGTCCTGCGACGGGTATGGGTAGAGGTTGTCGAAGAGCACGGCGTGGCTGGATTGGCCGTTGTGATCGATGTAGAAGAGCGAGGCGTCGGAGTCGTAGCTCGCGGCGTAGGCCCGGCACTCGGTGAGATCGATCTGGTTTCCGCCGCTGTCGTCGCCAACCACGATGGCCAGGTTGAGTCCCGAGGCGTGCCGGGTATCGTAGTCTTGGATGACCTGCGGCAGATAGCTCGCACAGGCAGAGCACCAGACGTGGCTCCCGACGAACCAGAGGGCCTTGGCGCCCGCGGCCATGTCATAGACGTCCACGAAGTCGCCCGTCTCGCAGTTCTGAAGCGCGAAGTCCGGGATGGTCTCCCCGACGCAGTTGACCCCTGCCTGGCCACAGGTGGCTGCGTTCTCGTCCTGCACCGTCTGGCTGAAGCCGTAGCCGTTCATGCACCAGGTATCGCCGCCTGGTACGGGCGTGGAGACCCAGGTGCCCGAGTCGATGGTCACCTCCTTGAACACGACGTTCTGGAAGGTCGCCGCAAAGGTCGAGCCCAGGCCGCCGATGGAGCTGATCAAGACCGAGCCAGCGTCGGCATAGAAGGTCTTCTCGCACTCGGTCGTGGTGCACCCGGCATAGACCAGCAGGCAGAGCCCGCAGTCGGCGTAGTTGATGTTGTCGAGGGAGTAGGTCCCAGGCGTCGTGGGCCCGTTCCATTCCGTGTAGATCTGCACCATCAGCAGGTCCACCGGCTCGGCCTCGGAGCTGTAGGCCTGGTACGCCAAGCCATAGGACTTGGTGGAGGCGAGCTCAGAGGTGAAGGTGAAGCCAGTGTGGTCGCAGTCGCCCACGCTGCCATCGGGCTGCACCGCGGCGTCGGGCTGGTTCTGGTTTACGTTAAGGTTCAGATTCTGGTTCGTGTTCTGGTTAGAGGCGGCGTCCTGATCCTCCACCTTCTTGCCCCCGCCACAGGCCGCGGCTAGACAGGAGAACAGGGCGACGAACAACTCCATCTTTCGTTTCATGGTTGCTCCTTGTCGAGATGCCGGAAGGTCTTCAGCCAAGATAGGCTGGGGGACAGCGGCCCGTCAATCGCCGATTTCACAATCTACTTGCTGTACTAGGCCGACGCTCTCGGCCCCCCTATCCTTGACACGGTGCGGCACGCGAGGCCGTGGAATCCTGCCCTGTTCCATCGTATCCTGCCCCTTCAGCGCGGCTCGCATGCCGCCGCGCAGAAGACATCGAGAGCGGACCAGACCAGCGAGCCCAAGCAAGCGAGGCGAACCCGACCCATGTCACTCAAAGACGAAGCGTTGAAGGCCCTGAGGGATTACCTGCGAGAGAACCCGAGAGAGATCGCGCGCACCCTCCGCAGCGCGGTGGGTCTCCGAGCGAGCGTTCCACTCGCGGCCTTCCGGTGGATAGCTGACAGGGCGGTCCAGAGCGGCGCGGTGAAGAGCCTGCGCATATCCTTCCGGGATCCAGGCATCCACTTCGTGGCGGACGTGGACCTGATGGAGACCCCGGTGCGCGCCCACGCCCTGGTCTTCATCGAGCGCGTCGTGCTCTCCGAGGAGGAGCTGACCCTAGCCATCCGGGTGGAGGAGGTGAAGCTCGAGCTGACCGGCGAGTCGAAGACCCCTGTGGCCGCGCTCATCAAGTCTGGCGCCCTGGACCTCTCGAGGCCTGGCACCCTCGCCGGCTATCTCCCCCATCGCCCGCCCGTGCTTGTGGAAGCTGAGGGAAGCCGCCTGGTGATCGACCTCATGCGCGACCCGAAGCTGGGCAAGAACCCGACGGTGAGACGCGGGGTGGGCCTCATCACCTCGTTCCTGACGGTCCACGGCATCGAGACCGGCGGGCAGCACCTGGACGTGGTTTTCAGGGCCTTCCCACGAGGCTACCTGGCGGCAGGCGATTCGGTGAAGCGCCACCTGGTGACCCCCCTTCTGAAGCGCTACCTGCCCGCCCTGGCGAGATAGGTTCGACCTCAGCGTGCTCCCTCCTGAGGGATCCACTCAGCCTGGGAGGCTGTGAGGTAGATTCAATGAACACCGAGATCCAGCGCATGCCACTCACCAAGGCCCAGTGGCCCAAGGACAAGGGGACCGACGCTGCCCGAATGGACGACCAGGCCGGGCAGGACGAGGGTGGCCCACCCGGCGCCCTCCCCGAGTTCCGGCGCTACCACCCGAGGCCAGGGGACCCGGACTGGCCGCGCCTCGCGAGGGAGGCGAGAGAGCTGGCCGCCAGGCTCCGACCCAAGCTGGAGCCGCCCCGCTCCCTCGTGGCCGACTGGCCGCGGCGGGCGAGGTCCCAGGCAACTGCCCTTCGCAACTACGCGGAGAACCTTCTCAGGCACCGCGCGGGCCGGCACGACCTCCTCCCCTTGTACTTCATCTGGACCACGCACCGGACCTGCAACTTCCGCTGCGAGTACTGCGACGACCACCGGGGCCGCAAGTACCCCGACCTGCCCAAGGAGGGCACCCTTGGCACCACCGATGGGATGCGCCTTCTCGAGATCATGCGCACCCGCACCCCCTCGGTGTACTTCGCCGGCGGAGAGCCCACCCTCAGGAGCGACCTGCCGGCCCTCACCCGGCGCGCCCGGGATCTCGCCTACTACCCCATCACCATCAACACCAACGGGAGCGTGATCCACCGGCAGCTCGAGCGCCCGGAGTGGCGCACCTGGCTCGCCGACACCGACATCGTCGTGGTGTCGCTCGACAGGCTGAACCTCGAGTCCTCGGCCGCCCTCTGGTCCCACGACCGCCCGGAGGACGTCTACCGCAACCTGCTCCTCGTGAGGGAGCTGGCCGATGAGCAGCGCGTGAAGCTCATGGTGAACACCGTGATCCAGCCAGGCCAGGTGAAGGAAGCCTGGACCGTCATGGATCTCGCCGGCGACCTCGGGATTACCTTCTGCCCGGTGCCCATGAACGTGGGGCCGAGGATCCACCCCGACCTGCTCGCCGATCCCGACTACCCTGGCTTCGTCTCCGACCTCCTCGGCAGAAGGCGCGCAGGGGAGAAGATCGTTGGCTCCCTTCGGATGAACGAGCGGCTGCTCCGGGCCGCGCCCAAGACCTGCCGCAACACCCTGAAGCCCCACATAGACTTCGACGGGAGCCTCTTCTGGCCATGCAAGAGCGCCCAGAACCTGGGACCAGAGCGAATCAGGGTGCTCGACTATCCGAGCGTGGAGGCGCTCTACTCGGCGGCCAAGGCGCGGATCGATCCCACGGGCTTCCACGGCCAGGGGCCCAGACAGTGCGGGGCCGAGTGCAACTGGGCCCAGAACTACACCACCGACTCCTACGCCCACGGCCTCGAGCACCCGGCCCACCTCCTCGGGGAGGTCGTGGCTTTCCTGCGGAGGTGATCGGGTGAGCGCTGATCCACAGGCGACCCACTCAAAGGAGGCGGCCATCCTCGAGAGCGCGGCAGCGCAGGGCGAAGAACCAGGGGCCAATGCTCGAGCCCATGGCGCTGCCGACTCCGGGGCCGGAGCGGGAGGGCCCAAGGCTGGCCCCCCTCCCCTGCCAGTGGCCACCGACGCCGAGCTCTGGGTGGACGCCGGGGTCGTGGGAGCGGGCAGCGTCGCCATCGCCCTCTTCGCGCACCGCCTCCCCCTGATGACGGCGCTCGTGCCGGCGCTCTTCGCCCTGCGGATGGCGCTCTGGTGGCGGGCCAGCCGGCCCCGCTCGGCTCCGGTGGCCGCGGAGCTCCTCCTGCTGGCCATCTGCACGGCCCTCGGGGCCTTCAACGACTGGAACTCGGTGGTGAGGCAGCGCGTTTACGACTACACCGTGCCCGTGTACTTCCCGGAGCTCTCTACGATCCCGATCTGGATGCTCCTCTTCTGGGGGCTCGTCCTGCGCCTGATGCTCACGGTCGCATCCTCGGGCCGCCTCGGCGCCACAGCCGCGCCGAGGAACCTCGTGCGCCTGGGCGCAAGGCTCGGGGCGAACGCGGCCCTGAGGGTGGGGCTCATGCTCCTCTTGCTCCTCGGCACCAGGCAGGCCATCTACCGGTTCTCCCTGGATCCGTTCCTGTCCTGGCTCCCCTTTGCCGGCGCCCTCGCCCTCTTCCCGTTCCTATTCGGCCTGGACCGGCACGAGCTGAGGATCCTGGGCGTCACCCTGGTGGCGGGCCCCCTCGTGGAGATCCTCTACATCCAGGTGGCGGGCCTGCACCGCTACCGCCTCGGGTGGCTCGGAGGCGTCCCCCTGTGGATCCTGCTCTGGTGGCTGCTCGCCTTGCTCCTTTGGAAGGACATCGGCCGCCGGATGCAGGCCAGGCTGGAGAGCTGGCTCGGAGGGCGCCCATGAGCCCGGCGCTCACAATCCTCCGGCCGCCAGGCCGCGGTTCGGCCATGGGCCTCGGCCTCATCGCCCTCCTCGCCCTGTTCACCTTGGGGGCCTGCCCGAGGAGCCACGGCCCCCGGGGCGAGCAGCCCTCCCATAAGAACAGGATACGGCCCGGCCACGCGCCCACGCCCTTCACGGCGGAGGAGATCCGCAAGGCCTGCCCGTCCGGCCACTTCAGACGCTACCTCGTGGAGGTGCCCGGGAAGCCCCCTATCTTCCGCATCCTCACCTTCCGGGACGTGAACAAGGAGTCGGCGGACTTCACCTCGGCCCAGGTGGATGGCCGCGGCCGTCCATTCGGCGAGCAGCGGCGCCTGCGCGCCCGCTGGAAGGCCTTCCAGGCCCACGCATCCTTCCCGAAGGCCGACACCACCATCCGCAAGGCCACCGTGGCCACGGCGGGCGGGATCTTCGAGACCTGGCTCTACGAGGTCACGAGCCGTGGCTCTGGGGAGCGGGAGCGCTACTGGTTCGCCCCCGCCCTGCCAGGGCCTCCCGTGCAGTACGAGCGCCATGAGGATGGGAGCCTCCTTTTCCGGATGACCCTCGTCCAGCACGGCCAGTCGAGGCCTGATCAGGAGGGCGAACCCGCCACAGGGCCCGCCACAGGGTCCGCCCAAGGGCCCACGCCAGGGCCCGCCCAAGGGCCCGCCACAGGGTCCGCCCAAGGGCCCGCCCCAGGGCCCGCCCCGGCAGAGCCCGCCCCAGGGCCCGCCCCGGCAGGGCCCGCCCCAGGGCCCGCACCGCCCGCAAAGAAGAACCCGATCCCCAATCCCTGATGGACCTAACCTTCCTCCTGGATGAAGGACGCCCGGTACACCATCCGCGGAGGCAATGGCCCCACCTCGGGAGCAGGATGGAGAACCTCTAGCCGTCCATGGAGACCGAGCTGCCCCGCGACGAGGGAGAAGTGGCAGAGCGCGATGCCCATGTCGGCCCGCTGGAGATCCAGCTTCAGGAGCCCGAGCCCGTCTGGCACGGTGTAGGTCCGGGCCCGCTGGCAGAAGAAGTGGAAGACGCCGGCGCGCCCATCACGCAGGATACGCCAGGGCTGCATGTTCGAGGCCGAAGGGCCGAGCCGCACCGCCTCCAGGCACTCGGCAAAGAGACCAGCCGCCCCCATGGACAGTGGCCGATCGAAGGCGCCGTCGAAGAAGAGCTCGGCCGCGGGCTTGCGGGTGGCCGAGCGAGCGCCGAGCCGCACCACCTGGTCTCGAAGAGCGCGCCGGGCCGTTGCGTGCCCGACCGGGCTCACGGCGGGCAGGCGCTCCGATGGTCTGAGCCGGATGAGATCTCCAAAGAGGCTCCGATCCAGGGTTCCGCCAAGCCAGCAGGTGCCGAGGCCCAGGTCTGTCGCCCGCAGGATGGCCAGCTCGAAGCCGTAGCCAAAGTCCTCGAGGTCGCTCGGCCCCTTTGTCACCGCCCCCACGATGAAGCTCCTCGCGCCCTGGATCATCCCGTAGGTGCCGTAGCCTCTTAGGGCACGCCCGCTCGCCCCTCGTGCCTCGCAGAGCGCGAGCCTCAGGCCCGACCCGAAGGGCCCCTGGCGGATCTCCGCGAGAAATGAAGACAGGCTCTCCCGAAGACGCGGCTCCAGGGGGCGCTCCTCGTAGGAGCGCCTTGAGGAGCGGCCTTGGATTACCGCGAAGATGGGCTGGTCGAAGTGTCTCAGGGCTTCCATGGGGGAGGGAGTGTAGCCGAATTGGCCCCGGAAGCCATGGCCGTCCTCGCTCATCCTCAGACCCTCTATGGTGCCTCCGCGAGCATTCCTCCCACGGAATCATGCGGAAAATCGGCAACGGAAGGGGCCGGGCGGCCGAATTCGTCATACCAGCACTCCGAGGCCCAGAGACATTGAAGTCATATCATGGAGTCGTGTTCCACTTCGGAAGTAACTGCGGGCGTGCGCGCCAATGCGGGCGCTCGGAAACGGCAGTAGCGATGGGGGGGGTAGGTAGGGCAGGCGGGCCCTGGTGGCGGGTCACTACTCGATAGGATGGACCATCCTTTGGCGTTATGGCCCGGCAATGGGGGCCCTATCGCCGCGCACGGGCCCGGTGGCGGGTCACTACTCGTGCAGCCGAACGTGATCAGGGTGATCTCCGGCGCGGACGACAACACGGTCACGTTCTCCCCAGCTCAGGCGCTCGGCGCACAGGTCACCATGGCGTATGCCCAATGGGTGGGGCTCGAGGCCACCGAGGACTTCCTGGTCGCCGCAACGGGGCGGATCCAGGTGGCCCAGTTCCTGGTGGGCCAGAGCGCCCATTCGACACAAACGGACTTCTGGGGCGATCCCGCCATCGGGATCCTGCAGCTGTTACGTCGCGAGCCCACTGTCCGCCTGAGTGCGGTCCCGTTGCAGGTTCCTTGTCCCTCGGGGTAGCCTTGCCGGCGTGAGCCGGCGAGGCTCCGACTCCGGATCCTCGCCACAAGAAAAACCTCCCCTTAAAGGGTGAGGGCCGGTGCCCGTACGCATCCGGCCCTCAGGGTGGTGTTGCGCTGCAGCAACGTCAAGGAGCATGTCACACACGCGAGCACGAGCGCAAGCCTGACTTCATCATCGGCGAGTATCGACAGGACGACAAAGGGCTTTTCCGGACGGATGTGCCTCGATCGGCGCCCTGTGGCGAAGGGGCCCACTGCCTCTGTGAAGCTCGGATCCACTGCTACCGGAGGCGCAAGACCGGGCCTGAGCATCCAGTGGCAGTGGTCTGGTGCCAGACCCACGACCGGTACTTCACGATCTATCCCTCCGGCTTCGTGCCCTACGGCAGGCTGCGCCTGCCCACGAAAGCCGAAGAGATCGCGGATGCTCCGGCGCTGTTGGCGGTGGAGGACCGCGCAGAGCCTGGAGTGGAGCGGTGGCCAGACTTCGCGGACCCAGACGGCGTCACCCCGGGCTGGGCGAGCACGCAGTGGCGGCACATCGGGCGTTGGGGCCGATGGCTGGGCCTGGCAGGCTCGGAGGATC
>JAVEWA010000344.1:0-7381 GCA_034004785.1 Polyangia bacterium
GAGACCCTCTCCAACCCGGGTGGGATCGTGGAGGATCTGGCGGTCCGGGACGGCAAGCTCTTCGTGGCCATGGGGCCCTGGGGCCTCGCCGTGCTGGAGGCCGCAACCTTGGCAGAGACTAGTCGGCTACGGGGCAATGGAGTGGGCGGCGCCTCTGCCATCGCCTGGTGTGGTGGGCGCCTTTGCGTGGCGCGTCGAGGTGCCCGTGGCCTGAGCGTCGTCGAGCCTGGATGGCGCCGGGCCCCCGAGGTAGTCGCCGAGCACCTCACGGATCACGGCTCTCAAGACATCGCAGTCTCCGGAGGCAGGATCTTCCTGGCCCACGGAAGCGCAGGCGTTGGCGTCTATCATCTGGCCAGCCCCTCGGCGCTCACCCACCTCGAAACCTTCCAGGTACCCGCCCCAGGTAGCGATGGAAAGGGTGGCGGCAAGCAGGGCGGCCAGAAGTCTGGTAGGATCGTGAGCGTGGCAGCGCTCGAAGGAAGGCTCCTGGCCGCGGCCCAAGATTCCGGCAAGGTCTACCTGTACGATCTCTCGGCTGGGCGCAGCCTGGCTGCGGTCATCGCGCTGCCGGGCGTTGGACAGCTGGAGCGGGTGCGGTTCCGCGGAGGGCAGCTCTGGGCGCTCTCGGCGCATCCGGAGCAGGCGTCCATCTACGATGTGAGCGCGCCTTCCTCGCCTCTGCTCCTCGGACAGGTCACGAGCGGCGCAGCGGAGGAGTTCCGGGCGCAGTACGTGGGTGCCAGGAGATACAGCTTCGGGTCCAACCTGGTTTCCGTATACCGGATGGAGGTGATGACGCCATGAGGCATACCAGGAGAAGGGCGACCGACCAGCTCCTCTTGCCTGCGGCGTTCCTGGCCACGCTGCTCGGTGGCCTCTCTTGCGAGGACCAGCCTGGCAAGACCGACCACGACGCCGAGTCCGGAGTGGCCCAGGACTCGACACCTCCTCCGGACGTCAAGATCCCGGCCGACGCCGGATCGCCCGATGCTGGTGAGCCCCCGGTTGGAGTACCCTACGAATACTGCAGCCTGCCGTTCTTCAAGCTGCACATCGGAGGGCCGGACGAGGAGGTCGCTGGGTTGGGTCTGTGGGACGGACGGCTCGTGTACTCCCGTGGGCCCAAGGATCGGCCTGCCTGGGATGTATATCTCCTCTCTCTGACGGACTGTCTGGAATACAAGCTGACTGGACAGGCGCGAGCAACTACCACCTACATTCGCGGGGATGAGGTTTTCTGGAGTGACAACAGAGCCTACCAGACACAGCCTGAGTATCACTGCAAGGACATCTATCGCTACGACCTGAGCTCTTGGACAGAGGAGCAACTGACCGATGACCCACTGTGCGAATGGAGCCCTCAGACCAACGGCAGATTCTTGGTCTTCGAGAGAAGCTCAACGCAGGACGCCGCATCACCACACGCTCTTCTCCTCTGGGATCGCCAGGAGGGCACGACCATCCAGCTCTCGGCCCCCGGGACCAATCCGGGCTACCACGACATCACAGACCGGTACTTAGCCTGGTCCGGATACACGGACCTCGCGGGCTCGCTCGGCAAGGACGTCTTCTACCTCGACCTCGTCACCGGCGAGGAGACCCATGTGCCAAACTCCGCAAGCTACTACTGCTACGACGTCTACCTCTGGGGCGAGTACCTGAGCTACCTCTGCTCGGAGTACTGGGTCCAATGGCCCTGGCACCTGTTCCTGCACCACATCCCAACCGGCGAGGAGCTCCACCTCGAGGGCGGGGAGGAACCAACTCGGGGCGTCATGGGAGGAGCCATCCACGAACACCTGATCGTATTCAACACTACCAGGTATGGCCTCGGAGGCACGACTGCGGTGCTCTACGACATCGAAACCGGAGTGCAACGACGCCTCACGTCGATGCCATCGTATCTTGTTGCGACAAAGGTCTTCTACCCCTGGGTCGTTTTCATCCTGGATTTGGGCAGCTATGTATTTGAGTACTACATCGCCAACCTCGAAGCCCTGGAGGTCGTCGACGCCACGGGCCATCTCACGCCGGGCGATCCGGTGATCGACCCGCCTCTTTAGGACATGGCAGCCCTCGATGACAGGCTCCTGGCCGCGACGAGGTAACTATAGTGCGAAGGCAGAGTGACGGCAGGCTGAGGGTGGGGCGAGGGCGAGGCTAGGGCGGTGAAATGGTGAGCGGCGGAGGGTGAGGGCGGGGCAACGCCGAAGCGAGGGCGGAGTGACGGTGGAGACGAGGGCGGAGTGACGGCTACAGCGGGTCCTCGTCGGTCACGCCCCAGGCGGAGGGCTCGGCGCCCAGGGTGAAGGAGAGCGTACCGCCGCTGGAGATCTCTTGGTGACGGAGCCAGGGCCGAGAGATGGGCTGGCCGTCCAGGGTGACGGCCTGCACGTAGGGGCCCGCGGCGAGGTTCGTGGCCTCGATGATCAAGTCGCCCGAGTCCAGGTGGATCACTGCCCGCGTGAAGGCGGGCGTGCCGAGGACGTACAGGTCGCTGCCTGCCCAGGGGTAGAGGCCGAGGGCGGTCCAGACGTACCAGGCCGACAGGGTGCCCACGTCGTCGTTTCCAGGGAGCCCCTCGGGCCCGAGGGAGTAGTGGATGTCCCGGACCCAGGGCACCCAGCGCTGGGTGCCCTCGGGCCGTCCGAGCATGGCGAAGTAGTAGGAGGCGTGGATGTCGGGCTCGTTGCCGTGCCAGTAGTACGGGCTCGGCGCCCAGAGGCGCAGGTCGCAGCACTCCCAGTGCTCGAGAGTGTCCCCCCAGAACTCGTCGAGGCGGCCGAGGGCGCCAGTCCGGCCCCCCATCAGCTCGGTCAGCACGCTGGGATAGGGGGTGAGCCAGAGGTGCTGGTTGGCGTTGCCCTCTACGTAGTAGTCCTCCCAGCGAGACGCTTCGAAGCTCGGCTCCCAGGTCCCGTCGGTCCTCCGCCCCCTGAAGAAGCCCACCCCATCGTCCCAGAGCGCGGTGCCAGAGCGCGACTGAGTGCGCAGGGAAGCCGCCTCGGCGGCGTGTCCGAGGGCCTCGCCCAGGTTGGCGATGGCGAAGTCGGCCCAGTTGTACTCCTGGGTCTTCGAAACCGAGCCGCCATCGATGTCCGAGGCCACGTACCCGAGGTCCAGGTACTGCTGGAGGCCGCCTCTCGACCCCGCCGGCAGGGGCCCGGTGGCCTGGGCGAGCATGTGCGCCCAGGCGCCGGAGACGTCGAAGCCCTGGACCCCCTTGAGGTAGGCCTCGGCCAGCACGATGGCCGCCGGGGATCCGATCATGGAGCCAGCCTCGGCGTTGGCCATGGGCCACTTCGGCAGCCCGCCCCACTGATCGGCCATGCGCACCAGGGACTGGGCCAGGTCCGAGGTGAGATCGGGCTCGAGGAGAGTGAGGAGCGGGTGAAGGGTGCGGTAGGTGTCCCACAGGGAGAAGTCGGTGTAGAAAGCCTGATCGCCAGCGTCCTGGATCTGCCCGTCGAAGCCCGCGTAGCGGCCGTCGGCATCGGTGAACAGCGTGGGATGGAGGTAGGAGTGATAGAGGGCGCTGTAGAAGATCCGCTGCCTGAGCCCGGAGCCTCCCTCCAGCTCGATCCGCCCGAGGGCCGACTCCCAGGCCGCCCGGGCCCGGGAATGGGCCGCGTCGAAGCCCGAGGCCTGAGCCTCGTCGTCCAGCCGGTTTTCGAGCGCGCCCTCGGCGTCCACCCAGGAGATGCCCAAGGTGATGGTGAGGGGCTCGCCCGCCGCAAAGGACACCCAGGCGCCCACGTCCGTACCGTCCGCCGTGGCGTCGCCGCTCACCTCTTCGTCGGCCCACACGCCGAAGCTCAGGATGGGGCGGTCGAACTTGGCGTCGAACCAGATGTGGAAGTCCTCTCCCTGCTGGTCATCCACGAGGCCCCAGCCATGCACCCGGCTCTCGGCGGGATTCACCTGCACCTCGCCCGCCAGGGGCCTTCCATTCACCAGCGTGGCCGTGGCGTGGAGGACCACCACGGCGTCCCCGTCCTGGGTGCCCTGGGGCCAGGTGTAGCGGTGATAGCCGGTGCGCTCACCCACGGTGAGCTCGGCCCGGATGCCGTCCTCGAAGGTCACCCCGTAGAAGCCAGGCGCCCCGGTCTCCGACTCCTTCACGTACCTGTGCCGGGCCTTCAGGGGCCCGGCCTTCTCGGGAGTCCAGCCGGTGACTGGAGTGACTCGGATATTGCCGTAGCCCGGAACGCCGATGCCGCTCATGTGGGTGTGGGAGAAGCCGACGATCATGGGATCGCCGTAGTAGTACCCCGAGTAGTGGTAGAACTGGACCATGCCCCCCGCGGACGTGGAGGTGTCGGGGCTCAGCTTCACCATGGAGAAGGGCATGGACGCGCCGGGATAGCAGGCGCCCACCCCGGCGCCCAGGGCGCCGGTGCCCACGAACACGTCCACCGCGTCGTAGGGGGACTCGGGGTAGGGGACGTCCCCATCGCCGCCGTCGAGGCCCGCGTCGGCTGGTGGAGCAGAGTCGTCGCCGCATGCCGCGGGCCCGAGGGCCAGCCCGAGGGTCAGCCCGAGCAACTGGATTCCACAGGAGCGAGGCTCAAGGTTATTTGTTGGCGTACTCATACCCATACCCTGCAACAGATAGCGGATGTAGCACAAGCCCCGCAAACCCAGCCAACTGAGACTTTTCCCTCGAAGACCTGAAATGGCTCCCAGCCCCCACAAGGTTCCAGATGATCGACCAATCGGTCTAACGGAGCTCCCGGTTCATTGGCGCCGCGCTTGGGCTCGTTTATCAACAGGCTAGCAATGGTCGGTCAGGCTGCCTCGATGCCTGGCGAGCTCACTCCCCTCGGGGCAGTTCCCTCGGCGCGAGGCTTCTGCTAAACCCAGCCCATGGCCCCCGAGCGCGTCATCTACCTGAGGCTGGCCTACGATGGCACCAGATACGCGGGGTGGCAGATCCAGCCCGAGGAGCCCACCGTGCAGGGCGTGCTCATGGAGACGCTGGCCGTCCTCGAGAAAGCGCCGGTGAAGGTCGTGGGCGCCAGCCGCACCGACGCAGGCGTACACGCCAGGGGACAGGGCGCCTCCTTCTGCACCAGCTCCTCGATTCCGCCCCGCGGCTACCTCAGAGGCCTGAACTCCCTTCTGCCCGAGGACCTCGCGGTCCGGGAGGCGCGCGAGATGCCGCAGGGCTTCCACGCACGGTTCTCGGCCCGGGGCAAGCACTACCGCTACAGGATCTGGAACGAGGAGCGGCGCGACCCGCTGGAGTGCCGCACCGCCTGGCACCGGCTCCGCGCGCTGGACCTGGAGGCCATGGCCAGGGGGGCGGAGCACCTGGTGGGCAGGCACGACTTCGAGTCCTTCAGGGCGGCCTCCTGCGACAGGGAGAACGCGGTGCGGGAGCTCACGAGGGTTGAGATCTCGGCGGATGGCCCTCTCGTTGCCGTGGACGTCGAGGGCACCGCCTTCCTCAAGCACATGGTGCGCATCCTGGTTGGGAGCCTGGTGGAGGTGGGGCGGGGGCGGCGGCCCCCCGGCTGGATCGCCCAGGCTCTGGAGCAGAGGAATCGAGCCTCGGCAGGGCCCACTGCCCCTGCCTGCGGGCTCTGCCTCGAGCGGGTCTTCTACGACGAGCTGGCCTGATGGCTCCCTGGCCGGACTCCCGGCCCGCTCAGAACTCCAGCGCCAATCCGGCGAGCAGCGAGTACTTCATGCTGAGATCGATGGAGCTCTTCGACCCGAAGTCGTCCAGGCGGTTGTGCACGAACTCCACGAAGAGGTAGCTGTGGTTGATGCCCAAGTCCATGTCTAGCTTCTTGGCGGAGGACTGCTCCAGGGCGTCGAGCAGGAAGGCCAGGCCCAGGTTGATCTGATAGCCAAAGGTGCTGCCGCGGGCCTTCTCCCCCTCTCCAAGCGAAGCTGTGTCACCGCTGCCGTCGGTGATCCACCAGGCGGCGCAGGCCAGGCCCACACGTATGTAGGGCACCAGGGGGATGCCCCACTTGTAGATCGGATAGTCCCAGCGGTACACGAGGGACAGGACGAAGGGCATGAACTGGAGCGTGGTCTTGTCGCTCGACTTGCTGCCGTCCTCGGAGAGCGCCTTGCCCTTGGCCTGAAAATAGCCAAAGGTTCCACCCACCCCGAGCGAGCCGTGCAGCTTCAGAAAGAGCAGGTCGGCCGTGAGCTGGGTCATGAGCCGGAGGCCGCCCCCGAAGATGTCCTTGTAGGGAGTCGCTCCGCCTCCGAACTCCTTGTCCACGTCCGGCTTGTAGGGCCCGAACTTCACCTCAACATGAAACCACCGCGGGGTGGGCTTGTACTCGGCGTCTGGCACGAACCTGTCTGCCCGGCCCTGGCGGGGCTGGAGGGCGGCCGAGACCAGGAGGATGGCGCAGAGGAGCCGCTTCACCGCCGCACCTCCTCTACAGAGATGGTCCCTGGCGAGGAGGCCTCATCTTGGACGACACGGGAAGCCTGGCGCCGCCGCCTGGCGAGCGCCGCGGTCGCCACCATGAGGAGCAGCCCCATGGGCGCCGAGCCCTCGGGAGCGCGCGACCCCGGGCCCGCTGGCTCCACCAGCACGCCGAGCCCCTCCAGACCGAGCCTGGCGACGAGCCCGAGGCCGGGAAAGACATCCTGGAGCAGAGCCACGGCTCTCCCGTTGCGGTAGTACCAGGCCACGAACCGCCGTCCAGGTCCGCTCCTCATGAGGATCCGATCCCTGAAGCCCCTCAGCCGCACCACGTCGGGGTGGCCGTAGTCGCCATAGACCGCCGTGGCCACGAAGCAGAAGCCGCCTTCCTCCCTGCCGCCCGAGTCCCGGTAGTGCTCCGCGAAATCGGTGGTCTCCTCAGGCGTGGCGGTCACCACCTCGGAGACTCTGCTCACGTTGCCGTGGCGATCCACCGACACCACCGCGAAGGCGTACTCGGTGCCGTTGTCCAGGCCGGAGAGGCGGACCCTGTCGGTGCCGCTGGGGGCCGAGTAGCAGACGTAGCAGGGGCTCGGATGTGTGCCGGCGTTCAGGCCGCTGTCTTCGATCGAGCAGTCTGGCGCCTCGGCCACGTCGGTCGCATCCCCCACGAAGAGCTCCTTGTTGCAGATCTCTCGGCTGCTGATCCAGTCGGCCTTGTCCTCGCTGGAGACGCCGGGGATCGGGCTCCCGTCCTGGGAGCAAAGGACGTCATAGTACAGAATGTTGGAGTTGTCGGTGGGCGCGGTCCAGCTCACGGTCACCGATCCCTCTCCGCCCGAAGCGCTCACGTCGGTCGGGGTGTCCTCACCCCGGGTGTCGAAGGAGAGCGCAGTGCTGCCGCTCTCGTCGTTGTTCCGATCCCCGACGATCACGTAGAGGGTCGTGCTCCCCCCCGACTCCTCGGAGCAGCGGGCGGTGAGA
>JAVEWA010000345.1:0-7370 GCA_034004785.1 Polyangia bacterium
TGGTTGAAGGGATCGGGCACCTTGACAGGGCAGTAGCTCACGCAGGTCGTGCAGCCAGAGCAGCGGTCTTGCAGGATGTAGCGCGGCTTCTTGACGAGCGTCACCGTGAAGTCGCCCGCCTCGCCATCCACCCGCTCTACCTCGGTGTAGGTCAGGATCTCGATGTTGGGGTGCCGGTGGCACTCGATGAACTTGGGCGACTCGATGCACATCGAGCAGTCGTTGGTGGGGAAGGTCTTGTCGAGCTGCGCCATCTTGCCGCCGATGGTCGGCGACTTCTCGACGAGATAGACCTTGTACCCCGCGGTGGCCAGGTCCAGGGAGGCCTGGATGCCGCTGATGCCGCCGCCGACCACCATCACATCGCCGATACTGTCTGCGCCTAGCTCTCGTTCCACGGTATAGGATCCTTGCGGCTTGTCCCGCGACTCAGAGCGCTTCCACGACGATCTCGGTGAGGTCCATGACCCGCAGGGGATCGCCTTCCGGCCGGCCGAGCCGGCTGTCCTCGAACATGGTGATGCAGTATGGACAGCAGGTCGCGAGCACCTCGGCCTCGACCGCGTCGGCCTGCTCCAGCCGAAGCTCCGAGAACCGCTCGTTCTTGGGAGTGTCCATCCAGATCCGGCCCCCGCCGCCGCCGCAGCAAAGGCTGTCCTGGCGCGCGTTGGCCATCTCCACAAGGTGCAGGCCGGGGATGGCCCTCAGGATCTCGCGGGGCTCCTCGTACAGGCCGTTGTGCCTGCCGAGGTAGCACGGATCGTGGTACGTCACCGTCCGAGGGAACTCCCGGCTGAACGAGAGCCGCCCCTGCCGGATCAGCTCCACGAGGAGCTGGGAGAGGTGAACGACCTCGAAGCGCACCATGAAATCGGGGTACTCGTTCTTGAGCGTGTGGTAGCAGTGCGGGGAAGAGACCAGGATTTTCTTCACGCCGCGGTCGATGAAGGTCTTGATGTTCTGCCGAGCCAGGGCCCGGAAGACCTCCTCGCCGCCCGTCTTGCGGATGCTCTCCCCGCAGCAGCTCTCCTCTTCGCCGAGGATCCCGAAGTCCACTCCGGCTCGCTGCAGGATGCGGGCCGTGGCCGCCGCGACCTTCTTGAGCCGCGGGTCGTAGCAGTAGTAGCAGCCTACGAAGTACAGCAGCTCCATCCCCTCGGCAAAGGGCCGCACCGCCAGATCCTTCGCCCAGTCCGCTCGCCGCTTCCGGTCCTCGTTCAGGGGGTTGCCGTCGCTGCGCAGGCTCCCGCGCACGGAGCGCGCCGCACGGGCCGAGGCGGGGAACACGTCGTAGTTGGAGGCGATCCGGCGCAGGGACACGCTCAGCTCGATCTGCTTGACTCCCCTCGGGCACTGCTGGGGACAGGTCCCACATGTGGTGCAGCGCCAGACGTCGTCGTCCTCGATCTGCGTAAGGCCGAAGGCTGCCTCGCGGATGATCTTGCGGATGCTGAATTCCCGCACCCGGTTCCACGGGCACACGACGTCGCACTTGCCGCACTGGTAGCAGAACCGGTAGGTCTCGCCGCCCGCCTCCTTGATCTCCACGAGGGTCTCTGGAAAGGGGGCGACGATGTCCTCGGGCTTGGATTTCCCCATGTCGCCGGCCTCATCCCTTCCTGAACAGGCGAGCCATGGTGCTGTTCACCTTCTCGACCCCGAACCGATCGGCCAGGGACGTCAGCCCCAGCTCGAGCTCGCTCACCTCGGCCGCCTCTTCTTCCTCCACCTCCTCCTCCCGCTCCTCGTAGGTGAGCGCCTCTGCCAGGCACCACTGCACACACAGGGGCTTCTCGAGGGGCGGATCGCTCTCGCACAGGTCGCACTTGAGCGGCAGCCCGGAGTCGGGCTCCTTGAAGAATGGGCGCGACGGGCACGAGGCCCGGCAGAAGGCGCACTCGTCGTAGTCCTTGCCGTCGATGGTGTAGGCGTCTCGTCCAGCGCACTCCGCCGCGGTGTACTCGCCAGCATAGACCGGGACGTACAGGTTCCGCATCGGCTCGTGTATGACCCGGATGCGGGCGCGCTCCGGGTTGTTGCTGCTGTACCTCGGCGTGGCGTGGAACGCCGAGCAGATGACCTCGCAGGCCCTGCAGCCGTTGCACTTGTCAACGTTGACCCGGATGGTCTTGATCACCTTCTTTTTCCTGGCTTGCGTCGTCATGTTCGTCACGCACCCGCCGTGGTGGGCGCCTGGGCCGAGCCCTCGTCCGCCGTCAAGATACCTCGCCGCTTCAAGTCCTCGGCCACGAACGAAAGGCCGAGCCCGTCGAGCGTCTCCTGGGTGGGGATCCCCTTCAGGTTCCACCCCTTGAACCGGTAGTAGGAGTCGAGCAGGTTGGCCTCCAGCTCCGGGAACCGCTTCTTCCAGTGGTTCTCTGGCGGACGCTCGTCCTCCCGGGTCATGCCCCGGCGGTTGTTCACGGCGCGGACCAGCGTTCGGTTGCGCCGGGTAATCTTGACCAGCTCGGCCTCGTCGAGCTCCAGCCCGGCGGCCGCCGAGATGATCGCCGGGTAATTGTGGATGTGGTAGGGCGGCTTGAGGGGGAAGGAGGACAGACCCGCGCAGATCCCCACGGCGTCGTCGATGTAGTGCATCATCTCCTGCCAATCGACGATCTCGCAGGACATCTGCACCGTTGGGTAGTAGGGATTGGAGCGCTCGCCTCGGAACTCCCAGTCCAGCAGGTACTGCTTGAACTTCGGATCGGGGACATGGATCCAGTCCTTCACGAAGTCCTCGCGCTCCTCCATCGTGGCGAATGGCGCCTGGGGGAACTGCCCCTCGATCTGGGTGATGTTGGACTTCTCCCCGGTGGAGTACATGAGGTAGTACACCGGGTTCAGCATCCCCAGCTTGAGGGGGAGCTGCTCGTGCTTCTTGATGTTGTTGTGGGCGTAGGTCTCCGCGCCCTTGCCAATCTTCTTGGCCGCCCAGTAGGTCCCGTCCGCGAGCACGTCTCCGATGCCTTCGCGCCGCACTATCCGGTCCAGCAGCCAGTAGAACCTCCCCTCGTTGTCCGACGGCATACCGGCGAAGTCCTGCTCGGTGAGGATGCCGGCCTCCAGCAGCTCGAGGCCGAAGGCCATGACCTGCGGCGCCGAGAACGCGTCCACGCCGTACTCCGTGGCGCGCTGGGCGATTCGGAAGCCGAAGTCCAGGTCCGAGTAGGCTGCCATGGTGTAGGTTAGCTTGGAGAAGCACTTCATCATGTAGGTGGAGGCGTCGGGGACCGAGATGATCGCGCCGCACTTCATTGGGCAGTTGTGGCAGCTGATCAGCCTCCTTCGTGCGCTCTCCTGGCTGCCCCGCCACCGCTCCTCGATCTCGGGGGTCCAGAAGTCCCTCCGCCGCGTACGGGAGTTCCCCCACATGAAGTTCGTGGTGTGCCACTCCTCGTCGATGAGCTTCATCTCCTGGGGCGAGCCCAGACCGGCCAGGATGGGCATCACGCCGGGCACGGGCTTGGCCTCACGCTCGGTGATGTAGCTCAGCACCTCGTTGCAGTAGCCGATGAACTCCTCTGGCCGGGCGACGTGGATGTCCTTGGTGCCCCGCACTACGATGGCCTTGACCCCCTTGTCTCCCATGACCGCGCCCAGGCCGAGCCGGCTGGCGCTAGAGCGGCCCTGCTCGATGGAGGCGAAGAACACGCGGCTCTCGCCGGCCAGGCCAATGGCCGCAACCTGGGCCCTGGGCTCCCTCAGCTCCTGCTTGATGAGCTCGGCGGTCTCGCCGGCTCCCTTGCCTCGCAGGTGCGCCGCGTCTCGGAGCTCGACCTTGTCGTCGTGGATCCAGATATAGACCAGCTTCGGGGACTTGCCCCTCAGGATGACCTTGTCGTAGCCCGCGTGCTTGAGCTCGGGCGCCCAGAAACCGCCCATCATCGAGTAGGCCATGAAGAGCGTCTGGGGCGAGTAGGTCGTCACGATGGTGCGGTTGGCGCCCGGGGCCGGCGTCGCCCCCAGCAGCCCCGTGCTGAAGATCAGCAGGTTGTCGGGCGAGAAGGGCTCGGTCTCAGGGGGCACCCGCTCCCACATCAGCCGCGCGTTGGTGCCGAGCCCCCCCAGGTGCTGTTTGGTCCAGCGGGGGTCGGTCTCCACGCGCTCAACGTTCCCGGTGGAGAGGTCGATCTCCAGGTTGAATCCGGTCTCAGCGTACCGCATGTGCGCTCCGTCTCGGGTCGTCGGAATCCGCTCGGCCCCACTGGTCACCTAACGGCCCGGCACCCCGTGCGGGGCCCTGGTCGGGGCCACGTAGCCCGCCAAACCCGCCGCCCACGGGTCGAGGTGGATATCCTGCTGACCAGAAAACGCTTCTGATCAGTACTCCAGTTTCATACCCGCCTATCTCCATGGAAGCAAGCGAAAATAGCCGCTTTAGGGGAGCCGGAAGTCCATGGATCCACGCATGGTTTCTCCTTGCATTCCAGCGCGCTGGCGGGCCACCCGATCGCAGGGACCGAGCTGCCGCGAGGGGCCGAAGCTGCCACGAGGGACCGATGCTGCCGCGAGGGGCCGAAGCTGCCGCGAGGGATCGAAGCTGCCACGAGGGGCCGAAGCTGCCGCGAGGGATCGAAGCTGCCACGAGGGGCCGAAGCTGCCGCGAGGGGCCGAAGCTGCCGCAAGGGATCGACTCGTGCTACTGGATCCCCTCGAACAAGGCGGTGCTCAGGTAGCGTTCGCCGGCGTCGGGGAGGACAGTCACGATGAGCTTGCCCTTGTGCTCGGGCTGGGCCGCGATGCGGCAGGCCACCGCTACCGCCGCCCCGCTCGAGATGCCGCAGGTGATGCCTTCCTCGCGGTGCAGCCGGCGGGCCCAGGCCAGCGCCTCGTCGTTCGACACGGTCGCGATCTCATCGACGAGCCCGAGGTCGAGGACGTCGGGCTTGAAGCCGGCGCCTATGCCCTGGATCTTGTGCGGCCCTGGCTTGGGTTCCTCTCCTTTGCGAATCGCCGTGAGCACCGGCGAGTGGCTCGGCTCGACCGCCACCGACCAAATGTCCTTCTTTCGTGTCTGCTTGATGTAGCGGCTGACTCCCGTGATGGTGCCGCCGGTCCCGACGCCAGAGACGAATATGTCGATCTTGCCCTCGGTGTCGTTCCAGATCTCCGGCCCGGTGGTCTTGAAGTGGATCTCAGGGTTCGCCGGGTTCTTGAACTGCTGCGGCATGAAGTACCTGGCAGGATCGGAGGCGACGATCTCTTCGGCCTTGGCCACCGCGCCCTTCATGCCCTTGGGGCCCTCGGTCAGCACGAGCTCGGCGCCGAAGGCGGCCAGCATCTTGCGCCGCTCGATGGACATGGTCTCGGGCATTGTGAGGAGTAGGGGATAGCCGCGCGCCGCACAGACGAAGGCCAACGCGATGCCCGTGTTGCCGCTCGTGGGCTCGACGACGGTGACCTCCCTGGACCCTCGCCCAAGGGCCCCGTCCCGCTCGGCCGCCCAGATCATGGAGGCGCCGATCCGGCACTTCACCGAGTAGGCCGGGTTCCGGCCCTCGATCTTGGCGGCCAGGGTCGCCGGCAGCCCCTTGGTGATCTGACTGAGCCGCACGAGCGGCGTGTTGCCGATACTCTGGCTGTTGTCCTCGAAGATCCTCGCCATTCGAATCACCTTTCTCAGATGCAGTAGCTCGGCTGCTCCTCGGCCTTGGCGCGCTGCCTGGCCGCGAGCTGCTCGAGGGTGAGCGCGGACAGCACGCCGTCGATGGCAGAGGCCACGTCGCACCAGACGTCACGAGCCGCGCAGCGGCCTGTCCTCGGACAGGAGCCTTCGTCGGCCACGCATTCGACCGGCGCGTTCCTACCTTCTAGCGCGGCCACCACGTCCAGGGCAGTGATCTCCGCCGGCGCCCTGGCTAGCTCATAACCGCCGCTCGGCCCGCGCAGGGTCCGAACCAGCCCGGCGGACCTGAGGCCCATGACGATGACATGGATGTATTTTCCTGAAATATCTTGATTTTTAGCGATGGCGACGACCGGCATGGGCCCTTTGCCATAGTTACCTGCGAGCTCCATCATCACGCGAAGTCCGTACCGGCCCCTGGTGGAGACCTTCATCTGGCATCCTCCTGCCACGCGGCGCGTCGTGAATCGATAGCACAGGGCGGGTTAGTTTGTCAGTCGAAATGCTAAACTATTCAGGGGGCCGCAGAACACCCCAGGGCTTTGTCTTTGATTTACAACGTGTTTCCGAATGGGATCCCTGGGTTCCCCGCCGTTCTCTGGCTTAGATTTGCACGCCGACCCCAACTAAGGATGCGCGGCCTCAGACGATCCTGCAGGCCTCGTCGAAGTCCAGCCTGGGGGCCCGAGGGCGGAGCTTGGCCGGATCGCCGCGGCCCAGATTCAGGAGGAAGATGGACTTCCACTTGCCGTCGGCGAAGAACTCGGCGTCAACCTTGTTCGCATCGAACCCGGCCATCGGCCCGCAGTCGAGCCCGAGCCCGCGCGCCGCGAGAATGATGTAGCCGCCCTGCAGGGTCGCGCTCAGGAGCGCCATCCGACGGCGTCCATCGGCGTCCATGCCTCCGATCCGCCGTCCCGCATCCGGCGCGTGGGGCACGAGGCGGGACATCTTGTCGTAGAACTCGCTGTCGTACGCGACGATCACCGTGACCGGCGCCGCCATCGTCTTGTCAACGTTGCCGGAGGCGAGCGCTGGCCGCAGCCGCTCCTTTGCTTCCGGGCTCTTTACGAACAGGAGCCGCACGGGCTGGCTGTTCATCGCCGTCGGGCCCATGCGCACGAGCTCGTAGAGCCGGTGGAGCAGGGCGTCCTCTATGGGCTGTGGGCTCCATCCGTTGTGAGTGCGGGCGTCGAGAAGGAGCAGACGCCAGGCGTCATCTTCGAGTGGGTTCATACAGTTCCTCCGCTCTGCAAGCGCCTCGTCTCCCGGCTCGGTCATTCAGATTACACCAAGCCCGAGCAGCAGCGCGATGAGCAGCAGCAGACCTCCGGTGATTCGCTGCACCGTGGCCATGGTGATCTTGTCGAGGACCCGCTTGCCGAGGATCACCCCGGCGAAGGCGGCGAGGGCGCCGACGGCGATCAGGACGCCCTCGCGGCTCCTCGCCAAGTCCGTGAGGCGCGCGCCGAACAGAATCGCAGCGTAGGCCGAGATCCGCACGAGATCCACGAGCAGCCCGATGACCGCGTTGGTGCCCACGAAGGCCTGGGGCGAGATCCCGACCTTGGCGAGAAACGCTGAGCGCAGCGCGCCCTGGTGTCCCGAGAGCCCGCCAAAGAAGCCCGAGAGCACCCCGCCGAGAGGCAGCCAGCGGCGGTCGATCTCCAGCTTCTCGAACCGCTGGTGCAGCTCGAGCACGGCGAAGCCGGCCAACAAGACCGCCATGGACAGCTAGAGC
>JAVEWA010000346.1:0-7349 GCA_034004785.1 Polyangia bacterium
ATCTCGGATGTCACCCCCAACCTGACCCGTACCAGCCTCCGAAGCGGCCAGGATGAGGGGGACATCTCGGATGTCACCCCCAACCTGACCCGTACCAGCCTCCGAAGCGGCCAGGATGAGGGGGACACCATCCCTTCTATACACCGAGGTGCAGCGTGCGTCGGCCGCCGTGGCCCTACAGAGCCGGCGGCGGGCGGCGCGCGCGCCAAGCCCATGCTGGGCTGCATCGCTGATTTCCCCGCGTCAGGGATGCGGAGGGTGCGAAGCAGTCCCGCCGCAGGCGAGACCTTCGCAGTGTGGAGCCCAGAGCAGCCCGGTCGCCGCCCGAAGGCCGGCGAGGCGCCCTAAACAAACCAGTACCTACTGGGAGAACTCGATACCCCTCCCCAGCGTGCCGACATCGCCGATTCTGCGTTCGGTATCTTGCTTACATCTCTCAGCCGCTCCGAATCGGAGGGGAGGGGCCTACTCGCAGATCACGTCCCAGAGGCGGGCGTCGAGGGTCTCGGCGTCCTGGGGCGCCGAGGCGTCTTGGCTCACCGTGGCGTCGCCCGCCGCGGCGTCGCCCGCCGCGGCGTCCCCTGCGGCGTCCGGCTGCTGCGCGGCATCGATGGCAGCGTCCCTGACGCCGGGGGAGTCCCTGGTGCAGGCCTGCACCACCAGGGAGCCAGCCGCCAACCCGAGGAGGCCCGCCAGCCGGGCCCAGCGCTGCAAGGAATCCATGAACGCCATGACCCCTCCATCCTCTCACCAGTGACCAAAGCGGTCAATGAGAGCGTTTCACACCAGCACCACTCCGCGGTCAACGAAGCCCTTTCCGAGGCAGTCTCAGCGAATAGGCCTTGTAGAACTCGGAGTGGAAGGCCCGGTGGTTGTATCTTTTGAACAGCTCGAGATAAAAGGGGTTTTCCGGCAGCGACACCCATAGGTCGATGTGCCGGCGGACCTCTGGGAAGGCCACCGCCATGGCCATGAGCCGCTGCAAGTTCACGATGCGCCTACGGTCCCAGGGGCTCGGGGACCTGATGGGCGAGGGCTGGAAGTAGGACGACGCCAGGGCCTCGAAGTCGCCGTCGAAGAGCCCCTCGGCCCTGGCCCGGCGGGCGATCTCCGTGCCCGGGAAGGGCTGTAGGAACATGGTCATGGCGTAGTCCACCCGCGCCTCCACGTTGAGCGCGAGGGTCTCCTTGGCCATCTCGTAGGTCTCGCCAGGCAAGCCCACCATGTTGAAGGACATCACGCGGGCCCCGCGCTCCACGAAGCCCAGGCTCGCGTTCACGATCTGCTCGGAGCTCATGCGCCGCTCGAGGACCTCGTTTCGCAGCCTGTCGTTGCCCGACTCGATGCCGATGCCGACCGAGGTGCAGCCCGCCCCGACGAGGCTCTCCACCAGGTCGGGGGTGGCGCTGTTCGGACGCACCTTGCAGAAGAAAGGGAGCCCGACGCGGGCGCGATACAGCGGGAGGAAGGAGGCGAGCCACTTTCGATTGGCGGCGAAGTTGGAGTCGAGGAACCAGACCAGGCGCAGGGGCCAGCGCCGCCTGACATCCTCTATCTCGCCAACGACCAGCTCCGGGTCCCGGGTCCTCACCACCGAGGAGGCGGGGCGGCTGGACCTGTCGAGCCACTCCCGGTTGAAGCAGTAGGTGCAGCGGTAGGGGCAGCCCCGGGTGCCGAGGAAGCTCTTCACCGGGTGGGAGGCGAGCCATGGGTTCCGGTCGTAGTAGAGCGACCAATCCGGGGAGGGAAGCGCGTCCAGGTCGGGCTCGAGTGGCTGCGCCTCGCCCTCGAGCAGCTCGAGCCCGCCGCTCCCCTCGCGCTTGTGCCGCCAACCCGGGACCGGGTGAGAGGGCGGAGCCATGGCGTCGCCAAAGGCCTCCAGGTAGGCCGGCAGCGAGCTCTCTCCCTCGCCGATGCAGATCGCGTCCACGCCCGGGGTCGCGACGAAGTCCGGGAAGAACGTGGGGTGAGGACCGCCGAAGACCGTGTGGACCCCGAAGCGCCGCTTCAAGGCGAGGGCCCAGGCGACAAAGACGCGGTGGAGGCCGGTGGTGACGCTGAAGCCCACGACATCGGTCGGGGCCTCGGCGAAGCTCTTGAGTGCCTCCTCGGCGCTTCGCGCCAGCACCAGGCGGCAGGTGATGCCTCGCCTGCGGAGCGCCGCGGAGAGCATCATGAGACCAAAGCTCAGCCCCTCCCTGGACTGGAGGCCGAAGAAGGTGATGGAGGGGAGCCGCCTAGCCATGACCGGGATAGTAGCGCCTGGGAGGGCGGACTGGAAAGGGATGAACCATATGGGAACTTTGCTCCCGGCCCGCTGTCAGAGCCTCCCAGATCGCGTCGAGTGCCTTTGCCAACGGAGGTCACCATGCTTCGCAAGCCGACCAGGGCCTGCGCCGGGGTGTTTTGCGTCCTAGTCCTGGGCGCCGCCGCGGAGCGAGGCTCCTATGCCGCCCCAGACGCCGCCCGCGCGAGATCTCCCGCCCTCTCCTCCCCGAGGAGCGCCTCGAACGGGCCTTCAGCCTCGACCAGGGCGCTCCCTCCCCCCTTCTCCCTGGACCCCAAACAGGTACGAGCCCAGGTGAGGGGCGGCCACCTCACAGTGCGAGCTGTCTTGCCAGAGCGCGCCACCTCGGGCCGGCTGACCGCCAGGGCCCTGGACCTGAACGGGCGGGTCCTGGGGAAAGCGAGCGAGGCCATCCCTGCGGGCAAAGGAGAAAGACAACTGCTGCTGCGCCTGACTCTCGGACCTGGCGCGGGCACGGACGCAGACCTGCTGCGCCTCGGGTGGCGCTTCGAGCCTTCGACTGGCCAGGCCACAGGGGGAGTTATCGCCCTCTCCGAGATCCTGGACATTCCCTTCCTGTCGGTGAGGGGGCAGGAGAGCCTGGTGGCGGGCAGCAGAGCGGCCCTCAAGATCTCGGTCCAGGATCAACGGGGCCTGCCGCTACCCGACGTGAATGTGAGCATGCTGCTCCGGGCCGGGGCCCGCTCCCTGCTGGCAAAGGGCGTATCTTCACCGGCCGGCGACCTGCACCTGGCCGTGGAGCTGCCCGAGTCCTGGGCCGGGGCCAAGGCGCGGCTCCTGGTGGAGGCCTCGGCCGGCCCCTTCCGGCGCGCCTACCGCACAGGCGTGGAGGTACGGCGGGAAGCGCAGATCCTCCTGACCCTGGACAAGCCCATCTACCAGCCAGGCCAGACCATTCACGCAAGGTCGCTGGCCCTCAGGCAGCCCTCCCGCCTCCCCCTCGCCAACCGCGCCGCTGTCTTCCGCGTGAGGGATCCCCGCGGCACGCTGCTAGCGGAGCACAAGGCCAGGACCGACGAGTTCGGAGTGGCCTTTGCCACCCTGCCCCTGTCCGACGGGGTCAGGCCGGGCACCTTCAGCGTGGAAGCCCAGGTGAATGCCTCTGGCAAGCATCAGGTGGAGGCGACGCGCCAGATCAAGGTCTTCCGCTACGAGGTCCCCGACCTCCGGGTGACCATCAGCCCCTCTCGAACCTGGGCCCAGCAGGGGCTACGGACCAAGGTCATCCTCAAGGCTGAGACCCTGTCCGGGCAGCCACAGCGCCAGGCGAGCGTGACCCTATCGTCGAAGCTGATCGTGCACCGTCAGAGCGGACAAAGGTCCATGAAGTGCGTCCGGGAGCTGGAGAGCCTGAAGGGACGCACCGACAACCAGGGGCAGTGGACCTTCGATGTCCCCACTAACCGCTTGCGGCCCTTCTGCGGCGTCATGCCCGACACCCTGCTCCTCGAGGCCGAGGTGGAGGCCCTGGGCGGAGTCAGGCAGATGGCCCGAAGGAGCCTTCCCATTGGCGCCGGCCCCCTGCGAATCGCGGCCACGCCCGAGGCCGGGAGCCTGCTGCGCGGCCTGGCCCAGCGGATCTTCCTGCAGGCCGCACGACCGGACGGCCATCCTGTCCGGGTGACCTTCACCGTCGGGCTCCCCAGGTCGGCGCTGGCAGGGGCGCTGGCAGGGGCGCAGGCCAGGACGCGGACGAGAGAGCCGGCCTCCAAATACCGCAGGGTGAGCGCCCCGTCCAAGCCTTCCACAACTCATGGCGATCTGGAGACCATCAGGCTCGAGTCGGACGCAGACGGCATCGCCGTGCTGACAGTGCGGCCAGAGCAGGAGACCCTCTCCTTGACCGTCTCGGCGAGAGACGCCCAGGGGCACAGTAGCCATCGCAGCCTCGGCATTGCCACCAAGGCGCCGAGGGTGCTCGTCCGCCCGGAGCCGGGCGTCATCACCGCGGGCACGGCCCTCCGGCTATCCCTGACCGCGCCTCTTCCGGGCGAGACCGTGCGAGTCGAGGTGAAGCAGGGCGACCAGACCGTGCACAGCGCAGTGGGCCGCATGGCAGGCACCACCGGAGAGGTGGGGCTGATAATCCCAGCCCAGGTGGATGGACTCCTTGGAGTCTCCGTGCGGATAGGCGCAAAAGGTGGCTCAGACCAGGAGGGCTGGACACCCATCCTGGTGCGCCCCGCCCGCTGGCTGGACGTGACGGTGACAGCGGACAGGACCACGTATTCCCCTGGACAGGAGGCGAAGCTCTCCCTGAGGGTCACCGACGAGGCGGGCCAGGGGCAGCGAAGCGCCCTGGACCTCAGGATAGTTGACGAGGGGGTCTTCCTCCTGGCCGGGAGGACTCCCACCAGCGAGCACTCCGAGCTCCTTCTGCCCGAGGAGGCCCGCGGCAAGGGGCCCGCGGTGGCTGGCTATACCCTTGGCAGGCTGATGCAAGAACCCGAAGCCAAACCTGGCGTTCGAGTGGCTCAGCTCCTCCTGTCGAGGCTCCAGGAGGGAGCCTGGCGCCTGGCAGAGGACAGCCTGATATACGAAGGCAATGAGGAGATCCCCGCCTACCGGCGCGGCCTGGCGGGCCGCCTCATGAAGCGGCTGCAAGGTGACTTCGCGAGCCGGTTCCTCAGGTACGCCCAGGCTCAGCGCCGGCGCTGGCTGGAGCTAGTGACAAAGCGCGCCCCCCTCTGCATGGGAGAGGTGGTGCAGGCCGAGGAGCCCGAGACCCTGGTGGACGAGGGGGCGCTGGCGAGGGCTCTGATCATCGACCCCTGGGGACGGCCCCTCTCCTTCGTGCTGGAGCAAGATAACCGCCGCGGCGAGCGCTTCAGGGTCCAGATCCACTCCAGGGGCCCCGACGGCCAGGAGGACACGGAGGACGATCTCAAGGCAGGCCCATGGTGGATCACGGTGCCTCCACTTCCCCGAAGCACCCGCTGCGCGGTCGGCTATGGAAGTGGGGGCGGGGGTAGCTACGGCCTCGGGGCATATGGCCGCGTAAGCCCGACGGTCTTCATGTCTAGAGCCAGCGTGTCGGGAGGGCTGGACGCCGGCGCCATGGCGCGCATCCTCTCCGACTCTCCGGAGCCACGCACCAGGTGGGACTTCAGGGAGACCCTGGCGGCTCTCCCAGGGCTCCGCACCGGCCCGGACGGCACCGCCAGGGTGACCATGTCCCTGGCGGACAACCTCACCACCTGGGTGGTGATGGCCCTGGCCTCGGACCAGCAGGGTCGCCTGGGTGGCCGGATCGCCCGCCTCCGAACCTTCCAGCCCTTCTCGGTGGACGTCGGGATCCCGCCGATAGTCACCCGGGGCGACGAGATCACCGCCCGCGTGATCGTGCGAAACGAGCTCTCGACGCCCCAGTGGCTGCGCGTCACGCTGCGGGCCGCGGACTGGTACGAGCCCCTGCCCGTCAAGGGATGGAGGGCGGAGCTGCAACCCGGAGCGACGGGCCCGCGCCTCCATGCGGCGCCCGAGAAAGAGCAGGCGCTCGTCCGAACCAGCCTCCTCGGGCCAAAGAGCGCGGTTGAGCTCCCCTTCCCGATCCGCGTGAAGCTCCTGGGCCGCCACGAGCTTCACATCACGGCCCAGACCCCTGCCCGCTCCGACGCTGTCGAGCGGCCGGTGCTCGTGGAGGCAGAGGGGGTGGAGCACCGGCAGGGCGCCTCGGGCCTGCTCTCGGAGAGCCTCACCCACGATCTGCGGCTCCCCGCTTCCCTGGTGCCCGACACCACCGGGGTGGAGGTGACGCTCGAGCCCGACGTCCTCGCGTCCACCTGGGGGAGCTTCGAGGGGCTCCTTCAGCGGCCGACCGGCTGCTTCGAGCAGACCTCCTCCACCACCTACCCCAACATCCTGGTCATGCGCCACCTGCGGAGCGGGGCAGGCAGCCAGAAGGCGCGCCAGAAGGCCAAGGCCTACCTCGCCGAGGGCTACCAGCGCCTGGTCTCCTTCGAGGTGCAGGGCTCTGGCGGGTTCTCCCTGTTTGGGCAAGCTCCCGCACAGCCCATGCTCACGGCCTTCGGGCTCGGAGAGTTCCACGATCTCGGCCAGGTCATGACGGTGGATCGAGGCCTGATCCGACGCATCCAGCGCTACCTCGTCGGGCGTCAGCGGCCGGACGGCTCCTTCCTTCCCGAGGGGAGCCTCATCGAATCGGGGTCCAACAACCCATCCAGCGCGCTGACCGCCACCGCCTACGTGACCCTCCAGCTCGGCCGGAGCGGCTTCCGTGGCCGACCCCTGGAGCGGGCCATCAGGCTCCTCGGCCAGCGCTGCAAGGAGGCAAAGGACGACGCCTACACCCTGGCCCTCTGCGTCAGGGCCCTCGGCACGAGCAGGAAGGCCGCGGATCTCGCCCTCGCCCGCTCCCTTGCGGAGTCCCTGGCCCTCCTCGGACGGAGCGATGGTCGCGCGACCTCCTGGAAGCCAAGGACCGCGGCCACCATGACCGGGTATGGGGACACCGCCAAGGTGGAGACCACCGCCCTGGCGATCACGGCCCTGCTCCAGACCGGCGTGCGCCTCGACCTGGTGCAGCCCGCCGTGCGCTCAATCCTATCCGGCAGGCGCTCGGACGGCGCCTGGAGCACCACCCAGGCCACGGTGCTCGCCCTCGAGTCGCTCCTCGAGGCCCGATCCCAGGTGGCCAGCCGCCCGCCGCGGCTCGTGAAGGTCTTCCTGGATGGCGAGCTCCTCGGGACCCTGTCGCCCGCCAAGGCGAGCTACTCGGTGCCGGCGCGGCTCTCCATCCCGAGGCCCCTCGAGCCTGGCCCGCACCGCCTGCAGCTCCGCCCCGAGGGGGGAGGCCGGGCCCTGTACCGGGTCGCCCTCCGCTACAACACCATGGCCCCGCCCCCCCCGAGCGAGAAGGACGCCTCCTCGCTCTCCTTCTCCGTGCGCTGGTCGAGGAGCAAGGCCCAGCCCGGGGAGCCCGTGACCGTGCGAGTTCTAGTGGACAACGGCCTGGGCCGGGCCCTCGAGTCGCCCATGGACGAGATCGGGCTGCCCACCGGGCTGCGCCTCCTCGAGAGCC
>JAVEWA010000347.1:0-7347 GCA_034004785.1 Polyangia bacterium
CCGGGCCCGAGTACGCCTTCGTGTTCACGGCTCCTGGCAACTCGACGGTCAAGGCCACCCTCTCCGGCCTGGCCAGCGACCTCGACGTCTTCGTCATCCCGGATCAGGCCGGGCGCTGCGAGGCCTCGGCCTGCACCGCCTACGGCGACACCACGGCGAGCTTCGCCGCCACCACCGGGACCACCTACTATCTGGTGGTCGATGGGTTCATGGGGGCCTCCGGCGCCTTCACCTTGACCGTGACCTGCGGCGCCTGCGGCGACGGAAACGTGGACCCGGGAGAAGAGTGCGACGACGGCAACGTAGTGTCTGGCGACGGCTGCTCCTCTAGCTGCGCTCTCGAGGGCTGCGGCAACGGAACCGTGGACGCGGGCGAGCAGTGCGACGACGGCAACACCACCCCCTGCGACGGCTGCTCCGCGACCTGTCAGACCGAGGCCTGCGGCAACGGCCGCGTGGAGTGCAACGAGGAGTGCGACGACGGCAACACGACCAGCAACGACGGTTGCTCCTCCACCTGTACCTTCGAAGGCGGCACCTGCTCCCCGGCCTGGACCCTGAGCTGCGGCTCCCAGGACCGCTGGTCCACGAGCAACTACGGCGCCACCGACGATGTGGACCGCTACTCCTGCACCTCGTGGGACGAGACCGGCCCCGAGTACGCCTACACCTTCGTGGCGCCACAGACCGGATCCGTGACAGTTACCCTGTCGGCCATCGACTCCGGGCAGGACCTGGACATCTTCGTGCTGAGCGGCCAGGGAGGCTCCTGCTCCTCCGCCAACTGCATCGCCTATGGCTCCCTGTCAACCACCTTCAACGCCACCTCCGGTCAGACCTACTACGTCGTGGTGGACGGCTACTACGGCGCCGCGGGCAACTTCACCGTAAACCTGAACTGCGGCGGCGGCACCTGCGGGGACGGCGTCATCAACACGGGCGAGCAGTGCGACGACGACAACACCACCGGCGGCGACGGCTGCTCCGCCACCTGTCAGATCGAGGTCTGCGGGTACGGCGTGGTTGACGTGGGCGAGGAGTGCGATGACGGCAACACGGTGCCGGGCGACGGCTGCTCCGCCACCTGTCAGAACGAGGCCAACATGTGCGTTGCGGACTTTTTCCTTGGCTGCGGCGCCATGGACTGGTGGAATAACGGCGACACCGGCTCCACTGACAACATCGACGGCTACCCCGCCTGCGTCAACTGGACCGACAACGGCCCAGAGTATACCTACTGGTACTACGCGTACCGATCGGGCGACGTCACCGTGACCATCAGCGACTTCACCGGGGATCTCGACATCTTCGTGCTGGAGGACAACGGCGACGGCTGCCGCGCCAGCACCTGTATAGCCTATGGCTCCTCTACGACCACCTTCTCTGCGGTGGCGGGCAGCTACTACTACTTCGTGGTGGACGGATACAACAACACCGTGTCCGATTACACCATCAATGTTTCCTGTGCCACGGGGAACCCTGCCTGCGGCAACGGCAGCCTCGAGCCTGGCGAGCAGTGCGACGACGGCAACACCACCAGCAACGACGGCTGCAGCTCCGGGTGTACCCTGGAGGGCGGCACCTGCTCGGCTTCCTGGACCCTCACCTGCGGGAGCAGCGACTCCTGGACCACGGAGTACGCCACCAACAAGATAAACAAGTACGGCTGCACGACCCTCACCGAGGGCGGCCCCGAGTACACCTACCAGTTCAACGCCACCGAGACCGGACCCGTGACGGTGACCCTCACGGGCATCGCCTCCGGCGTGGACCTGGATCTCTTCGTGCTGCTCCAGCCCTTCGGCTCCTGCGCACCGGGCAACTGCATAGCCTACAGCGCGGGGGTGGGCGATGAGACGGTCACCTTCGAGGCCCTGGCGGGCCAGACCTACTTCATCGTGGTGGACGGCTGGCAGACCAACCGCGGCAGCTACGACATCTCGCTGACCTGTCAGTAGTCATGGCCCGTGGCGGGCGCGGCAATGGCCGTGCCCTCAGTCCCACACTCCTCTCTATCCCCTGCCCTCCCTTCAATGGGTATTCCGCCCTTGGGCGACGTTCGGCCCGGCCCACTCAGGCCGCGAGGAGATGCACCCGGAGGCAGGTCCCCGGCCTCGCCCCACGTTGCGCTTCACGCCTGGGCCGAGAAGGCGAGCGGTGCTCATGGAGCCGCTTGGGCCTCCCACCGGGCCCTCGCGGGCGTCCAAGCATGGCCGCCAAAGGCTCTGGCTCGGGTTCTGAAGTCCCTTGGGCCGCAGCCAAGGGAAATGGCGGCAGGGGGTGGGAGTCCGCCAACGAGGTCTGGGGCGTCCAAGGCCGAATCCTCTGTTCCGAAGGCCAAGCCAGGGCCATCGTGGTCGCGCTTCTCGTCATTCCTTCACCTCACTGGGCCGAGCCCAACCCCGTCTCCAGGCTGCAATGGCCGTGCCATGATCCATCGCTCAACCTATCTCTCCGAGATCCCGGCTCTTACCCGGAGCGTCTCCACTTCTCCTGGCTTCCAGGGGGCAAAATGTCCTTCCTCCCTGCCACTGGATGCGTCAAAGATGCACCAGGCCGTCAGCAAGTTCCTGACGCCCCCTGCCCTCGTCTGCTGATCGCTCCACGCACACACGCTGCCTAACTGGGAGTCCTGGCATGGCAGGATACCAGCGGCCTTGACTTCGCGGCCGCGAAGCCCGAGCCTCTCTCCGGGCCGCTCCTAGCGAGGCCCAGGAGAGAACATGAGACAGGTCCAGATCCCCAAGCACGGTCCGCCCGAGGTCCTCAGGCTGATCGAGGCTCCCGACATCGAGCCTGGCCCCGGCGAGGTTCGGCTGGCGGTCAAGGCCGCGGGACTCAACTTCGCCGACGTGCTCGCCCGCAAGGGCATGTACCGGGACGCCCCGCCCCCGCCGCTAGTGGTGGGCTACGAGGCGGCGGGCGTCATCGACAAGGCCGGCGAAGGCGTATCCCCATCCCGACTTGGCCAAAGGGTCCTGGCCATGACCCGGTTTCGAGGGCAGTCCTCCCAGGTCATCGTGGCCGAGGACGCGGCGGTGCCCATGCCCCAGGGGATGACCTTCGAGGAGGGAGGGGGGCTGCCAGTGGCCTATCTCACGGCCTATCACATGCTCATCTATCTGGGGAACCTGCACCCCGGGGAACGAGTGCTAGTCCACAGCGCCGGAGGCGGCGTGGGAATCGCCGCCATCCAGCTCGCCAGGTGGCGCGGGGCCGAGATCTTCGGAACCGCCTCCAAGGGAAAGCACGAGCGCCTCCGCGAGCTCGGGGTCGAGCACTGCATCGACTACCGTACCGAGAACTTCGAGGCCGCGGTCAAGAAGGCCAGCGGAGGCCGAGGGGTGCACATAGCCCTGGACCCGGTCGGCGGGGACAGCTTTCGCCGGTCATACCGGGCCCTCGGCAAGAACGGCCGCCTCTTCTGTTTTGGCATCTCCTCCTTCAGCAAATCAGATCGGCGGAGCCTGCTCGGCGCGGCGAAGGGAATCGTCAGGACGCCCTTCTTCCACCCGCTCGGCCTGATGCTCGACAACAAGGCCGTGTTCGGCGTGAACCTGGGCCAGCTCTGGGACGAGGCCGAGGTCATGCGAGGCCAGCTAACGGCCCTGATGGACCTCTACCGCGAGGGAGTAGTGAAGCCCGTTATCGACAGGGCCTTCCCGGCCGAGGAAGCCGCTGCCGCCCATCGTCACATCGAGGACCGGGGCAACTTCGGAAAGGTGGTGCTCACCTTCTAGGGGGTGTACCCAATTAGGTCGAAGTTGTCCGCGCCCTTGGCGCCCCGCCTCAGTAGTAGTACCAGATGCTGTCGTAGTCGCGCGGGTCCTCCCCGATGTCCTGCAGGTTCTGCAAATACTCGAGGACTGGGACATCCAGCCCCACATACGAGTCCCGCCAGGCGATCCCCTTCTCCCAGGGGTGGAAGTCATAAACACGCGAGCCGCTCGGCAATACGCTGATCAGATCGCGGTGCTGATAAGCGCGGAGGTGGTTCTTTCCGAGCCCTGGCACGTTGTACACGGACTCGTCCATGCGCCTCGATCCCGGGAGCAGCCGCGCCTCTTCCTTCTGCTCCTGAAGCAGGCGCGGCAGGGGAACTCGATAGGCCTTGGTCTCCTCCTTCCCCTTCGGGCTGAAGGTGTAGTAGGGGTCTATCCCCACCCGCTTCAGCATCATCCTCAGCTTCGCGGCCTCGAACCTCCTGGACACGAAGAACGAGTAAACGAGCTGGTTGTATACCGGGATGCCGCTTCGACGGAGCCTGTCCACGGCGGTCACCAGGGCTGGCGTCAGCTCGTAGGCATGCTCGACATGGGTGACCACCGCCAGCTCGAGCCTTCCGGGCTTGCGGAGAGCGCCCAGCGCCACCGCGAGCTCTTCGGTGATGCGCATGGGCAGCGTCACCGGCGTCCTCGTCCCGATCCTCAGAACATCCACGTGGGGTATGGAGGCGAGCCTGCGGACAATGGGGAGGAGCAGCTCGTCCGGGAGCCCTAACGGATCGCCTCCCGTGAGCAGCACCTCCCTGATCGCGGGGTGCCCCTCGAGGTACTCGAAAGCCTCCTCGAGCACCTCGGGCGCGGCCAGGGCGCCATGGGCCATGGCCTCGTCAATCTCCCAGTTCCGCTGGCAATAGACGCAGATCTGGGGACAGGTATTGAAGGGCTTGAAGATGGCTATCGCCGGATAGCGCCTCGTGACAAGCGGCGCCGGAGAGGTGTCCCGCTCCAACATGAAATCGAACGAGCAGCTCGGGTCTCCTCGATTCCCGATCATGTAATCGACGTAGTCCGACGGCGGAATGACCTGCGCTCTCAAGGCACGGTCCCGGCTCCCCTTCGGGTCGTCATCCAAGAGAGAGGCGTAGTAGGGAGTGACCCCGAAGGGGAGCCTGCCGCGTCTCGCTCTTCCGATGGCCTCTCTCTCGTCGGCGGACAGCTCGACCAGCCTGCCGAGCTCCTCGGCCTCCCGGGCTATGTGGCTCACCTGCCACTGCCAGCTATCGAAATCCCCTGGCTTCGCTTCGAGGGCAGCCAGCACTCGCTCTCTCCTCGTCACGCGATACTGACTGGCTTCTTCCGATAGACCGTCCGGGTAGCGACGCATCCAGCCCTCGACCCTCTCCCAGAGCCTGTCGAGCTCCTCGGAGCGTCGCAGGGCGGCCTCCCTGCCGGTCAGTTGCTCCTCGGGCTCCTCGCGAGCCAACGAGTGCACGAAGCGCCCCTCCAGACCGATGACTAGCTGGGTCAGCTCCGCGTAGAACGCGGGCGAGAGCTCTTCCCTTGGCTTTCCCCTGGAGAGGTCCCAAATGGCCTGCGCGAGGCTGAACTCGGATCTTACCTCGGCTCTCCGATGGAGCATGCTGCGCAGCGCCCTGGCGCAGTCGCGAACCACGTAGAGGAGAGAGCCCCCCTCCGTCGCCACGGACTCCTGCGCCTCCCGGTGCTCGACGGTCAGATAGTCCGCCAGCCTCTCCCTGGCCTGCTCGAGGTTCTCCGAGGTCGAGACGTGATCGAGGAACCTCGCTGCCTCCGCTCTGAACCTCGGCTCTCCATAGTAGTCGGTTATCCGTCCGCTTGACATTTCATCTCCCCTGATAATCGCTTGGGGTGACCGCGGTGAGCGCCACCCACTGAAAATAACGCCGAGCCACCCGTGGTCCGACCTTCCCATGATGCGCGATATTGAGAGATGGACAACCCCCTCTGTGCACAAAAGGGCAACGAGACGTTGCACACGTCGATTGACCTGACGTCCTCCGGCAAGATTCGAATCCTTATAGGGTACGGCGGCTAGCCCCCGAGGGGCTTGACCACCTGCTCGAGGAATTCGACCGGAGGCCGAAAGATCATACCCCTGATGGTCATGGTGGCTGGCAGAAGGAGCAGCCGGTCATGGTGAAGCCAATAGACAGAGGGGCTGAGTGACCCGGGCCCCTGGTGATAGCGCAGGAAGGCCTGGGGGATCAGGGCCTGAAGCGCGACCAGAGCCCTGGAGTCCTCTATGCAGTAATGCAAGACCAGGTTTCGAGTTGGCGCGGCAAGGAGATAACCGTAATCATCCGAATATGTTTTACCCAAATCCATCAAGCAGCTCTTTAGCCGCAGGATCTGACTTGCGACAAAGAAGCTCTTCCCGTGGAGCACCTCGAGGCTCACGCCATCCTTGACCTCGAGGCGCTCGGGCGACAGGGCTTCTCCCCTCAGGTTCTCGAGCCCGAGCGCGAATAGAGCATCCTCGTCCATTTGCCAGCGCGCGAAGTCCTCGGGGGGCACCGAGGTGACCGCCTCGGGCAGATCATAGGCCAGAGCCGCCACCAGGTCCTCGGCCACGCGCTTGGCAATGAGCTCCAGGTCCGGATCCCCATCCACGGCTGCGGCCGGATAGAGCCGGACCTTGATGAGTCTCTTCACTGATTCGAAGTCGCGGCGCTCCGGGCCAGGTCCATGGACGGCCTGCCCCAGGGCGAGCACCGAATCCAAGTGGGAAGCCATCAGCGCCCGCCACTCCTCCCTCGGGCGGGCGGCGCAAGCCTGCGCCAAGGTCTGTAGCCCAAGCTGCAACGGTCTGTCCCCGAGGCCGTTCAGGAGCACGAGGCCGCCCTGCCTGGTGCTCTCGAGCTCCCGCTCGAGGAGCAGATCCTCCAGGTCCTCGATGAACGCCCTGTACTCGGAGAGCTCGAGGACGATGGCCCAGGGGGGCACCTCATTCTCCTCCCAGGGGCTAGGAGCTCCCTTGCGTCCTCGTCCAGCTCCTCCGAACCAGGCCATCCCCTCACTCCTCCTCTTCTTCGCGGCCCCCCGCGGTGAGAATGGGTTTCTTGGGCGCCTTTGGCAGTTCCGACGACGGGGGCCGCTTGGCCTCGTCCTCGGAGAGTCCGCTGCCCCGAGGCTCGAGCAGGAAAAGACTGGCATGATCCGAAGGACGAACGGTCTGCGCCAGATCCCGGAAGGTTATCTCTCCCGCCACCTCCCTCTGCCGGAGCCTGAGATCGCAGAAAAGATCCACGAGGGCCCTGGCTTCGAGGGGAGGCTCCCGCGAGTCCGGGGCTATTCCCGCGGCGTCGTAGGCCCCAAGGACATCATCGAGGGTGATCTCTCCTATGTCTCGCGAGGGGAGCCAGACCTGCTCCCCCGAGCGTTCGAGAGGGATTATCAAGCCACCGCGCTCGAGCCGTACGAGCGCCTGATACACCGTGCGCTCATCGGCCCGCACTGCCTGAGCCATGGCCTCCTTGATGAGGGGCCGGGCGCCATGCTGGTGCCGGTAGGCGATGAGCAGCATCAGGCGACAGGCGAGGAAAGGAGAGAGGGCCGCGCCATGGGAGTCGGGGCCCGGCGCCCG
>JAVEWA010000348.1:0-7347 GCA_034004785.1 Polyangia bacterium
ACGCCATGGGGGGGGTGGTCGTAATCCGCAATCGCTGGCGCGCCGAGGAGGGCTACGAGCTCCAGAACGACCTCGCCTACGGCAGCTACCAGACCCTGAGGGAGAGCCTCTCCTTTCTCGGGCGGCTGGGACGCTGGGATCTGGCCGCTGGAGCTCACCTGCTCGACACCGAGGGGCACAGGGACGGGGCCGACGGCCGCCTTCAGGTGGGACACCTGGCGGCCAGGTTCCGGGTGTCGTCCAATCTCAGCCTGTCCATGCGGAGCAAGGTCATCCACCTCGAGGCCGCGGATCCAGGCACGGTGACCCATCCCCTGGCCGATCACTGGTTCGACGTATGGAGGAACCAGAGCTCCCTAGGCATGGACTACGAGCGCAAGTGGCTGCGCCTTTCCGTGAAGAGCTATCTGAACGCCGGGGTGCACCGGCTCTACGACGGGTTCTTCTCGCAGGACTTCGTGGGGGGAGGAACCGTCGAGTCCACGATGCTGCTCCATAGGACGCTCGAGCTCGTCCTGGGCGCCGCGGCGGAGCACCAGAACGGCCACGTGGAGAACAGGGGGACGGGCGAGGTCTCCAGCATCCGTGGGCTCACGAGCCTCTCCTTCTACAACCAGCTCAGGTGGCGGCCCCTTCCCGCCCTCACCCTGGTCGGGGGCACGAGAGAGCTCTACAGCACCACCTACGGGTTCGCGCTGCTCTACAAGGCGGGGGTGCGCTGGCAGATTTGCAGGGGGCTCTTCACGAGCACGAGGGTCGCCAAGAACTTCCGGCAGCCCACCATCCGGGAGCTCTATCTGCCGTATCCCACCGCCAACCCGGAGCTGAAGCCCGAGGTGTCCTTGAACTGGGACTTCACCTTCGGCTTCTCCAGCAGGCGGCTCGAGATCTCGGGCACCCTGTATCGCACCCACGCGAGGAACCTCATCAAGTACTTTGGCGCCTGGCCCAGCTCCGAGGTGGTGAACATCGACGAGATCGAGGTGTGGGGCGTGTCGGGAAAGCTCGCCCTTCACAGGCTCGGGCCGATGTTCGTAACCATGACGGCCGCCTGGCAGGACGTGGGCCGCTACACCAGGCAGAGCCCCGAGGCCAAGCTGAACTTCGAGCTGGGCTTCTCCCACTCCTTCGGCCGCCACCTGGTCTCGGGCGCGCTGTCGGGCGAGTGGGTGCACGGCCTGTTCATGTCGAACTACGGCCGGGACCCCATCGACGACGTGTTCTTCATGGACATGACGCTGAGATATAGATACCGGAGCGGGTCCAGAAGGCTCGTCATCGAGCCATACCTCCACCTGCGGAACTTCCTGGACCGTTCTTATGCATACATCCAAGGCTACGCGATGCCAGGCATACACGCCCTCGTGGGCCTGAAGCTCGGGCTCTGATCATGCGCCTCTTTGCCTCTCCAAGAGAGCTCGCATACTGCGGCGTCTTTGGCGCGGTGGCGCTGCTCCTCCCGGTCGTGTTCCATGCGCTCCACCTCGGGCGCCTGTTCATGCCCATGTATCTGCCCCTGGTGGCGCTCGGGTTCTTCGTCGGGCCCCTCCCCGCGGCCGCCACCGCCTTCCTCGTCCCGCTGCTCTCCGGCGCCGTCACGGGCATGCCGCCCTTCTATCCTCCCGTGGCGTTCCTGATGGCGGTGGAGCTGGCGATCATGTCCGGGCTCATCGCCGTCGCGCTCGAGCTTCGTCCTCGCACAAACGAGTGGCTCCTTCTCTTGCCAACGCTCGTCCTCGGGAGGGTGCTATACCTGCTCATGGTGTATGGGCTCGCCTCGATTATCGATCTCCCGGCCTCCTTCGTGACGGGGGTGTCGCTGCTCGGCGGCTGGCCCGGCCTCTGCCTCATGATTGTAGTGATCCCGCCTCTTGCGAGGCTCGCGAGGCGAAGGCGTCGCCTGGCATCACGAAAGGAGATGACCCTGTGACGGATGCGCGCACGAGGTACTTCGACTCCATCGCCGATAAATGGGACGGCTGGATGGACCTAGACCGGACGGAGGCGCGGCTGAGGGAGGGCCTGGCACGATTCGAGATAGGACCAGACGAGGCCATCCTCGACGTGGGGTGCGGGACCGGGAACCTGACGAGAGCCCTTCTGGCGTTCCTGTCGGAGCGAGGCAGGGTCACCGCGCTGGATCCGTCCGCGCGGATGCTTGAGCTTGCAAGGGAGAAGCAGGGGGACCGGAGGGTGACGTTCCTTCAAGGCCAAGCCAGCGATCTGGTCCTTGGCGACGGGACCATGGATCGCGTGATCTGCTTCTCGGTATGGCCTCACCTGGAGGATCCGAGGCGCACCCTGAGGGAGCTCGGCCGGGTTCTCAAGGGGCGAGGCTGGCTCCACGTGTGGCACATAGACTCCAGGGAGACCATCAACAGGATCCACGCCGGGGCGGGGGAGGCGGTGCAGGGGGACATGCTCATCCCCGGCGCCGAGCTGGCCGGCCTGGCGCGGCTCGCGGGCTTCGAGGTGACCGAGACGCTGGATAGCGCCGAGGAGTACCTGGTGTCGGCAAGGAAGGCGGAGTAGCGGTGAGCTGTGATCGCGTGGTGACGGTCTGGGGCAGCTCTCGGGGACAGGCTGGGCGCATGTCCCCCCAGGGGCGGATGCTCACCGGCCTTCTCCTGCTCGCCGTGGTTCTTCTTTCGGATCCGGTGACATGGCCAGGCGCCGGGCTCTGGCTCCTCGCCCTGGCCTGTTGGCTCCTTGCGGTCAGCCCCCCAGGCGCCCTCGTCGGCAGGCTCCTCCTCGTGGGCGCGCTCCTCTTTGCGCCCTGGTTCCTGCTGACGCCCTGGATAGACGCGCCCGCGCTCCCCGGCTCTCCCGAGGTCCGGCTGCTGGAGGGCCAGCTGGCGGTTCCCTGGCGGCTCTGCTTCCGCGGGCTGGGGGGGCTGCTGGTGGGGGTCTGGACCGCGTCATCCATCCCCTTCGTGGAGCTCGCCGGCGGCCTGATGGCCCTCCCCATCCCGAGGGCGATCTCCCTGCTCATCATTCAATTGTTCTACCGTTCGCAGGCTCTCTGGGAGGAGACGCTCGAGATCTCGAGGGCGCTGCGGGTCCGGGGAGCCTCGAGAGGGCTTCGGACCGTGCCCATGGTGGCCGCCGCCCTCCCTCGGGTGTGGATGCCCAGGATCATGGACCGGGCCGAGCGGGTCGGGGACGCCATGGAGGTCCGGGGCGCGGACGAGGCCGCGCTGATCATGGATCCTGCCCGCTGGAGAGGGGCGGACGCGCTAGGCATGGGACTTGCCCTCTCGCTGCTGGTTCTCGTGGTGGCCTCGCGATTGGTGCTCGCATGACGCCGGCGCTCTCCTTCGAAGGCGTGTCGATCCACTTCCCGCTCCCGGGGGGTGGTGGGGAGAACCCCGTGGTGACGGATCTCTCCATGTCCATCGAGCCGGGCGAGCGGGTGGCGCTCCTCGGGTTGAACGGCTCGGGAAAGACCACTTTGCAAAGGGCCGTGGTGGGACTCGTGCCCTTCGAAGGCAGGATCTCGGTAGGCGGGGTGGAGGTCGCTCCTCGCACTCTCGATTCGGTGCGGGCCCAGGTGGGGGTCCTCTTCAACGTGCCCGAGGACCAGATCCTCTTCCCCCGCGTGCTGGACGACGTGGCCTTCGGGCCAAGGCGGCAGGGCCTCGTGCGGGAGGAGGCCTGGGAGAGGGCGCGGCGCTCCCTGTCCCAGCTCGGCGTTGGAGATTTGGCGGACAGACAGGTCTTCGAGCTCTCCCACGGCCAGAAGCTCAGGGTGGCCTTGGCAGGGGTCCTCGTGCTCGAGCCTTCCGTCCTGCTCCTGGACGAGCCCACCGCCGGGCTCGATCCTCCGGGCCTTGGCCAGCTCGTCGCCGCCCTCGGCGAGCAGAGCGCCGCCCTGCTGGTGGCGACCCACGACCTCGACTTTGCAGAGCGGCTCTGCAGCCGCCAGCTCCTCCTGTCCGAAGGAAGGATCGCCTACGACGGCGAGAGCGTCGGGCCCGTGCGGGAGAGGTGGGGGCTGCCCTCGGGCCGGGGCTCTACATGAGCTCCCACCGCTTGGGCACGTACATGTCCTGCCAGAGGCGCAGCGCGTAGCGGTCAGTCATGCTGGCGAGGAAGTCAGCCACGGAGCGCTCGGGATCCGATCGGAGCGACTCGGGGCACTCCGGCCAGATCTGGCCATAGAAGCGGTCGAGATCGCCGGTGAACTCCTTCCAAAGGGTCGTCAGGATGCCTCGCACCTTGACGAAGGGCTCGCGCACCCTGGGGTTTTCGTACACCCGCTCGTAGAGGAAGGCCCGGAGCTCGTGGAGGGCCTGGTGGGTCTCGTCGGTGAAGAGGATCCGGGCCTCCCGCTCGAGGTCCGTGGCGGCGAGGATGTCGGACACCACGCAGGCGAGGCGCTCCCCAGTGGTTCTCCCCAGGCGCTCGGTGATCGAGCCAGGAAGCTCCTCGGGGCGGACCAGGCGGGCCCTCATGGCGTCGTCGAGGTCGTGGTTCAGGTAGGCCACCAGGTCCGACAGGCGCACCACCTGGCCCTCGAGGGTGGAGGGCAGGCGCTCGGGATCGGCGGTGAGGATGGTTCCCTTGCCCTTGGAGTGTCTCAGTATGCCGTCCCGCACCTCCCAGGTCAGGTTCAGGCCCTTGCCGTCCCGCTCGATGAGGTCCACCACTCGCAGGCTCTGCCGGTAGTGCCTGAAGCCGCCGGGCACGAGGTCGTCCAGCACCTCCTCGCCGGCGTGGCCAAAGGGCGTGTGCCCCAGGTCGTGGCCGAGGGCGATGGCCTCGGTGAGATCCTCGTTGAGCCCCAGGACCCGCGAGATGGTCCTGGCGAGCTGGGAGACCTCCAGGGTGTGGCTGATCCTCGTGCGGTAGTGATCCCCCTCGGGCGAGAGGAACACCTGGGTCTTGTGGGTGAGGCGGCGGAAGGCCTTGCAGTGCAGCACCCGGTCCCGGTCTCGCTGGAAGTCGGTGCGCAGGGGGCACTGAGGCTCCTGCCTCTCCCGTCCCCTGCTCTGGCGAGCTCTGGTGGCCTTGGGCGCCAGGATTGCGTCCTCCTGCTCCTCCAGGCGTTCCCTGGGCAGGGGAAGCTCTCTCCCTTCGGTCATCGTCGCCTCCTCGAGCTGCCGCCGCGCCGGCCGGGGCCAGGGCCCTTGCACTGTCGTCCCCCTTGGCCTTTCTCGTCCCTGCCTCGGGAGCCCTGGTCTGGCGTAACGTCCTTTGGACCACGAGGGGTCCCGGCCTGTGTCCTGGCGCTCCCGCGGGGCGGCTCGGAGGGCGGGTCCTTCAGCTCGAAGGTGATCTGCCTGCGGACGATGGACGCGTCGAGGACCCGGATCGAGAGGCGGTCACCGAGGCCCACGCTGCGTCCCGAGCGCTCGCCCACCAGGCGAGCGCCTCCAGGAGAGAGGTTCCAGCGATCCCGGCCCAGAGCCTCGCGCTTGACGAGCCCCTCCACGAAGGGCGCCTCCAGGCGCACGAAGAGGCCGAACTCCGCCACGCCGCTCACCGCGCCGTCGAAGACCTCTCCGATGTGAGCCCGCATAACGTGGGCCCTGTACATGTCCGTGACCGCCCGCTCCACCGTGACGGCGCGGCGCTCAGACTCGGAGCAGTGGGCAGCCACGGCCGCGACCTCCACCCTGCCTGGCAGGGGAGAGTCGTCGTCTCCCCGGAAGCGGCCCTCCCGGGCGAGGGCCCGCTTAACCACCCGGTGGGCCAGGAGATCGGGGTAGCGCCGGATGGGGGAGGTGAAGTGCAGGTAGGCCGGCGCCGCCAGGGCGAAGTGCCCGCGGTTCTCTGCGTCGTACACGGCCTGGGCCAGGCAGCGGAGCATGGCTATCTGGAGGGGCGCCCTGGCGGGGTGACCCTCGATGCGCCCGAGCACGGACTGGAAGAGGAGGGGGCTCGGGCCCCGCTCGGCCTGGACCTTCACGCCGAGCTCCCGGGCGAGGGCCACGAAGTCGCCGAAGCGCTTGGCAGAGGGCGTGTCGTGCACGCGCCAAGGGATGGGCAGGCTCCTCGAGGCGGCGAAGCGGCCCACGCTCTCGTTGGCGGCCACCATGCACTCCTCGATGAGCCGGTAGGCCCGCGCCACCCAGGGATCGGGCTTGGCGGGCCGCACGTCCCTCACCGCCAGGGGGTCGTCCTCGTCGAGCACCACGTGGGCCTCGGGCAGATCGAAGTCCAGGCCCCCGCGGGCGTCTCGCGCCTTGCGCAGGGCGCCCGCCACCGCGGTGAGCCTCGCGAGCTCGGGCCGCCAGGCGTCGCTCGCGCCCTCGGAGTCGGAGCGCCCCGCCAGCACCCTGGCCACCCCCTCGTAGGTCAGCCGCTCCCTCGAGCGGATCACCGCGGCGCAGACGGCCTCGTCAATCACTCCCCCTTGCTCGTCCACCAGCATGGTCACCACCATGGCGAGGCGGTCGAGCCCGGGGGCCAGGCTGCAGAGATCCGTCGCCAGGGCCGTTGGCAGCATGTGCAGGGCCCGGTCCGGGAGGTACACCGACTGGGCCCGGTTCTCGGCCGAGGCGTCCAGCAGGCTGCCCCCGGTCACGTAATGGGAGACGTCCGCCACGGCTACGTGGAGGCGCCAGCCCGAGGGGTGCTCCTCCACGCAGACCGCGTCGTCGAAGTCCCGCGCGTCGCCGGGGTCTATTGTCACGAAGTCCAGATGTCGGAGATCCGATCGGCCTTCGAGGTCGAGCTCGGTGATCTCCGGTGACAGCTTCGTCACCGCTTCCGTCACCTCGGGTGGCGGCTCCTCCTCGATGTCCTCCATGATGAGGAGCTTCTGCACCTCGGTGCGGGGATCCTCCGGGTTGCCGAGGCGGTGGGACACCGCCACGCAGAGGGGATCCCCGGGCTCGGACGGGTAGCGGAGGATCCGGGCCACGACGCTCTCGCCCGCCGCCGCGCTCCCCTGGTCTTCGACCAGCACCGGAGCGGGGAGCCGCGGGTCGTCGGGCTCCAGCAGGATCTCACTTCCCCGCGCCACGAGGAGCCCGGTCAGGCGGGCCCGGCCGCGGGCGTTCACAGAGAGCACGCGGCCATGCCGGCCGTCCCAGTCGTCCCAGGCCTCGTAGCGCACCCGATCGCCGTCCAGGCCCGGGCCCCGGTCCAGGTTGTGCACCCTCAGGGGGCGGCTCCCGTCGTCGGGCAGCACCTCTGAGCGGCCCGAGGGGAAGACCCGGAGCGTGCCCCCCGGCCCGGTCACCGAGGGCTTCGTGGGCGTCTTCTCGGCGGCAAACCAGCGCCCGCCCTGGCCGCGGAAGGCGCGCCCCTGCCCGTGGAGCTCCCCGAGGGCGTCCTTGAGGGCTGCGCGCTCCCTCCGGGGAAGGTCGAGAGCCCGCTCCAGGTCAGCCAGGCGGAGGC
>JAVEWA010000349.1:0-7347 GCA_034004785.1 Polyangia bacterium
ACAAGATCCAGGGCTTCCCAGGCGTGAAGCGGGCCCTGACGGAGCGGGTCTGCGCCGACAACACCCTCGATCTCGGAGGCGTGCTCCACTTCGTGTGGGCCTGCCCAGTGCGGTACGGGAAGGAAGGAGCCCCGGTGGAGTTCGCCGGCGCGGTGATGGGCATCAAGGAGATCGACGACTCCTTCGCCCTTTCGATGCTCGCCGTCATCGGAGAGACGGACGCCGCCGCGGAAGAGCCTCCGGCAGACTCCAAGGACGCACAAGGAGCCAAGGACGCAATGGGCGCCGACGCTGCCAAGGACGCAATGGACGCAATGGACGCAATGGACGCAATGGACGCCATGGACGCCATGGACGCCATGGACGCCATGGGCGCCAAGGGCGCCAAGGACACCAAGGCCGCCAAGGCCGCCGCGGACAAGGCCAAGGCAGAGGCTGCCAAGAAAGCCAAGGCAGAGGCCGCAAAGAAGGCCGCGGGCCGCAAGCTGAAGCTGAACATCGCCTTCTTCCGCCAGTCCAAGGTCGTCGCCAAGTCCTCGGACCTGCCCCTTTGGGCCGAGGTGGCCAAGGTGTACGAGCAGCACAAGGACACGGTTGACGACCTGGCCATCGGCCGTAGCCCGGCGGTGGAGCTCAAGAGCGGTGGCACCCGCTACCTGATGGTGGTGGGCAGGCTACCAGGCGAGGCCTCCGGCCAGGGCAACGTATGGGCCATCCTTTGGGCCTATCCAACCAGGCTCGGCCCCATGGCCTTCACCTCGAGCAAGATCCCGCGCTCCGCCCTGTTCGCCAACATGTCCTGGCCGATCTTCGTGATCGCCTCGGTGCTCGGGCTCTTCTTCACCGTGTTCTTCCTGTACCTGGAGGGAGACCGGCCCATCCGCCGCATGCTCAACCAGACCAGGGACCTGGCGGCGGGCACCATCGAGCGAATAGACGACACCCACTTCAGGGGGCGCTTCGGCTCCATCGCGCGCTCGGTGAACGAGGCCGTCGAGAAGGTCGCCGACGCCCGGCCCACCAAGCCCGCGCTGCACGACAAGGACCTCGAGTCCATCCTGGGCGGCCCGGACGTGACAGACAAAGACTTCTCCCTTGCGAGCGAGGACAAGGCTGGACCTCCCCCGCCCCCGCCCGGCCCGGGCGCCGGAGCGCCCCCGCCGCCTGACGACCTGCCCCCGCCCCCGCCTGGGGGCCTGCGCCACTCGGGAGGCTTTGGCCCGGTGGGAGGCGGCCCGCCGCTCGGCACGATCCCTGGCCCGGGCCCGGGTGGACCGCCTCCGGCCCCGCCCCCCAAGGACCCGCAAGAGGAGAAGTTCCGCGAGGTCTTCTCCCAGTTCCTGGCCACCAAGCGGCAGTGCGGCGAGCCCACCGAGAACCTCACCTTCGAGGCCTTCGTGACCAAGCTCCGCGCCAACGAGGACGCCGTGAGGAAGAAGACCGGCTGCGCCGCGGTGGACTTCAAGGTCTACATAAAGGACGGCAAGGCCGCCCTCAAGGCCTCCCCGGTGAAGTAGCAGAGGCCTGGGGTAGCGCGCCCCGCTTCGCCAGTCCTTGTCGAGCGAGCCTCCTTCGGGGGGACCGCGGCTTCCATTCTCTGCGCATTGATTGAAAATGCGTTGTGCATAGCCATGTCGGTGCTGGTTGTTTCGCAGAGACTCTTTACATGTCCGAAGAGAACCCCTACTCGCCTCCATCGCCCGCCGAGCCCTTGGGCCCCAGGCAGATCCCACGCCCGACTCGTATGCCTGGAGCTGTGATCGCAGCCGCTTTGCTTATCGTCCTTCTCTTCGCACAGGTGACCATTGGGGCCTGGATGATCCAGGAAACGCCAGCGACGACCTACCTACTGAGCTCCCTGGTGACAGGAAGCCTGCTGGCGGGGCTTCTCTTTCGTCGATCCATTGCATGGAGCCTCAGCCGTACCTTGGCTGCAATCATGCCCTTCATCGCGGTGGGATTCTTGGTCTTCACCTGTCGATCCTACACCCCTACCACTATTGCAGCGTCGGCCATGGCCGTCTTGCCCACCGTGGGCCTGAACATAGCGGTCTTCCTGCTCCTCGACCGCCCGACGTCCCGGGCTTGGTTCGGCCTCGGTTGCCCCCGCTGTGGAAACCTGTATCCATTCTCGGTGAAGTTCGGCCACTCTCTCGCCCGCTGCCGGGAGTGCCATTGCCTGTTCGAGCCTAGCACTGGTGCCATCCCAGGATCGCTCCACGACCGAGGCGGCCAACTTTGAAGCACCACGTCCGGGCCCCGGTTCCTGTTCCGGTCCCGTCCCCAGCATCTGCCCCGATTCCGGTGCCGGCCCCCGGCGCCGGCCCCCGGCCCCGGCTCCGGCAACAGCTCTGAGGGTGTCCGCAATACTGTCTGCATAAACTGCTCATCCATCTCGCCTGGCTCGGCTGCAGGCCAGGGGAAGGAATCCCTGTCCAGCTCTCCTCCTTCCCCAAATAAGGAAAGAAGGAAGCGACTGCCACTATGGGGGGGAGACTGACATTCCCCCCCCAAATTTGGCAGTCGGGCCCGTGGCACAGTGTCATCATTGGTAGCCAGGCATACGTTTGAGGGCCGCTTTCGGGAGTAAAGAGGGCCAATGAGCACACAAACGAAGCAGAGCAACCCGCCGCGACTGCCACTATGGGGGGGAGTTCGACATTCTCCCCCCTAATTTGGCAGTGCCGGGGGTTGGAGAGCCAACGTGCCATTACCTCGCCGGTGACGGCTGGCTAGATTGGGTGCATGCTCGACAGCTCGTACGCGTCCGACGGGTACGCACGAACCCAGCGGCAGGCAAACTGTGAGCAAGGGTGATCGCTTCTACGTCACCAGACCTACGCCCAACTCTCTATCGCCGTTTAAAGGGCTCAAGGAGGTCGCCTCTTCGTGGATCGCAGCAGGTAGACCAGTGAGGCGGGCGCTATTCGAGCGGTGGTGGCGGGGGCCAGTTGTAGTCGGTCGCGGTTGAGGGCCGTCAACGGGGCCGGGATCAGCTGCAGCCGCTCGTGGCGCCGCAGTTCTCGCACTTGTGGCAGGCGCCGTTGCGGACCATGATGTAGCCGCACACGTGGCAGGGCGGGGCGTCGGTCTCGTGCAGATAGGCCGAGACCTCCTCGGCGATGCGGGACTCATCTGGAATGCGGTTCGAGCTCGAGCCGAGGCTCGCGCTCGCGCCTGGGAGCGAGACCAGGGCCGCGGCCTGGGTCTCGTCCGCCAGAGCGCCAGTGACAGCCTTGGTAGCCATGATCCCCATCCAGTCGGGGCTCGCGCCCTGGAGCTGGCCCATCTTGGCCACCACGGGGTGCTTGGCCTGCTCGTCGAGGTGCTTCAGGGCGAGGTAGCGGAAGATGTAGTCCATCAGGGAGCTGGCGATGGGGATGGACTCGTTGTTGGTGAACCCGGAGGGCTCGAACCGGGTGTGCATGAACTTGTCGCAAAGCAGCTTCATGGGGACGCCGTGCTGCAGCGCGATGCTGATGGAGGTGGCGAAGGCGTCCATGAGGCCGCTGATGGTGCTCCCCTCCTTGGCCATCTTGATGAAGATCTCGCCGGGCTCGCCGTGGTCGTAGTAGCCAACCGAGAGGTAACCCTCGTGGCCCGCCACCTCGAACTTGTGGGTGAGGGACACCCGCTCGTCCGGCAGCCGCCGCCGCTGCGGGGCCGGGGGCTTGTTGGAGGAGGTGGCCGCGGCCGCGGCGCGCTCGAGCTTTGCTTCCTCCTCCTTCTGCTGGGTCTTGCCCATGTTGATGGGCTGGGTCCGCTTGCAGCCGTCGCGGTAGATGGCGAGGGCCTTCAACCCGAGCCTCCAGGACTCGATGAAGATGTTCTCGATGTCCTTCACCGTAGCGTCGTTCGGGAGGTTCACGGTCTTGGAGATGGCGCCCGAGATGAAGGGCTGCACCGCGGCCATCATGCGGATGTGGCCCATGGGCGCGATGTAGCGGGTGCCGTTCCTAGGCCTCAGGGCGCAGTCGAACACAGGGAGGTGCTCGTCCTTGAGCTGGTTCGTCCCCTCGATGGTGTCCTGGCGATCTATGTGATCGCGGATGGCGGTGACCTGGGCATCGTTGTAGCCGAGCCGCTCGAGGGCCTGCTTCACCGTGCCGTTGACGAGCTTCAGCATGCCGCCGCCTACCAGGTGCTTGTACTTCACCAGGGCCATGTCCGGCTCGATGCCCGTGGTGTCGCAGTCCATCATGAAGCCGATGGTGCCCGTGGGGGCGAGCACCGTGACCTGGGCGTTCCGGATGCCGTGCTGCGAGGACATCTCCAGGGCGTCATCCCAGACGTCCCTGACGGCCTGCATGAGATCGTAGGGCACCAGGGCGCTGTCGACGAAGTTCACGTGTCGACGGTGCTTGCGGATCACCTTGAGGAAGGGGGCGCGGTTCTCCTCGTAACGCTCGAAGGGGCCGGTCACGTCCCTCGAGATGCGGGCGCTCATCTTGTAGGCCCGGCCGGTCATGAGGCCGGTGATGGCGGCGGCGTAGGCGCGCCCCGGCTCGCTGTCGTAGGGCAGCCCGCGGCCCATGAGGAGGGCGCCCAGGTTCGCGAAGCCCAGCCCGAGGGGCCGGTACATGTGGCTGTTGTGCTCGATGGCCGGCGTGGGGTAGCGCGCGTTGTCGATGATGATCTCCTGCGCAGTAACCAGGAGATCCACGGCCCGGAAGAAGGACTCCACGTCGAACTCGCCGTCGGGCCGCAGGAACTTGCGCAGGTTGAGGGAGGCGAGGTTGCAGGCCGAGTTGTCGTGGAACATGTACTCGGAGCAGGGGTTGGAGGCGTTGATCCGGCCCGAGGTGGAGCAAGTGTTCCAGGCGTTGATGGTGGTGTCGAACTGCATGCCCGGATCGCCGCACTGGTGCGCCGCCTTGGAGATCTCGCGCATCACGTCCCTGGCGCGGACCGACTCCACGATCTTGCCCGGGTCCGTCACGGAGCGGAGCTCCCAGTTTCGATCGTGGATCACCGCCTGCATGAAGTCGTCGGTGACCCGCACGGAGTTGTTGCTGTTCTGGAACATCACCGAGGCGTAGGCCTCGCCGCCGAAGGATCCGTCGTAGCCGGCGTCGATCAGGGTCCAGGCCTTCTGCTCCTCTCGGGCCTTGCAGGTGATGAACTCGACGATGTCAGGGTGATCCACGTTGAGGATCACCATCTTCGCGGCTCGCCGGGTCTTTCCGCCGCTCTTGATCACGCCGGCGAAGGCGTCGAAGCCCCTCATGAAGGACACGGGGCCAGAGGCCGTGCCGCCCCCGTTCAGGAGCTCCTTGGAGGAGCGGAGGGTGGAGAAGTTGGTGCCCGTTCCACTGCCCCACTTGAAGAGCATCCCCTCGGTGTGGGCGAGGCGCAGGATGCCGTCCATGGTGTCCTCGACGCTGTTGATGAAACAGGCCGAGCACTGCGGGTGGTCGTCCACCCCCACGTTGAACCACACCGGGCTGTTGAACGACGCCTTCTGGTGAACGAGGAGGTGGGTGAGCTCGTCCGTGAAGATCTCGGCGTCCCTCGGACCCCTGAAGTACCGCTGCTTGGTGCCCCAGTCCGCCAGGGTGTTCACCACGCGGTTGATGAGGTCCTTTATGCTCTGCTCGCGGCTGGGAGAGTCCTGTACGCCGCGGAAGTACTTCTGCACCACGATGTTGAGCGCGGTCTGGGACCAGGTGGCAGGGCACTCCACGTCCCGCTGCTCGAAGATGGTCTCACCGCCCTGGCCAGCTATGGCGGCGGTCCGGCGCTCCCACTTCAGCTCATCAAAGGGGTGGACCCCCTCCTGGGTGAAGAAACGCTCGAAGCCCAGGCCCTCTCGGCCTGTCTTGAGCCCCTCCTCCCGCTGCCGGCTCGCCGCAGGAGCATGTGGGTCTTGCTGCTGGTTCTGCTGCAACGTCTCTTCCTTGATCATGGAACCTCTGCCTCTGGTATCGCTGAGCCCTTGGGACACGCCCTCACCCGGACGAGAGCGCCGCACAGGTAGCGCTCCCGGTGCCCGGACCCCGGGCCTCGATAGGGGAACTTCCTGATTTCGTTGCTCTTACCGAGTCAAAGCCTGATCAGCGCCAAAGAACGCCCCAACCCAGCGACGGCCCCAGATCCAAGCCGTCGCCTGCGTGACGAGCACCACCTTGGCGCAACGAAAATCAGGTTTAACGGCAATCAAAAAGACAGTCAACTTTTTTTCTACCAGATGTAGTGGTAGAGCGTGGTCGAGCCCACGATATCTTGTGGTCAAACCTGTGCGGCCTGTGAATAACCCTGTGTGCTCAGCCCAACATTTCATTAGATGTCCGAAGGTTAACCTTATGATCGGAAAAGGGGCAGCCCAGCAGGCGAAATACCGCTCCAAGCCCCTTCGAGCGCTCCAGGCCCCGAGCCACAGCCTGGTGGAGCTTCTTGACGCCCGAGCCAACCCTGTTCCTTGTCTAACCATATTGGAACAAAATATCAACGAGATACAAATACCGCTCCCCGAGGGCAACCCCTCGAGGGCGAGGAAGCTGGGAAGCGGAGCTGCAGAGCGGCCGGGCCCCAAGAGCGCGCATATGGGCCAGGAGGCCAGGGGGGCTTTGCTTGTCGCGTGTTATTTCTTCTATTATTACGAGCTGTTCTCGAGCATGCTACCTGACGGGGTACCCTGCGGAGCCCTGAATCCAGGTTCCAAACCGCAGACCTGGACGTGAAAGTGACCGAAAGCCGAGGAGTAGGGGCCTCCATGCCACAGTCTTATTGCAATAAATACAACTCGTTATCAGCAAGGGCTGCGCGGATCCGCCTCTACCCTGCTTCTCCTCCTTGCGCAAGCGCGGATCCAAGATCCTCGCGCCTCCCCTAGATCAGCCTTGGGAAGCTGGCCTGAAAAGCGGGCGGGCGGAGCATGCCGAGCCCAATAATGATGCGGAGGAGAGAAACGGCCCCAGGCAGGATTGACTGTATTCAAGTGGCCGTATTTACTTTTCTTTCTTCTCTGGCGCCAGCTTGGTGGGAGAGAGCTTGCCCTCGGGGGTGACGAGGAAGGCCAGGGCCTTGTCTTTGGGACCAAAGCGGAGCTCCTGCCGGTGGATCCCCTCTCCCTGGAGCCCCTCGTTCCAAAGGAGCCACAGCTCGCCGTGGTATGGAGTCACCCTGTCTGGTGAGAGGTCGCCACACCGGATCTCGACGTAGAGGGGGGTCCTCGCAAGATCCACCGCCGGGCCGCGCTCCCTGGGCTTTTGCCCGGCCTCGGTGGGCGCCTTGGGGGCGCTGGCTCCCCAGATCTCGGCGTGCCGGCGCCGCAGCCCTCCGAGGCCCACCTGGGCGCCTCCCATGCCCACCCGCCTCGGCTCCTCCTGCCCGGGCCAGCGGACCCAC
>JAVEWA010000350.1:0-7334 GCA_034004785.1 Polyangia bacterium
CGGACGAGACCGAGGAGGAGACGACGGGGCATGAGCCCGAGCCAAAGCAGAAGAGCAGGCTGCCGTCGTCCATGGGGATGTCGGTGCTGCTGCCGCCGGGTGATGTGACGGACAGGCTGACGGCGACGATCTCTTTTGCTGAGTACAAAGCAGAGAGGTCGGAGAGGGAAGAAGGGGAAGAAGGGGAAGAAGGGGAAGAAGGAGAAGAGAAGGCAGAGGCGGCGGAAGAGCTGGAGGCGGCGAAAGAGCTAGAGGAGATGGAGGACATGCAGGAGGCTGAAGGCCTGGACAAGAAGAACAGGCCAAAGAGGCTGTGGCGGCGGGCTCCAAGGGAGCCTGTCCTAGTGTCGCTTACGCTGGACCCTGAGAGAATCGCCGCTGGCGTCGTGCTCCCCGGATATCCGGGCATCCACTTGCGGGGCAAGCTGGATCAGGTGCCAGACGCCGAGGCGCAGGGGCTCGAGGCAGGAACCCGGGCGCTGTCGCTGTTTTTGGTCAATGACAGAAGGGCCGGAAACAAAGGGAGGGAGGACGAGGAGTTCCTCTTCCAGGTGCGGATGGAGCTAGGCTTCGAGGCGGGGTTCGTGCCGAGGCCGAACCGGCGCGGGGAGAGGTCCGAGCACTGGGATGACCGCGTGGCGGATCTCCAGTTCCGGGATCGGTTCGAGTACGCAGTAGGGCATGGGGTCGCGGTGGAGGTCGCCGCCAGGGAGGGTGACGATGCTGGGGGCGGGGGGGGAAACGGTGGAGGGGGAGGTGTGGGAGGGGGCACGAGGGGCGGCGCGGAAGGGCGTGGAGGGCGCGTGACGGCGGTGGCCACCACCTGGCTGCCGAGTACAGAGGTGCGCCGGGTGGAGACGCACCGAGAGCCCAGCGTGGTGACAGATATGGAAAGGCTGGGAGAGCTCTCGGACGGTGACGCGGTCATGGCGGCGCTCGGGGCGCTCCCGGAGAAGTACCTGGAGTGGATCGAGAGGCAGAGAGCCATCGCGCTCGGGTCGGAGGAGCGGCGAGCGGCCCGCGACGCGCTGATGGACCAGGCCGACACGGCAAGGCGGCGCATCGCTTCGGGGATAGGGCGCCTGAGGGAGGACGCCGAGGTGCGGGAGGCGTTCTGCCTGGCCAACCGGGCGATGGCCATGGCCGCGCTCAAAAGAAGCCCGGAGCGGTACCCGCCAGGAGGCGAGCGTCCCTCCTGGCGCCTGTTCCAGCTCGCCTTCGTGCTGCTCTGCATAGACGGGGCCTCGGACGACGAGCACCCGGACCGTGAGAACGTCGAGCTCATCTTCTTCCCAACGGGCGGAGGCAAGACCGAGGCCTACCTCGGGCTAATCGCCTTCATGGTGCTGCTCAGGAGGCTGCGAGGGCAGAAGCGCCCCGATGCCGGGCTAGGGGTGGCGGTGCTCCTGCGCTACACGCTGCGGCTCCTCACGCTGGACCAGCTCGGCAGGGCGGCCACTCTTATGTGCGCCCTCGAGACGCTCAGGCTGCGAGACCCGAAGCGGCTGGGTGACGTGCGGTTCGCCGTGGGCCTCTGGGTGGGACGCAGCGCCACTGCCAACACCATGAGCGCGGTGGCCAAGGCCATAACAGACTACAAGAACAACTCCTCCCAGAAGACCGAGTCGCCCTTCCCCCTGCCGACCTGTCCGTGGTGCGGGCAGGAGCTGGGGCGTCAGAGCCTGACCATCGGGCCGACGCGCGCAAAGCCCACTGTGGTGGTGGTGGGCTGCCAGAACATCCATTGCGACTTCTCGACGCGGAGTAACCCGGAGGGGCTCCCGGTCCTGTTCGTGGACGAGCAGGTGTACAGGGAGCTGCCGGCCTTCATCGTCGCCACGGTGGACAAGTTCGCCATGCTGCCCTGGAGGGGGGAGACGGGGATGCTCTTCGGGAGGGTGCAGGCGCGCTCGGGGAGGGAGTTCTTCGGACCGATGGACAAGATTGGACGGGACGCCGAGCGCTTGCCCGAGGGTCTGAGACCCCCGGAGCTGATCGTGCAGGACGAGCTCCACCTGATCTCGGGACCGCTCGGGACCATGGTGGGGCTCTACGAGACCGCCATCGACGCGCTCTGCCGTCGCCAGGCGGCGGACGGGCGGAGCCTCGGGCCGAAGATCGTGGCCTCCACAGCCACCGTTCGCCGGGCGAGCCAACAGGTGGAGGCGCTCTTCGGACGGAAGGCGATGTCTCTTTTCCCGCCCCCCGGGGTGGACGACTCCGAGACCTGGTTCGCCAGGGTGGACCACGAGAAGCCCGGGCGGCTCTACCTGGGCGTGGCCGCGCCGGGGCGGTCCATGAAGGCCCTGCTGCTCCGGGTGTACGTGGACCTGCTCTCGGCAGCGGCGCGAGTGTACGATCCCAAGTCCGTCCCCGGGCAGACCGCAGGGCAGACCGCAGGGCAGACCGCAGGGCAGACCGCAGGGCAGACCGCAGGGCAGACCGCAGGGCAGACCGCAGGGCAGACCGCAGGGCAGACCGCCGACGCCTACATGACCCTGGTGGGGTACTTCAACTCGCTGAGGGAGCTCGGCGGAATGAGGCGCCTTGTCGAGGACGAGGTCCAGACCCGCTGCTCCCAGCTCGAGGCCCGCAGGCCCCTGAACCACCAGGGCGAGAACCCCTGGTTCTCGAACCGGCCCATCCAGATGGAGCCGGTGGAGCTGACGAGCCGGGAGACCACGGGCCGGATCAAGACCTCCAAGGAGCGGCTCGGACTGCCCTACCGGGACAAGCGCCGGGTAGATGTGCTGCTCGCCAGCAACATGATCTCGGTGGGCCTGGACATCGACCGGCTGGGCCTGATGGTGGTCGCTGGCCAGCCCAAGACCACCAGCGAGTACATCCAGTCCACGAGCCGGGTGGGGCGTCAGGAGCGGTGGCCAGGGCTCGTTACGACCTGCTTCAACGTCCACAAGCCCAGGGACCGCTCCCACTACGAGCGGTTCACCGCGTACCACGAGAGCTTCTACCGCTTCGTGGAGGCTCAGAGCCTGACCCCCTTCTCGGGACCGGCCCTCGACAGGGGCCTCGCAGGCGCCCTGGTGGCCATGGCCCGCCTCTTGGACCCGGCGCTCACCAAGCCGGTGAATGCGATGCTCCTCGGGGAGAATCGCGCCGGGGCCGACCGCGCGGTGTCGCTCATGGCGGAACGCGGGGCCGCGCTGGCCCGCGAAGACTACGACGAGGTGAAGGCCACGCTGACCGGGCGGGGCAAGAGCCTGCTCGACTCCTGGGAGGTGATCATCAAGCAGGCCCGGGAGGGCGCGGGCACCAGGTCCTACTCCCGGTACGACAAGGACAGGACCGCGGGGAACCCGATCCTCTACCAGGTGCTGGACGAGGAGGTCCCACCGAAAGGGTCGGACGAGGCCAAGTTCGCCGCGCCGACGTCCATGCGCGATGTCGAGCCCACGGTCCACTTCTGGCTCCAACGCCGGCAGCTAGGAGGGAAGCTCTGATGGCCAAGGGAAAGGGATGGGGCAGAAAGCAAGCATTCGTCCGGCCAGAGGGCAAGATACGCCGCAGCCAGGTGGTCACGACCTTCGGCCCCGGCGCCATGGTGGATCTAATCGGCGACGCGGTGCTGGTGGGGGGGCTGGACTTCTGGGACTACGACCCTGGCAAGGGAGTCAACGTCCTTCAGGAGCCGCGCCTCAGGGACCGCATCGTCGGACGTGGGCTCCGGCTCGGCCTGGAGAACGCCTTTCGGGAGCCACCCATGGGAGACGACTCCCAGCCCTCGAAGGCCATCGGAGTCCGGGCGCTCGAGTTTCCGCAGTGGTTCGTCTGCCAGAACCAGGATTGCCGCGCCCTGGTGCGCTGGAACAACCTGGAGCTCAAGGGCGGCCGGTACATCCACCACTGCGGAGGCAAGCAGACGAGCGAGTGCGTGCCGGTGCGCTTCGTGGCGGCCTGTAAGAAGGGTCACATCGAGGACTTTCCCTGGATCTCCTTCGCGCACGGGTACGGCAAGTCTTGCGCGGCGCCCAACCTGCGGCTGCTGGAGGGATCCACAGGAGACTTCTCCGAGATCAGGGTGACCTGCTCCTGTGGAAAGAGTGAACGGATGTCGGCCGCCCTGGCGAGCGCAGTCAACCCGGCGTGCGGTGGACACCGCCCCTGGCTGGGACCCGAGGCGCGAGAGGACTGCGACCAGCGCCTCCGGCTCCTGGTCCGCACGGCCAGCAACGCCTACTTCTCCCAGGTCGTCAGCGCCCTCTCCATCCCGGAGAAGGGGCGCGAGCTCGAGAAAGCCGTCCGGAGCGTTTGGGACGTGCTCCAGGCCGCCACGCCCGAGATCCTGGCGGCGTTCAGAGGCATCCCAAAGGTGAAGGCAGCGCTTTCTGGGTACAGCGACGATCAGGTGCTCGGAGCCGTCGCCGCCATCAAGTCAGGGGCCCCTGTGGACCAGGGGCCCCTGCGCACGGCCGAGTACATCCAGCTAATCAACCAGCCCCCGGTGAGCCCGGGAGACATCGCCGAGCCCGACGACCTGTTCTTCGCTCGCACCTTCGAGCCCGGGGAGGGCCTGCCGCACAAGGTGGGCAGAGTCGTCCTTTGCAGCAAGCTCCGGGAGGTGCGGGTCCAGGTGGGCTTCACGCGCCTCGAGCCGGTGACCCCGGACCTCCAGGGGGAGTTCGATCTGAAGGTGGAGTCGGCGTCGCTGGGGCTGACCGCCGACTGGCTGCCCGCCACGGAGGTGATTGGCGAGGGGGTGTTCGTCTCACTCGACGAGGCCGCGGTAGCCGAGTGGGAGGAGCGCGAAGAGGTCAAGCGGCGGGCCCGCGAGCTCCTGGCAGGTTACGACGCCAGCTTTCCTCCGAGGGTCGAGCCGCCGCCCTTCCCCGGGGTCCGCTTCTACCTGCTCCACTCCCTGTCGCACCTGCTGATCGCTGCGATCTCCCTCGAGTGCGGCTACGCCGCCAGCGCCATCCGGGAGCGGATCTATTGCGCGCCAGCGGGCGACGCGACACCCATGGCTGCCATCCTGCTCCACACGGGGAGCTCCGGCAGCGAGGGCACCCTCGGTGGGCTAGTGGAGCAGGGCCGGAGGCTCCATCACCACCTGCGCGAGGCGCTCAAGCTCGGCGAGCTCTGCTCCAATGACCCCGTCTGCGCCGGTCACTCCCCAAAGGGCGATCCCGCCGAGCGGTTCCTGGAAGGGGCAGCCTGTCACGGGTGCCTCTTCATCGCGGAGTGCTCCTGCGAGCGGTTCAACCGCTACCTGGACCGGGCCCTGGTGGTCCCCACCATCGGCCACCCACGGAAGCTCGCCTTCTTCGAGGAGCCGGCATGAAGTCCTCACTTGGTCTCGCTGCCGTGGCGGCGCCGGACCTCCGGGCGCTCCTTGGCCTGGTGAAGGCGAGCCGTCTGCCTGTGCCAATCACCCAGGTCGGCCTCCAGTCGGTGAACCTGGGGCACCTCGCCGGCCGCCTCGGGCGCCTCGAGGGCATCGACCGGGCCGGCGTGCTGGCCGTCCTCGAAGTCGCCCTGGCCGAGCGCGAGGGCGCCCAGGAGCGGACCGTGGAGCTGGTATGGACCGGCCCCGAGACCAGGGTCAGCACGTCCAGGGACACCGCCGTGGTGGTGCGGCAGCTCTTCACCTCCGCCAGGCGGAGCGTCCTCGTCGCCGGCTATGCCTTCGACCACGGCGAGGAGATCTTCCGTCCATTGCACACCGCCATGCAGGAGCGGAATGTCCGCGTTGACATGTTCCTCGACCTCCGTGAGCGCGCCCCGGTGGGCGTAACCTCCGAGAGCTTCGCCGCAAGGAAGATGGAGGAGTTTCTCGAGGAGAACTGGCCCTTCGGCGATCCGCTCCCCCGCCTTTTCTACGCCCCGGCCACGATCACCCCGGACTCCATGGCCAGCGTCCACGCCAAGTGCGTGGTCGTGGACGAGGCGAGCACCCTCATCACCAGCGCAAACTTCACCGACCGCGGCCAGTCCCGGAACATCGAGATCGGTGTGCTCATCCACGACAAGCAGCTCGCACTTCAGTTGATCGGCCAGTGGAAGGGTGTGCTCGCCGCGGGGCAGTTCGTTCAAGGAAGATAGAAAAACAGTGATGCAAGGGATTCGGGGGGGCAGTCTGCCCAGACAGCGACTCGAGAAAGCTTGGAGGAGTGCCACGTCGCGGTGACTTGCGTGGTTGGTCGCCCCGCGGACAGCAGGCCTAATGCCGCGCAGCTTCCGCTCGTTCTCAGGATTGCCTCCTGGCGACGGGCTCCCGGCGACGGGCCGCATACCCCAGGGTGCCACTTGGAGAAGGTCTTCAACGGTGTCACGCACAAGTTCGGTGGCGGCAGCGACCGGGCGCTGGAATTCGCCATTCCAGCACTCCGAGATCCCGAGACATTGAAGCCATAGCATGGAGTCGAGCTCCACTTTGGAAGTGGCATTGCGAGTGTGCGTGCCAATGCGGGCGCTCGGAATTGGCAGTTGCGGTGAGGAGTAGGACAGACGGGCCCGGTGTCGGGCCACAACTAAATAGGATGGAGCATCCTTTGGCGTTATGTCCCGGCAAGGCGTGCGCTGTCGCCGCGCAGGGGCCAGGTGCCGGGCCATAACTAAATAGGATGGAGCATCCTTTGGCGTTATGTCCCGGCAAGGCGTGCGCTGTCGCCGCGCAGGGGCCAGGTGTCGGGCCATAACTAAATAGGATGAAGCATCCTTTGGCGTTATGTCCCGGCAAGGCGTGCGCTGTCGCCGCGCAGGGGCCAGGTGCCGGGCCATAACTAAATAGGATGAAGCATCCTTTGGCGTTATGTCCCGGCAAGGCGTGCGCTGTCGCCGCGGGCGGGCTGGGCAGGATCAATGATGGGGTCTTTAGTTTGACGAACTTGTCTCCCCCAATCCAGCGTCCCCGGAAGCCCCCCACCTTTCCAACTTCCACTCGTGACCTCTCGAGGATTACGAGGAGCCCTGTCCAAGGCGCTTCGGGCGCGGCCCTTCGCTGGAACCCTCGGGAATTCCTCAGGCCCGGCCCGAGGTGCGGGCACCTCCGAAGAACTGCACCCTGGCGACGGGCTACTGGCGACGGGCTCCCGGCGACGGGGCTCCCGGCGACGGGCTCCCTCCGACGGGCTTCCTTGACTGGCCGAAACCCGGAGTCGATACTCGCCGTGATGTCCAGCCTCCGAACCGGTCTTTCCCCGCCGCTGCCGAGTGAGGCTGCTGGAGCGTCAGGTGCGTCCGGTGCGTCCGGTGCGTCCGGTGCGTCCGGTGCGTCCGGTGCGTCCGGTGCGTCCGGTGCGTCCGGAGCGTCCGGTGCGTCCGGTGCGTCCGGTGCGTCCCGTGCGTCCGGAGCGTCCGGAGCGTCCGGTGCGTCC
>JAVEWA010000351.1:0-7316 GCA_034004785.1 Polyangia bacterium
CTACGTCATCGACGATCTGGTGGAGGTCCAGACTGCCACGAGCATTGTCTGGGTTTACCGCTACGAGGCCTCTCGGCCAGACGCCACCGAGCTCGGAGTGGGCGTGATGAACCACCGCTCCTGCTCCGCCGAGGGCGTGCTGCCCTGGTCCAACGTGAGCTACCAGGACGCCAAGGCCGCCTGCGAGGCCGCGGGCTTCAGGCTCTGCCGGCAGGACGAGTGGCAGACCGCCTGCGAGGGCGGGGCGGGCTACAGCTACGAGTATCCCTACCTGCACTTGGCCGGCTACACGGACTACGAGCCCAGTGTGTGCAATGGCAACGACTACGACTACAACTGCACAGGGCTCGACGACGACGACGTGCTGCCGACAGGCATGGTGTTCACGGACTGCGTAACCGGCCCGTCCGACTGCATCAGCCTCGACGGGCTCCTGGACATGTCCGGGAATCTGATGGAGTGGACGAGCACCCTCGCCGCCGGCAAGACCGACATCTACCACGTCCGGGGCGGGTCCTTCCTGACCCACGAGTGGGGCCTCACCTGCCAGGCGAGCTTCGTGACCCTGCAGCAGTCCTTCCGCTACGACGACCTCGGCTTCCGGTGTTGCTCGGACTACGCGCCCGGGCCGTAGAGGAGCCTCACTCCTCCTTGCCAAACCGGGCGATGAGCGCCGTGGCTGCAAAGCCAAGGGCGATGAGCCCAATCGCGGCGGCCACTTGCCCGGCGCTCGGCGCGAATAAAGCGGTTGGGTACTTGTCCGGGGAGAGCTTGTCCAGGAGCTCCTGGGTCATGGTCTGGCCGCGCACCAGCTCTCCGACCCTCGGCCGCACCCCAGTCTGGAAGGGCCAGAGCCCCACCACCGCCCCTACGAGCAACCCTAGGAGCACGCCCAGCGTGGGTTTGGAGCACCTGGCGAGGAGCAGCTTCAGGAGGTTCGAGACCACCACCACCCCGAGCACTACGCCGATCCCCACCGGCAGGATGACTCCGACCGCCGGATCCCAGGCGGCCCCCAGGTCCCTGGCCTTGAGGGCCACCATGAGAGAGTGGATTGCCCCAAGGATTGCGATGTACTGGCCGAGCACCAGGAGCAGGTATCCGCCGCTAACTCCGGGCAGGATCATGGCGCTGGCGCCAGCCATGCCTCCCAGGAGGAGGTAGGCGAAGCCAGGATCTCCGCTGGCCGCCTCTCCCAGCCCCCTCGACTGCGCCAGGGCAAGGGCGGCCATGACCGCGAAGCCCGCCCCCGCGCCTAGCCAGAGGCTTCGCGAGGCTGGTCGGGCCATCTTCCACACCACTGGCACACCGCCCAGGGTGAGCCCGATGAAGAGCGAGTACATGACCCATCGGTGGTAAACCACCAGGTCCTTCACCGGCCCCGCGAGCCCGCCGATGGCGGCAAGGGCGGAGAAGGCCACCACGCCGAGCACCAGGAGGGAGGGAGCGCGAAACTTGAGGGTAGTGAGCTCGGCTATGGCGCCGATGAAGCGAGGATAGACGCCGGATGCCAGGAGCATGGTGCCGCCGCTTATGCCCGGGACCAGGTTCGCGAGGCCCATCAGGAGGCCTCCGATGAAGCTGCGCAGGGCGAGCGGGCCGAGGGGCGTCTTCCGCCCGGGCGTATCACCTTCTGGCTGCGGCTCCTCGGGCAGAGCTTCCCCGGACGGGAGCTCCGAGCCTGTGGGCCCTGGGGGCCCTTTGGGCGTCGCTCCGGATTCCTCCTGGGAGCTTCCATGGGAAGGAGACCTGGAATTGGCCTCCTGAGTCTCTTCCTTCGAGGATTCGAGCTCGGGCATGGGCTCGGAGATGCCGCATAACGCTTGTATGTGCAAGATATTTCACCTGGATGCCGGCGCGCTGGAGCTGACGGCCCCGGCGTGCTTCGAGCTGCCTGGGCCGGTCGCCTGCTCCAAGTATTTGGCAAGAGACTTGCCCACGGGCAGGATTGGGGAAAAAGTGGATCCAGCGCCCCCCGCGCAGGGGTCATGGGTGATGGTCATGGAGAGAGGCAAGGAAGACGGCGTGGGTGATGGAGCGGGCCGGGGCGGGAGCGAGGTCGGCGAGGACCCCATCGATGGCCTGCTCTTGGATGACGAGGAGGGCCCCACCCTGACCCTCGGCACTCTGGAAGGCGTCCTTCGGAGGAGCAGAGGGCCAGCCAACCCAAGCATCGGGAGCTTCGTGGCCTCTGACGAGGCCATGCGCGTCTTCGACGAGATGTCGAACCCGGGAGGGGAGTACTCGATACCTGGCGGGGCAGGAGGCTACTCGGTGCGGTTCAGCGGCCGGGCCGAGGATCAGTCCCTGGTGGACACCCTGGCGCCTCAGGCGAACAGGGACGGGGCGCGAGAAGCAGGTTTGCCTGATGCCCCTGGGCAGGACCTCGGAGAGCCGCTGCCGCTTCCAACGGCGCCCAGGCTCCCAGTTGGGGCCGATGCCTCCTCGAGGGCTATCTTTCGAGAGGGATTTCTTGTCTTCGAGCACTGTCCCTGTCCCCTGTTCAGGTTGGACGACCAGGGCCGAATCGTGGCAGGCAACCGGGCGCTCTCCGACTTCCTCGGCGCCGCGCAGGAGGAGCTGAAGGGAATGGAGCTCCACGCGACCAGGCTCGGCCTGCTCCACGACGCCCTGGGAGACGATGTGCGGGCCTGTCTTGCTGGCAGGACTGGCCTGCAGCGGTTCCTCTCCTTCAAGGACGCTAGCCAACAAACGGTGCGTTTCCTGCTGTGGATCGTGCCAATCCCTCCCAGCCCGGGTCGCCCGAATCCCCTCGCAGGCATCATCCTGCCCTTCCCTGGGGAGTGATCTGGCAGTCATCGTCGCGAGCTCCCTATACTGGGCCCCTCAGGGGCTCATCGCGCTTCTAATCGAGACCGAACCAGGCTAGATTACCCGGGGCCGCTCCCAAGGAATGACTTCAGATGCGGATTGGGCGCTACGAGCTGTTGACCGAGCTGGGGGCAGGGGGCATGGCCACCCTGCACCTCGCCCGGAGGACCGGGCCCGATCAGTTCCAGAAGCTCGTCGTGATCAAGCGCATCCACGAGGAGCTGAGCCGGGATGCCGAGGCCTCGGGCCGGTTTCTTGACGAGGCTCGGCTGGCCGCCCGGATTGTGCACCCCAACGTCGTTCAGATCTTCGACTTCGACCGGGACCAAGGGAGCGCGTACATCGCCATGGAGTACGTCCATGGCCTCGATCTCATGGCCCTCTTCGATCGCGCTTGTCAGGCGCCCGGGGGCTCCTACCACTGGAGCCACGCGGCGAGGATTGTGGCAGAGGCCGCGGCCGGGCTCCACGCCGCCCACGAGCTGAAGGGGGATCAGGGACAGCACCTCAACCTGGTGCATCGCGACGTGTCCCTCCAGAACGTCCTCGTCTCCTTCGACGGGTACGTGAAGGTGACCGACTTCGGCATTGCCCACGCGGTGGGGCGAGCCTATCGCACCATGCTCGGAGTGGTCATCGGCAAGGTCGCCTACATGTCCCCGGAGCAGTGCCGAGGAACGCCTCTCGACCGCAGGAGCGACGTCTTCGCTCTCGGAGTGGTGCTGCACGAGCTGGTCAGCATGAAGAGGCTCTTCAAGGCGGCCACGGACCAGCAGACCATGGAGCGGGTGATCTTCGGGCAGATCCCGCCCCTATGCTCTCCGACCCCAGGTGTTCCGGCTGCTCTCGAGCGAATCGCCTCGAAGGCCCTCGCCAGGGATCCAGGCGAGCGCTTTCAGAGCGCCGCGGAGCTGCAGCAGGCTCTTGAGGAGCTCCTCGTGCGGGAGCGGCTCCTCGTGAACGCGGCCAGCCTCCAGACCCTCATGCTGTCCCTCTTCCCAGCCGAGAAGGCCAGCCGCGACGCCCTGGTGACCGAGCTCTATCGCCGGGCTCTCCCAGAGCAGGGGGCGGGCGTGGGCTCGTCGCCTGAGCCCATGGCTGCAACCTCGGGAGCCTTTGCGCCGACCTTGGGGCCCGGCTCATGGCCCTCGGGGGCCGGGGCCGGCCCCCAAGTGGCCGGACTCGCCGTCTCTGGGGCCGGGGCCGCACCATCGCCTGCCCAAGGGGGGCAGCTTCCCGCTGGAGACCCCGTGCTTGGCCTCTCCACCCTGACGGGCAAGGGCGAGGCCGTGGCTTCCACCCTCACGGGGCCGCAGGATCCATGGGGCGAGGCAGTGGCGGCCACTGTCCAGGACGTGGCGCCCCCAGCGGTCCAGCAGCCCTCGGCCGCCAGGCGCACCCGCATGGGCTTTGATCGGCCCACCGAGGGCAGCGCTCCCGCGGCGCAGGAAGACCTGAAGGACCGGGGCAGGGAGATCGTCCCGAGGGAGCACTTTCCGAGGGACCCCACCTCGGTGGGGCGTCCACAAATGCCAGGTTCGGAGGTGCAGGCTCACTCCGCCCATTCCTCCCAATCCGGGGCCCATGCCGCGGTGTATGCCCCTGGGGCGGTTCGCGCCCAGTCGGGCGTCCAGCCCGCAGTGGACGAGGGCAGGCCGGCTCGGGCGAAGTCCGGGGCCCATGCGCCAGCAGCAATGCCCCATGAGGTCGGCGGGGCCCAAGGTGGTCCGGCCCCTGCCCAGATCTCAAAGGAGAGCCAGGACGCCGCTGGATGGGGCGCGGCCCGGGGCGCGGCTCGGAGCGCGGCTCAAGGCGCGGCCCGGAGCGCGGCTCAAGGCGAGGCCCTGGGCGCGGTGTACCCGCCGGCAGGCCCCGCGCCCCGTCCCGTAGCCGGGTTCGCGGCAAAGCTCAAGACCGCGGCCTTGCGCTATCAGTGGTACATCTTCGGCGGGCTGCTCCTCGTGCTGCTCGCCTTGCTGGCTCTCGTCTGGCTATCTGGCATAGGGCGTGAAAAGCAGCCGGCCAAGGGGGCCGCCAAGCGAAGCGCCTCGGAGCCAGGGGCGGACATGTCCCCCATGCAGCCTTCGCCAGCCAGGACCCAGGCAGGGGAGGTTCGCATCACTCCCCTCGCAGAGGGTCGGGACGCCCTGGTCCGTATTCGAGTCCGGCTCGCGCCCTCCAGCGCCCGGCTCTTTGTCGAGGGCCGGGAGTGGACCGAAAAGACGCCAGGCGACGTACGCATCTTGCGCCTCGGGCGCAAGACGAGCCCGATCCTGCTGCGGGCTACGGCCCCTGGACACCTCCCCAAGGAGCTTCAGCTCGTGCCCAACGCCGACATGGAGGTCGAGCTGGAGCTCACCGCCAGGGTTCGTCCGGGGCCGCGCCAGTCGCCATCGCAATCGGGAGAGGGGCGGCGTGACGTGACTACGAGTAGGGAGGGGACCATCAGGCCGTTCGGCGATGAGGGGGACAGATCGCCAATGGAGCGCCCGCGGCCCGCGCAGGGGCGGCGTCCCGGAGACCTCAAGGATCCTTTCTAGCTCTTGCCAGGCGGCCTGACGATTCTATCGGGCCTGGGGCCCCTGTCTCATCGGACCTTGCCGAGGTGCACGCCCAAGGTCTTCCCCTCGGCGCCGTCGCCGAAGAACTCCTGGCTCGCCGACAGATCCGGCCTGCGAACGAGAGCCACTGTCCGCTGATGATCCTCGGGAGAGGCGTGGGCTGTGACTACGAAGACCTCGTTAGCTCTGTCGATGGCTCGGCGCATCTCGGGGCTCATCGCGTGAGGCCGTCTGGACAGGAAGTCGCTCACAAGCAAGATGGGCTCCTCGACGCCGTAGTAGCGCAGGAGCCAGACGTTGTTCATCCGCTCATGCGGGTCGAAGACCATGATGACCGCGTCAGGACCCCGCCTGGCCTGGATCCAGCGGGCCACCTCCTGGTAGTGCTCCCTTGGAAGATAGGTGGGCGAGCCCCAGCGCTGGCGTTCCATGGCCTCGAGGGTGCCCCGCAGGGCCGTGGGCCCCACGACCACCAGGAAAGCCAGGAGCAGGCCCACCCCCGCGGTCACCAGGAGATCTATATGCCAAAGCCTGGGCCTCTCCCTGCGGCCGAGCAGGAGCCCTACCAGGGCGGGCCAGATGGCCAGGCGGTAAACAGCCCTCGGCAGGAGCACGAACAGCTCCGCCAGGAAGAGGGCTACGAGGGGATAGAGGAAGGCGAGGTACTTGTGGTGGAAGAAGCGAGTGCTCGAGGTGAGGTCGTGCAGGATGGCTGCGCCGAGGAGGGGGCCGAGGAAGGCCACCACCGCCCAAAGGGCGTGCCCCTTTCGCCTGAGCACGGCGTGCACCACCAGGCCCAGGCCGAGGAGGAGCCCCGACGAGACCGCCACGGTGAGCCCGAGGGGCTGGCCCCAGTTCGCCTTTGCAAGGTGGTAGAACCCTACTCGGCCAGTTAGCCAGCCCGCCAGGAGCTCGCGGAGCTGAGGTCCCATCCCCAGGATCCAGGGACGGGCCTGGCTCTCCAGGTTGCCAAAGGCGAAGGCCAGCCAGGGCAGGAAGGCGGCCCCCGAGGCAACCCAAGGCAAAATCGCCACCCAGCTCCTTCTCGGCGAGGCCCAGATGGCCGGCAGGACCAGCAGGAACGAGGTCAAGTATGGCGCCGCGCCGAAGTGGTGGTTGAAGAGGCCCAGCGCGAGCCCTGCAAACAGGTAGAGCTGCCTTCCGAGCGCCCTGGGGTGCTCCCCGAGGAGCAGGGCGCCGTGGTAGGCCCACGCGGCGAAGAGCACGAGCCCCGAGTAGTACCTGGCCTCCTGGCTGTAATAGACCCCGAAGGGGAGCAGGGCGTAGATCCCGGCCGCCACAAGCCCCACGAAGTCGTCCCCTTGGGCCAGGCGGCGCGCCAATAGGAAGATCAGCAGGATGGCGAGGGTGCCCATGAAGGCGCTCGGCAGCCTGACTGCGAAGTCCATGTCCCCTGGCCTGTCCGAGCCTGCCAGGGCCACCGAGGCACGCACCATCAGCCTCGTGAGAGGAGGGTGGGTCGTGGAGGCCTTGACGCTCTCGACGAGGTTCGGACGGGTGGACTGCTCGAGGGTGATGCCCTCGTCGAACCAGAGCCCTGGCGAGCCCAGGTCCCCAAGACGCAGGTAGGCCCCGAGGGCGATGATGGCTGCAAGGAGGGTCGCGACGAGAGCTGCCCGCCGGTTTCGGGCCATCGTGGTTGGTTGCGCCTGATCCATGGCTTCCACGGGTGCGGGCAGTCTATCCGATGTGGGAGGGCTTTTCGCAAGTTAATCCGTGCCTGCCGAAGCTCTGCGCGGCGTTGGGGCAAGAGCCCTGCCGAGGCTCTGCGCGGCGTTGGGGCAAGAGCCCTGCCGAGGCTCTGCGCGGCGTTGGGGCAAGAGCCCTGCCGAGGCACTGCGCGGCGTTGGGGCAAGAGCCCTGCCGAGGCTCTGCGCGGCGTGGGGGCAAGAGCCCTGCCGA
>JAVEWA010000352.1:0-7305 GCA_034004785.1 Polyangia bacterium
GGGTGTATAGCTCCTCGAACTGGTCAACGAAGAGCAGGATGTGGCTGCTCTTCTGCCTGGCGCGCTCGCGAAGCAAGGTGCCCATGAAGCCCGGCTCGGTGCGCAGCCTCTCGAGCAGGCCCGAGTACTCTTGCATGCTCCTGTGATCAGGGGAGGAGACCAGCGACAGAGGCTGCAAGAGGCTAGCCAGGGCCTGGAGCGGGTTGCGGCCAGGCCGGACTATGAAGGTTTCCCAGGCCTCGCCCGAGGCCTTCAGGGAGGGCACGACGCCTGCTCGGATGAAGGACGATTTTCCCACGCCAGAGGGCCCGACCACGCCGAGCAGGGGTTGGTCGCGGATGCGGGACACGGCCCGCAGGATGTCCTGGTCGCGGCCGAAGAAGCGCCCGGCGTCGGACTCCTGGAAGGCGGTGAGCCCGGGGTAGGGGCTTTCGTCCTCGGTGAGCTTCCGTCCGAAGGAGCTGGGCAGGAGGGGTTCCAGGGCGTCCAGCAGGGACTGGGCGCTTTCGAAGCGCAGCTCCTTGTTCTTGGCCAGGCAGCGGTCGATGATCCGCTCCAGGTCGCCAGGAAGATCGGGCACCGCCTGGCCGACGCTGGGCATTGGCTGATCCAGCCTTGCAGCGGACATCATGATCTGCTGCGGGGTGAGGCCGGACAGGGGGTGCTCCCCGGCCACCATCTCGTAGAGGATCATTCCAACGGCCCAGATGTCGGAGCGGTGGTCCACCGGGGCCGCCCCCCACTGCTCCGGGGACATGTAGCTCATGGTGCCGACGATCGCGCCGTCGCGGGTTCCCTCGCCAGGCCGCAAGGCGGCCAGCTCCTCAGGGCGGAGCCCGGCAACGGCCTGCCCGGGGCGAGCCCCGCCCGCTGGTCCTTCGCGGCCCGCTGGTCCTTCGCGGCCCGCTGGTCCTTCGCGGCCCGCTGGTCCTTCGCGGCCCGCTGGTCCTTCGCGGCCCGCTGGTCCTTCGCGGCCCGCTGGTCCTTCGCGGCCCTCAGCTCCGCCCTCTTCGCAACCCTCGGCTCCCTCGCCATCCCCTTCGCCGGTGAAGAGCTTCGCGATGCCGAAGTCGAGCACCTTTATGGCGCCGCTCCGCTGCACGAAGATGTTGTCGGGCTTCAGATCCCGGTGGATGATGTTGAACTCGTGAGCCCGCGCCAGCGCCCGCACTACGGGGATCATCAGCTCCACCGCGCGAGTGGCCGGGATCCGGTTCCCGGCGAGCTGCGCGCTGAGAGGCTCGCCCTCCAGGAACTCCAGCACCATGAAGGGCTGATCCCGGTGCTCGTTCACCTCGTGGATGACCACTATGTTCTCGTGGTTGCAGCGAGCCGTGGCGCGGGCCTCGACCAGGAGACGCTCGGTGAACCTCGGCGAGGGCGTGTTGAGGAACTTGATGGCTACCTTGCGCCCGAGCTTCAGGTCGCGCGCGAGGAACACTTGACCCATGCCGCCCCGGCCGAGCTCCCGGATGAGCTCGTACTGTTGTATGCGATCCCCCTCAGAGTACACGGGCGTATCAGGCTCTGGCTCCACGTCTCGAGCCGGGCCGGTGGCCAGGGCCGCCGAGGATCCAGCGTGGCCGTCGGGCCTCCTAGCTGAGGGTGGCTCCCATATGGCAGTTCCCAAGGGTGCGGCCACGTTGGAGGGATGCCTACCTTTGTCGAGCGCCGACCGGTCATCGTAGGCCAAGGTGCCGGGCTGGGCCGCTGCCGGCGTGCCCCTCATGGCGAACGAGCCAGGCCTCGGGGCCGCCGAGCCTTCTGCCGAGGAACCAGGCGGGGAGTCATCGAATACAGTAAGATCGCTCGGGCCCCTAGGGCCAGCGCCGGTCCGGGGCCGCAAAGCTGGTGCTGCTACGCCGTGCAGGCTGGCTGGCCCGGCGTCGTCGAACACGGTCAGGTCCGAAGGGCCTCTCGACCCGGATGAGCTGGCGCTCGGGCCGAGCTTGGTAGACGGCTGCGGCGACGCGGGGTGGACCATGCCCTGCGGAGTGATAGCAGGCTTCTGCCCGGTTTGGGCCCCTTGGCTACTTTCCTGCTTCAAGGGTGGCCGTAGATAGTCTGGCGGCGATTCATCCAGCATGGTGCGCGGCGCCGGCTCCCTTGGCGTACGTTGGACCGTGGCCTTGCCCGAGGATGGGTCTGTGCTCGCGCCTGGGGATGGGTCTGTGCTCGCGCCTAGGGATGGGGCTGTGCTCGCGCCCCTGGCAGCGGCGTTCGGGTTGTCTAGCGGTCCATCCATTTGGCCACCTCACCGGTCAGCTTTGTGATCGGTTCTGCTCCTCCAGGTACTCCCTGGCGAGGCGCGCCAGCTCTTCGTAGTAGGCCAGCAGGGCGCGATCGTGCACCTCGTTGCGGTAGGTCGCGACGTATAGGTACAGGCTGCGATACTCGACGTTGAGGGATCTGTTCAGCTCAGCCACCTGAAGGCTCAGCTCGATCCGCTTGCGCTTGGTGCCGGCGCTCTCGGCGGGGTTCGCTTCCATATCCCCCAGCTCGCTGTCGAGCAGGGCCGCCTCCATCTCCAGGTCCGAGATCGCCTGGTGCAGCGATTCTATGCGCTTGGCGATGACCCCCACCGAGGCTGTGAGGTTCAGATGGTTCTGAAGCTCGGTGGCGAACTCCAGCAGGAGGGCGGTGAGCTGGTTGTAGAGCCCCTCACCCCTTCGAGAGCGGGCAGGCGACGCCGCGCCGTCCTCAGGGGTCGCATCCAACCTCCAGATGGCGGAAGCCAGGATATCGGGCCTATTGATGAGGTCGCTGGCGCTCTGACTCCCTTCGCCACGGAGCCCTGGTTGGCTGGAAGCCGACTCTTGGATGTGCCCGCCCTCGGCCTTGCCTTCGCCCTCGGCCTTGGCTTTTATGGCCGCTCCAGGCGCTCCAAGTAGAGTCCCGGCTCGTCCATCGGCCTGCCTCCCTGCCAGCCCCCCTGCCTGGGCGCCAGGTCGCCCCCCTGCCAGCCCCCCTGCCTGGGCGCCAGCTCGCCCCCCGGCCACCCCCCCTGCCTGGGCGCCAGCTTGTCCGCCTGCCTGTCGCACGGCCTGCACCTCAGTTTGTCCCACAGCCGCAGGCGTCGCGGCGCGACGCTTTGCCGCCATCCTGGAAGATGCAGACTGCGAAGCCATCCAGGTAGAGATGCCCTTGAGGTGCTCGCAGACCTCCTCCGAGGTTGGCCGCTCTGAAGGAGCCTTGCGGAGACACGAGAGCAGGAGCTCGTCTAGGATCCGCGGCACGCCAGCATGGGGGCACCGCTGCGACAGGGCGACGGGCTCGTGATAGGCCTGGGCCATCAGCAGGGCAGTGAGGGTCTTCTCCAGGAAGACGGGCCTTCCCGAGAGCACGTAGTAGGCAATTCCAGCGAGGGCGTAGATGTCTGCCGGCGGCCCTACCTCCTCGGACAGGCACTGCTCGGGGGACATGAAGAGCGGCGTCCCGAGGATCTGCTGATCTTCGGTCAGCCTGGTCCCGGCCTCCCCTCCGGCCAGCTTCACAAGGCCGAAGTCGATGACCTTCACAAGCGAGACGTCGCGGCTCTGCAGCAGGATGTTCGATGGCTTGAGGTCGCGATGCACGATGCCGCGGCCGTGCGCGTAGGCTATTGCATCGGCAATCTTCGACACCACGGTCATCATCTCGACGAGGGTGAGGCTCCTGCGTTCGTCTATCACCTGCTCGAGGCTCGCCCCTTCCACGTACTCCATCACGAGGTAGTACCCGCTCTCGTTCCTCCTGATGTTGAACGTACCGAAGTCGATTACCTGCGCGATGTTCGCGTGTTGAAGCCGGCTCATGGCAAGGGCCTCGCGCCTGAACCGCGCCTCCATGCTGGCCTCGAGCCCCGCCGTGGCGTCAATCACCTTGAGAGCCCGTGGCAAGTCGAGTGAGATCTGCCGCGCCAGATAGACCTGTCCCATGGAGCCCTGACCGAGCACCCTCAGCACCTCGAACCGATTGTCGATCACCTGGCCTTGAAGGGAGGCCCTGTACCCAGGCCTGTTACCGCTTTGGCTCGTCATAGTCCCGTTCTGGACCTCTTGGGAGGTCCGCGTGTCGGCGCTGCCCCGCACGACACACCAAGTGGCGCCTTCCCGTTCTCGGGTCCTCGCCTAACGTAACGATTGTCCGAGACTATCATCCCCTGCTGGGCCCGGGCAAGGGTATCGGGCTGGGGTGTCAGACTTGGGTCGAAGCGGTGGATGGCTGCTTACTGCTGGACCTGGAGCGATGACACGAGCCTATAAACAAGTGCCAACTCGATTGGTCGCCGCGAAAACCGTCATCCCTGTACGTTCTGCATGGCGCGAAGGAGCTCCTCGATTCGGTCGTAGGCGACCGCGATGTCGAGAGGGCAGGGCTGGGGACGAACCCTGTGGAGGACGTTCAGGAGCCGAGCCTCGGCCTCGGTCTGCTCCTTCTGGTAGTGTTCGACGTGGATCTGCCTGGCGCTAATGGCTTTCTCTAGTGCGGCGAGGGTTTCGACCTGGTCGCGGTGAACCTCAGCCAGTCGTCCTTCCAGGGCTCGGATTTGGGTGTCGAGGTCCTGGATGACCTGCGGTCCCACCTCGCCCTCGTCCATGAGGCGTCCTCTCTCTATGGAGAGGTCCATCACGGCGTGGCGGAGGCGACTCTCGGCTTCTCTCGTAACCGATTCCAGCTCGATGATTCGGGACTGCGCCAGGGCCATCTCGGTCTCGAGCCCCATTGTTCGGTCTTCCAGCTCGGCGAGAGTGGCGAGGGCCTGGGTGATCTCGACCGAGCCGAGGCGCTGCTCCCGAAGGTGCCCTGCAAGGGCTTTGGCCTTGGAGATTACTCGGGACCAATACCAGGGAGCGGGTGCGTTCTCCGGGGTGAGTTGATCTTCTGATGGAGCTTCTTCTAGGATCTCCGGCTCGAGCGGTTCATCGGGGACCAGCTCGGGGAGCAGGGTGGCGGTGATGGCGTCAGTGGAGGTGTACTCACAGGTCACCTCAAAGCAATCGTAAAGGTTACCCTCCGCCTCCTGAGTAACCTGCTGGAGCACGACTCGCGGTATGATGCGCGAAGCATTCAAGCTGATGCGCTGAAGGTAGGGTTCTAGGAGACGCCGCAGCTCAGTGAGGCTGGATGGCCGGTCGTTCGGATTCTTCTCCAAGCACCGCATGACCATGGCCTCCACATCGGCGGGGATTGGCCAGTCGGTGGGGCCCAGGTGGGATGATGGCCTGGCCGGGACCTCTCCCTGGTGAGCACGAAGGAGCTGGACGATGCTGGGATAGGCGAAGGGAAGCCGGCCCGATAACAGCTCGTATGCCATGACCCCGACTGAGTAGAGGTCCGAGCGGTGGTCCACCTGGTCGCCGCGGGCCTGCTCAGGGGACATGTAGGCAGGTGTGCCGAATACCTCCCCCTTGCGGGTGAGGCGGCTGAGCTCAGGGGTGTCCACCATCTTGGCCAAACCGAAGTCGAGGATCTTGACGACGTCTTGGCCTGAGCGGCCCTGGCCGAGAAGCACGTTCTCGGGTTTGAGATCGCGGTGCACCACCCCCGCCTCCCGGGCACAGTCAACTGCGTTGCAGATCTGCACCAGGATCGACAGCACCCTCGCAAAAGGGAGCCGGCCCGGTGCCGCCTTCAGGGTGGCGTCAGCCAAACTCAGGCCATGGATGTACTCCATGACGAGGTAGAGCTGATCTTCCTCTGTGCGGCCGAAGTCCGTGATGGTGACGATGTTCGGGTGGTCGAGGTTGCTGGCCGCCCTGGCCTCCCTGCGGAACCTCTCAACGAGACGTGGATCATCCTCCACGAACTGGTGGAGCACCTTGACCGCGACCTTGCGTCCGAGCCCCTCATGCTCTGCCACGAAGACCTGGCCCATGGCACCCTCGCCGAGCAGGCTCTGGATCCGGAATCGCCCCGCCAACAGGGTTCCGATGAGGTCACGTTTGTCCAGCGTTTCCTCCATGACACATCTCCAACTGGGCTGCCATCGTCTCAGGAGTACCCGCTCGAGAGCGATTGCCGTATGGAGTGAAGATAGATCAGCGGGTGAACTGGATACAAGTCATTCGCTGGCAGGGTTGCATGATCAACCTCAGGGGGCCAGGAGAGGCAGGCCCCCTCTGCCAAGAAGGGTGAGACAACGGCCCCAACAGATCTGCGGTGCTCCAGGAACTCAGGCTGTCAGGAACTCAGGCTGGACGGAACTCAGGCTGTCAGGAACTCAGGCTGTCAGGAACTCAGGCTGTCAGGAACTCAGGCTGGACGGACGGCTGGTGTCTCGCATATACTTCAAACTACAATATTTCTGGTCGTGACCGCAGACTTGGACGGGAGAGGCTTCCATGCGGCGAAAAGTGTCTTTACTGGCTGCCACGTGCATCCTGACCTCGAGCTGCCCGGGCGCAAACACCGAGCAATGCTCCTGGGGCGTCATCTGTCCTGGCGGCATGATCTGCCATGAACCCACCGAGGAGTGCGTTCTGCCATATGTGGTGGAAGCATGTGTGGGCAGGGACGAGGGGGACTCCTGCACCTTTGCTGGGGCCAGTGAACACAGCTTCTGTGAGCGGGGGCTCTGCCGCTCGCCGCTTTGCGGAGACGGTGTCATCCATGCGCCCGAGGAATGCGAGGAGGGGAATCTCGATGGAAAGACCTGCCAGGACTTTCGATTTGTGGGAGGCACCCTCCGATGCGACAGCAGGTGCAAGTTCGACATGGGTGACTGCATTGGCTCTTGCGGCGACGGTGAGGTCAACGGCCTGGAGTCTTGTGATGGGTCCAACCTGGCGGGGGCCAGTTGCCAGTCGCTCGGGTACTATTCAGGCGTCCTGCTTTGCACCGGGGATTGCACGTTCGACCTAAGCGACTGCACCGGGCAGTGCGGCAACGGTATCGCGGAAGACGCCGAGGACTGCGATGGCGCTGATCTGCGGAACGCGACCTGCGACACTGTGGGTCGATATGGAGGCACCCTCGGATGCGACACGAGCTGCCGCTACGACGTCAGCGGATGTTACTCCAGCCAGGCGGTGGACATCTGCGTGTTGGACCCGGCTGAGACCGAGCCGGAGCCATTCGTGGATTGCGCGCTGGCTCCTCCGCCGGGCTCGGGGCCGATCATTGCCTATGGAGTCGTTCAGTATCAGCAACCAGCGAGCCGTCATCTGATAGTACGACCCTCGTCTGAGGGTCACGCGCTGGTTACACGCGTGGAGATCTACGCGGATGATCCCACAATGGAGGCCTACTTCACGCTGGAACTATTCCGCATGGATTCGAATGGAGTAACGGAGCTGCCGGCAACCCTACCCACCTTCATAACAG
>JAVEWA010000353.1:0-7301 GCA_034004785.1 Polyangia bacterium
TCGGCTCCGTCGCACTCCTCGTTCATCTCGATGGATCCGTTACCGCAGCCGGTGCAGGCGTCCGCGTTGAAGGTGCAGTTCGCGGCGCAGGCCAGCCCGGCTCCGGTCATGCCGAGCGTCTCGCAGGTGGCGCCGTTCAGGTTCGCGCCGTCGCAGTCCTCGCCCGTCTCCACGAGGCTGTTGCCGCAGACTGGAGCCTGGTTCTGGTTGTTCCCGCTGTCGTCGTCGCTGCACGCCGCCCCCAGGACGCCCATGGCAGTGGCGGCCAAACCCAATACAAACACGTTCAATCTCTTCATCTTCTTCACCTCTCCTTACGCGATGTCCCGAGTGGAGGCAGATCGCCCATCCAGCGGGTTTTTCAGCCGCTCTCGAGAGCGGGCTTAGGTTGTCAAATCCTTGGGACCGCCGCAGCGGCCCCTCTTGCTTCCTGTCTAGGACTGCCTGTGCAGGCGCTGGATGAGCTTGATGAGCTGCATCCCTCGCCGCTTGTCGAGGGGGCCCGAGGTCTTCCAGACCAGGTTGCGGTCCTTGTCGAAGACGTAGATATTCGAGCGGCCGTTCCTGAAGCCCCACTTCTTCATCATTCCGCCGTCGCGATCGCACAGGATGAGGGCGCCCGTCTTCTTGATCTCGCTTCTGATCACCATCGCGATGATGGCGTTGGGCACCGCGGTCTCCTGGAAGTTGGCTATTCCGAGGGAGCGGTACTTCTTGTCGGTCAGCTTGCCCGCGTCCCTCAGCTCCTTTAGCTTGTCCTTGATCCAGCGGTTCTGCTCCTTGGAGTTCTTCCCCTCGTACCAGACCACCAGGACCGGCTCCCCGAAGCTCTTGAGCGTGTAGGGCGTGCCCTTGGAGTCCTCCAGCCTGAAGGGAGTCGCCTTGTCCCCCGGGTTCAGGGCGAAGGCGGTGGCAGGGACCAAGAACAGGGCGAGGGCGGCTGTGAAGCGAGTCATGGCACCACTCCTTGGAAGCTCCTCCATGGGAGGAGTCCGGCTGAAACCATCTAGCCTTGCCAGCAGTTGCTCCTGCTCGGTCTGCGGCGGCAGCTGTGAGTATAAAACCCCTTGGGCCAAGGCGACAAGGAGTTTGCGCTCAGGAGTTTGCGCTCAGAGTCCACGCTCGGGGGCCGGGGCTGCTTCCCTGGGGGTGACGAGATCCTGTCTGCCTCTCGGCCTCGTCGGCGAGCTCACGCGTCATAGGGCGCAGGGGTCATGGCCAGGTTCTCGAACCTGGTGTACTGGCCGAGGAAGGCCAGGCGACAGGTGCCCGTCGGGCCGTTGCGCTGCTTGCCTACGATGAGCTCGGCGATGCCTTTATCCTCGGACTTCTCCTTGTTGTAGAACTCGTCGCGGTAGATGAAGGCGATGAGATCGGCGTCCTGCTCGATGGCTCCGGACTCTCGCAGGTCGGAGAGGTTGGGGCGCTTGTCCTCGCGCTTCTCCACCTGGCGGTTGAGCTGCGAGAGCGCCACCACGGGGAGCTGGAGCTCCTTGGCCATGGCCTTGAGGCCCCGTGAGATCTCCGAGATCTCCCGCTCCCTGCTCTCCATCGCCTTGCCGCCCAGGTTCGTGGCCTGCATCAGCTGCAAGTAGTCTATGACCACCAGGCCCTTGGGGGCCTCGGCGCTCCCCTCCTCGGGCTCTTGGAAGATCTGGCGGTCCGAGCGGAACTGGCGGCACTTGGAGCGCACCTGCTGGAGGGTCGCCCCGGGGGTGTCGTCTATGTAGAGGCGGGCCGGATCCAGCCTGCTCGCCGCGTCCGTGAGCAGGCGCCAGTCCGAGATCGCGAGGGTGCCCTTGCGGAGGCGGTCCGCCTCCACTCGGGCCTCGGAGCACAGGAGCCGCTCCACGAGCTGCTCCTTGGTCATCTCGAGCGAGAAGACGATCGCCGGGATGCCCTCCTTGATGGAGGCGTGGGCCGCGATGTTCAGGACGAGGCTCGTCTTGCCCATGGAGGGGCGCGCGGCGACGATGATAAGGTCTCCCGCCTGGAGCCCGTTGGTGAGCTTGTCGAACTCCGAGTAGCCCGTGGGGACGCCGGTGACCCCGCCGCCCTTCCGTCCCTCCAGCCGCTTGAAGGTCTGCTGGAGGATGGGGCGCAGGTGCTCGTAGGACGTGATCCGGCGCTGCTGCGTGACCTGGAAGATTGCCTGCTCGGTGGACGCCACGAACTCCTCGGCGTCACCGTAGTCGCCATAGCCCTGGGCCGCGATCTCGGTCGTGACGCGGATCAGGCGCCTCACCATGGCCTTGTCCCGCACTATCCGGACGTAGTAGGAGACGTTCTCCGTGGTGGGGACCCCGGCGGTGAGGGACATCAGCACGTCCATGCCCCCGGCCTTCTGGAGGGCGTCCACGCGGGTCAGGTGCTCCTCGAGGGTGATCGGATCGATTGGGAGCCCCGCCCGCTCGATCTCCCGCATGGCGTGGTAGATGACCTGGTGGCGGGGGCTGTAGAAGTCCGCCTCGTCGAGAAGCCCCGCCACCTGGTGGAGCAGGTCGTTGCGCAGCAGGATCGCGCCGAGCACTGAGGCCTCGGCCTCCAGAGAGTGTGGCAGGGTGCGGAGACCCGCCCTGGCCTCCTGGGGTCTCTCCCCTTGTGGGCGCGTGCTAGATTCCGCCAAGAGCCCCTCCCAGCAGCCGGCCCGGGGGGGGGCGGCTACTCGGCCTTGACCACCCAGACCTTGAGCTCGCCGGTCAGCTCGCTCGAGAGTCGGACCTTCACAGTGAAGACACCCAGGCTTCGGATCGGCTCCTGCATCTCGATCTTGCGACGGTCCACCTTGAGACCCTCGGCCGCCAGGGCGTCGGCGATCTCGCGGTTGGTCACCGAGCCGTAGAGCCTGTCCTCGTCCGAGGTGTTCTTCGAGATGGTGACGCTGGTCTCCTTGAGGCGCTCTCCCAGGTTGCGGGCCTCGGCCAGCATCTTCTCCCGCTGCCTCTCGATGATCTGGCGCTGGTGCTCCAGGTTCTTGATGTTGCGGGAGGTCGCCTCCACGGCCAGGCCGCGGGGGATGAGGTAGTTTCGCCCGTAGCCGGGCTTGACGGACACGAGCTGCCCCATGGTGCCTAGATTGGGGACGTCCTCCTTGAGAATCACCTGAATGGGCATGACGTCCTCCTATCGGGCCGCGGCCTTGAAGGGCATGAGCGCCAGCATCCTCGCGCGCTTCACCGCCCGCGTGACCTGCCGCTGGTGCTTGGCGCAGTTCCCCGAGATCCGCCGAGGCACGATCTTGCCGCGCTCGGAGATGAAGTACCTCAGGACCTGCGGCGCCTTGTAGTCGATGGCGATGGCTCGATCGGCGCAGAAGCGACAGACCTTCCGGCGTCCGAACCGCTTGCGAAAACGCTTCTTACGGAAGTCCATGCCTACGCCTCCTCGTCATCGTCGTCCATGCGGCGGCCGCGCCGCGGACGGATGTCGTCGTCGTCATCATCATCTTCGTCGTCGTCGTCGTCTCCGAAGCCGTGGAAGCCCAGCTCAGCCACGGGGATCTTCTCCCCGGAGCCGGTCATCACGTATCCGGTGGCGAGCTCCTCTTCGTCGGGCCTCGTGGCGGAGGCGGCGATGAAGGCCTCGTCGGTCAGCTCGGCCGGGCGGGCTTCGGGATCCACGTTCTCGTCCACCCTCACCGAGAAGTGGCGGATCACGGACTCGCTGATCCTGAAGTGGCGCTCCATCTCCTTGACCAGGTCCCCGTGGCCGAGGAACTGGTAGTACATGTAGATGCCCTTGAGCTGCTTCCGGATCTCGTAGGCCAGCCGCCTCTTTCCCCAGTTCTCCACCAGGGTGAGGCGCCCCTGCGCTTCTCCCACCAGCGTCTTGATCTTGTTGTTCACCTCCATGATGCCCTCCTGGAGGGTATCGGGGCGGAGGATGAGTACGCACTCGTACTCGCGGAGTGTGCCCGGGTTGTCCCGGGCAGAGATGAGCTCTGCCATGTGCTCTCCTCTCGGTTCGACGCCCGGGGGGCTTGACCACCCGGGGAAGAGCCCCCGCACAAGGCGGGAGCAAGGAGTTTGAAGGTCGCCTTTTACCAGAGGGGCCCACCTTGGGCAAGTGGAAAAGCCCCTTGCCGAGGCCCTGGGAAGAGGCCTCGTGGGATTCGGGTCCTAGTATGGGTGTCGAAGCCCCGTCGGAGACCGGCCGTAAGCCGAGTTCTGTCCCTCCTCCGGTTGCCCTCGGGAGGTGACGGTCATTCATCTAGGCCCGCCGTTGCCGGCGGGCTCGAGCGACTACCCGGAGGCAGCGGACGGGCCGTCCGGACCCCGAAGGGTCGCCTCCTGTCTGTCTTGCTCCGGGTGGGGTTTACCATGCGATCCCCGTCACCGGGGACCCGGTGCGCTCTTACCGCACCCTTTCACCCTTACCAACCGCGGACTCGAGGCCCGGGGCAGGCGGTTTGCTTTCTGTGGCACTTTCCTTCGGGTCACCCCGACTGGGAGTTACCCAGCACCCTTTGCCCTGTGGAGCTCGGACTTTCCTCCCGCGCCAGCGAGGGCGCCGGCGACCGCCTCACCGGCTCCGGCGAGGCTTCGACGGCGGCATCATGGCCGCTGGCCGGTCCGGGGTCAAGGTCTGGATGGAGTCTCGGATGGAGGCGTGATTTGAGGTGCGGTCGGAGGTGCGGTCGGAGGTGCGAGCGGAGGCGCGGCTGTCACGGGGTTTGGCCAGACTCGGGATCGCCGAACACGGCGCTCTTCAAGTAGATCATCCGGTAACACTGAGGGCAGACCTCGATTGTGTTGGCGTGGAACAGCGTATTGTAGAGCTGTGGCCGCAGGGCCATGTTGCAGCCGGTGCACCGGCCATCCCGGGCCTCCACCACGGTTGGGTGCCTTCGGCTCGCCAGGGACTGGTACTTGCTCCGGATCTCCGGGGAGAGATCGACAGAGCGGGCGTCCCGCTCTTCGGTCAGCTTGGCGACCTCGGCTTGCAGCGTCTCGATCTCGGAGCGGATCTCCACCTCCGATTGGGCCAAGACCTTCCTGAGCTCCCCGAGGGAGGTCTCGTGCTTGGCGGCTGCCTCGCGGCGCGCCTCCACCGCCTGGAGGGTCTGGAGCATCTCGTCGTCCATCTCCGAGAGCTGCTTGCGGCTCACGTCGAGCTGGCGCTGGAGCGCCAGGGCGTCCCGGTGGGCGCGCACACCCTGAAGCTGCTGACGTGTGCGAGTGATCTGGGCCTCCAGGAAGGCGTGCTCCTCCTCCTTCTCGGCTTTCCACTTGTCCTGGGCGGTCAGCTCGCCCTTCTCCGCCTCGAGGACCGCCTCCATCTCCCTGAGATCCTTTGCCATGTCCTCGAGCCGGGCGGGCAAGGCCTTCAGCTTGGCCTGCAGCTCCATGAGCTGGGCGTCCACCTGTTGCAGGCCGATGAGGATGTGTATCTGCTGCTTGATGTCCAAGGTAATGCTCCCTCAGTAGCATGCTCCAGGCATCCAACAGGATGGCCGCTGTATGCATGGTTGATAGGGGTTCAGACTGTCCGGGCGAGAGCAGGGGGCCTTCGGGCATCCAGCTCCGAGCCAGCGTCCGGGAGGCGGGGGAGGAGAGGCGATGGATGGGCCCACCTGGGTTCGAACCAGGGACCTACCGGTTATGAGCCGGCGGCTCTGACCAACTGAGCTATGGGCCCGGCAGTGAAGCTTCTCTGGTGCGCTGCGCTCTGCAAGGCGGCGGCCCAAAACCGGCGACGCCTCCTTCGGGGTGCGAGGGAGGCGTCGTTTGGGGGCGTTGTCCGGCTGGGGCTCTCCTTCCGGGGTTCGGTGCGACGACCGCAGGAGCTGCGGTCGCGTGTAGTTCAAGTCAAGGTTCATCAACGCCCCGCGGGAATGCCCGCCTTCGAGCGGGCCGAATAATAAGGAAGAGCGCGGTGAGCGTCAAGCGGTTCCCAAAGCGGTTCCCAAAGCGGTTCCCAAAGCGGTCAGCACTGCTGGAGCCTCGCCGCCCTCCACAGGGCGGGAGAGGTGATGGAGCCTCGTCAGGACGCCCAGGGGATCCGCATGGCCGAGGAGAGCCTCCACCAGCTCCCGTGGCCTCAGGGTCCCCTCTGGGCGCTGGAACAGCCTGAAGGTCAGGGCCAGGCGGCCCGATGGGGCGCTCTCCACGGTCAGCGCCTCAAGGGAGGCGCGAAGATCCTTCTGGGAGGAGCGGCCCTTGTTTGCGCCCTTGTCCTTTCGCTCCACCAGCAGCGAGGCCTGCCCGAGCAGGGCGGCCGCGCCCGCCTCCAGGGTGGCGCGTTCCAAGGGGTCCGAGGGCTCGAAACGATAGACCGCGCCCTCGCAGAGCCGTGACAGGGCAGGTTCTCCCTTTGCGAGCCAGCGCGCCTCGTGGAACCGGAGGCCAGGGATGGAGCTCCTCTCCAGCCTCTCGAGCAGCTCTCGTACCTCGGGCTGGTCCCGTCCCTCCAGGTCGATCCAGACCTCGCAGGCGTCTGCCTCGGCCTCGGCGCCGAGGGGCAGGGGAGGCGTGAACTGGAACCTCGGGCGCGGGTTGAAGCCCTGGGTGTAGGCCGGGTGCAGTCCGGCGCGGCGGAGGATCCTGGGGAGCTGTCTCACCAGGTCGAGGTGGGAGATGAAGCTGGCTGGGCCCTTCTTGGCATAGATGAGGCGGAGGCGGCCCGGCTCTGGTGACTCGCTGCCCCGAGAAGGAGGAGCCGAGGCTCGGGCGTCTGGCAGTGGCCCATCCTGTGCTCTCGGGGGAGGGCTTTTTTGGCAGGGCAGGCCGCATGCCAGGCAGGTCGCCTCCAGGAGCCCCTCAGTGCCCCCGTTCGAGAAGCCGTGGCTGTCCATGGCCGTATCCGAGGGAGCGCCCAGCTCCTTGCTCCGGCGTTTCACGCCGCAGGGAGGGCCCGGCCTGCCGGCCTCCATCAGCTCGCGCTCGCGCCGGAAGAACTCCGGCCGCAGGCCGATGTCCAGGTGATCCCACGGCAGGCGGCCGTCGGTCGGCAGGGCCTTTTGCCAGCGGGCAGGATCCTGGCCCTGCCCCTGGAAGGCCTTCTCCCAGCGCCGGGGATCGAACTGATCCTCCCAGCCGTCGAAGCGGGCCCCATCCCGAAAGGCCGCCTCCACCACGTCTGCCAGGGAGCGATCACCCCTGGCGAGCTGGCCCTCGAGGAGGCTCATGGGGATGTCGTGGAGCCTCAGCCCAAGGCGGCGGGCCAGGGGGTGGGACTTCAGCAGGCCCTGGCGCCTGTGGAGCTCTGCCGCGGGCTCCATGGCGCACCACTGCATCGGGGTGTGGGGCTTGGGCACGAAGTTGTTCACCGCCATGGTGACCCGAGGGGACCTGTGCGGGGCA
>JAVEWA010000354.1:0-7295 GCA_034004785.1 Polyangia bacterium
GACCCTCTCAACCAAGACTTCCGCCTTCAGGCCCGCTCCCGATTCATCGGCGCCGCCACCGGCGGCGGCGATCGAGGAGCCTTCGACCACAACGAGGACGTCCGCTATCTGGCCCCAGATGGAAGTGACGACGCCGACGGGCTGTCCATCGATCAGGCCTTTGGGACCTTCGCCCGCGCCCTCCAAGGCCTCGCGCCCGGCCACACCCTGTACCTCGCGCCGGGCACGCACCAGGGCGACCTCACCATCGCCATCCGAGGGACGCCCGACGCCCCGGTCGTGATCCGGGGCCGCGGACGCGAGCCGCCCACGGTGACGGGGCGGGTGCGAGTCTCTGGCGCCGCGCACCTTCGCTTCGAGCGCCTGCAGCTCCTCGAGGACGTCTCCCTCGAGGACAGCGACTCGATCGAGTTCGCGAACGTCGTCTTTCGAGGTCCGGGGACATCCCTGTCGGCCGCCAACACGGTGGGGCTCCGCGTCACCCAGAGCACGTTCACCGGGTTCTCGACGGCTGCCGTCAGCCTGCCCTGCTCCGCGGCCGCGCACCTGGCGGGCAACCTGTACGACAACCGCTCCGGCCCAGCCCTCCGGCTATTTGGCCAGGACAACGTCCAGTACTCCGACTACAACAGCTACGCCGACCTCGAGACGGCGTGGCACCCCGAGGAGGGCGCCGGCAACCTCGGGGAGCTGCTGGCGGGTCACGACCTCGCCGCCAAGGAGCTCGTCCCGGACTTCGTGACGGACAGCGGGTCGCTGCGCCTCTCCAATTCCACGGACTTCGAAGGTGGCGGCACCTGGGGGAGTCCCTTCGGCGCCTTCCGCCGGGAGGTCCCACGGGAGGAGCTGCGCCTCCTCGACGGGCCGGTCCTGCACTCCGTCGGCGCCACAACCGCGAACATCGAGTGGTTCACCTCGCACCCTGCCGTGACAGCCCTCTCCTGGGGTCCGACCGCGGCGCTAGAGAACCAGGTCACCTTCGAGGCGAACCGCTTCGCGAGCTTCAGCCTGACCGGATTGACCCCTGGGACGACCTACCATCTCCGGGTCGATGCCTTGAGCATCCCGGCGAACGTCCCGATCTTGGCCGAGCCGGTCACGGTGACCTCGGAGGTGCTGCAATTCACGACGCTCACCCAGGACGGGACACCACAAACCTATTACGTGGAGCCAGACGGCAGCGACGACAACACAGGGCTCGGGCCAAGCGTCCCGCTACTCACAATCCAGGCGGCCGCGGACCGGGTCGGTGTCGGTGACACGGTGATTATCGGCGGGGGGACCTACTCCGAGACCGTGCGCATCCGGGCAACGGGAAGCCCTGCTGCGCCGATCACCTTCCTTGGCCGGCCCGGTGAAATGGTGCTCCTCGACGGCGCCGAGGGTCTCCTCGACTTCGCCTTCGTGATCGGCGGAAAGAGCCACCTGCGCTTCGACGGCTTCTTCTTCGCCAACCACGGGGCCACGATCTCCCACAGCAGCGCCTGGGAGCCTCACATGGGAGGCCAGCTCAACATATACGAGAGCCGGGACATCGAGATCTCACGGGTCCTCTCGGACGGCCGCACGACGGGAGACAGGTTGATCGTCGCCAAGAACGTCGAGGGGCTGCGCCTGTCCAACGTGGTGGACGGCAACAAGCTCGAGGGGCACTACCTCGAGAACTGCCCGAACCTCGTCATCGAGAACTGCGTCTTTGGCCGTCCGATGATCGCGGCGTTCATTCTTCGAAATGCCAGCGACGAGCCCGCAGTGATCCGCAACTGCATCTTCACCGACAGCCTCGCGGTGAAGTCCTACAGGGACACCCTGGGCAACCCAAACAACGTCAGCCTGCTGATCATCGACGGCAGCACTGACAGCGTCGTGCTCGAGGACAATTTGTTCTTCCTCCGCTACTTCAGCCCGAGCGAGCGGCACCTCGTCGGAGACTCCGGCTACGACGAGCTCGCGGACGTGCTGCTGTTCGGCACCACCTTCGGAGACCCTCTGTTCCAGGGCGTGGTGGATCTGCTGAACGAAGGTGGAACTCTCGACCGCTACGACGACGCGCTGCCGCCCTTTCCACCCGACAGCCTGTGGTCGCTCGAGCGGCCGTTCAACTTCCGGACCTGGCTCGCCACCGACCCCGACGTCGTGAGCGCTGGCATCGGTCTGGACCCGAACCGGTTCGACGCCGCCACCGGCCTCCCCTTCTAGAGGCCTGGGTTGGCTTCCACACGAGGGTAACACCGATGAAGATTCCCAAGGACTCCTGGCTCGAAACGCGCGCTCACGACAACCTCGGCCGCGCAGGCATGAAGCTCCTCGCCTCCCTGCTCTCGGTCGCGTTCCTGGGCTCGGCCTGCCAGGGAAGCAGGCAGGGTAATCGAGGCGAGACGGCCTCCAAGGACTCGCGCGGGCCCACGGCGCCGGTTGCCTGGAGCAAGGTGAGCGAGGGGCTCTCGCCCCTCCACGCCAAGGAGCTCCCGCTCCTCGAGCGAGTGGTCTGCAACCCCAGGTCTCCCTGCTGGACGACCCGCGTGTACTCGGACGGGCAGCGCTACTCCTTGACGACGGCTCGCATGGGCGACGGGCGAGGTGCAGACGGACAGGAGGACAGCGCCCCCAAAGCCAACGCCCAGAAACCTTCCTGGCACCCACAGGGCCGAGTTTCACCCGATGGGGTGAAGGCGCTCGAGGAGCTCTATGCCTCGCTCTGCGGCAAGCGGGAAGAGCCCAAGGGCAACGCCCAAGGCTCGGACATCCACCGGGTGAACGTGCCGGGCTGCACTACCGAGCTCGTCGTCCTCGGGAGCCCCGAAGGCGAGCTGAAGCCAATCTCAAAGGCCACGGAGATCTTGAACAACCCGCGATGGTCTCAAGCAACGGTCAAAGATGGAGCCCCCCCGTCGCCCCCGGCCCCCGGCCCGCGGCGGGTCTCACCCGCATCGAGCGTGAGCCAGACGCCCGCACGCCTGAGAACAGGGTGTCACCTGCTGGGCGTGGATCCTACCAAGGGCCATGCCTACCTCTCCATGTCCAATGACCCCGACAACTACCTCGGTGGCGCCCCCAGCTCCTTCGCCGTCATGGACACCCAGACGGGCCGCGAAGTAGCAAGTCACTACCTGGGCAAGCTGAGCTCGTTTCTCGTGGGCTTCAGACCCGAGGGTCTTGGGCGCCCTGGCCAAGGGCCGCGCGCCACGCCAGACCTGACCCACGAGTCGCTCAGGAAGAGCGTGCAGACCATCCTGCCCTACCATTCCCTTCGCTTCTTCCCCAAAATGGGCGAGCGTCGTCTGGCCATCAGCCCGGACGGACGCCAGGTGCTCATAAACGCCGGGGATCGCATCCACCACTCCACTGACGGAGGGGAGACCTACAAGGCCATCCCGCCAGGTGTGGCCTATCGGCCTCTGATCGCCAAGACTGGAATGATCGGCGCCTTTAGCGGCTACCACCAGGGGAAATACCATTTGTATCTGATGGAGCTCGAGAGGCCAGGTGTCGCTCCGCGGAGGATCCCCGGCACCCTCGACCTCGGCGACATGGCCTTCGGTCCAGATGGCAAGCAGATCTTCGCGGTCATGCCAAAGGGCCCTGCCAAGGGTGAATCTCGCGTGGGCTGCCTTTATCAACTGGGCACGAGGCCGCCGCACCAGAGACGCGAGCTGGCCTGCGTACCCTATCGCGCATCCTACCAGGGCCCATCCCTCGCGGTGTCTCCGAAGGGCCTGACGGCCCTCATCCACGGCCAGTCCGGGGCACCAGGTAGCGCTGAGGTGCCCTACGCCTTGATCGATCTATCGTCTGGGAAGGTGCTTCAAAAGGGAACGCTGAAGACGTCCGACCCTCTCTTCGTCACTGTGAGCGACCTGGGCAGGGCAGCTTGGGTCGGTGACTTTGGCCGGGTCACCATGGCGGACCTCGAAGCTGGCACGACCTCGGAGCTCCCCGGAACGGGCCGCGCCGTGCAGCTCGTATCCTTCATCGGCCCGGAGACGCTCGTGCTGGCAGGATGCGAAACCAGCAGCCCATGGGTGATGCGCTCCAAGGTGGAGCCGGGGCGCGACCCGGCCGCCAAGGACGGCGCCCCCTAGATTGGCCACTGCCCCCATCCGAGTAGACCGCCCCAGCATTCTTGCATCGCAGACTCGTCGGAAGGCGCTTCCCCAAGGCCGCCACGCGGGTCACAGGTCGTAGCGCTTGATCTTGTAGAGCAGGGCGCGGCGGCTCATACCCAGGGCCTCGGCTGCCCGGGTCCGATTGCCGCCCGTGGCGATCAGGGTCTCCACGATGAGGGCCCGCTCCATCTCGTGCACGGAGAGTCCCGCCTTCACTACGCTGGCGCCAATGGGTCCTGATGCCTCGGCGGCGTCCTTCGCGATGTTTGGCGGCAGGTGCGACGGGTGGATCACTCCGCCCCGCGCGAGGATGGTGGCGCGCTCCATCGTGTTTCGAAGCTCTCGGATGTTGCCAGGCCAGGAGTGGCCCATGAGCAACGCCTCGGTCTCCGGGGCCAACCGGCGCGGCCGATCGCTGGCGAGCTGGGCGAGGAAGTGTCGCGCCAGGGGGAAGATGTCCTCCCTTCGTTCGCGGAGGGGAGGAAGCAGCACCTCGAAGACGTTGAGGCGATAGTACAGGTCCTCTCGGAACGTCCCGCCGGCGATGGACTGGGGTATGGACCGGTTGGTGCTCGCGATGATTCGAACGTCCGCCCTCCGGGTTCGGGTCCCCCCTATGGGCTCGTACTCTTTCTCCTGAATCACCCGCAGGATCTTGGCCTGGAGCTCGGCGCTCATCTCGGCGATCTCGTCTAGGAGCAGCGTGCCCCCAGATGCCGCGGCGAAGCGCCCTTCCCTGGCGCGGTTGGCCCCGGTGAAGGCGCCGGCCTCGTGGCCGAACATCTCGGCCTCGAGGAGCCCCGCCGGGATGGCGGCGCAGTTGATCTTCACGAAGGGGCCGGCGTGACGCGCGCTGCTCTGGTGGACGTAGCTCGCCGCGATCTCCTTCCCGGTGCCGCTCTCCCCGGTGACGAGCACCGGCGCGTCGGTCTGCGACGCCGCTCGCAGGAGCTCGATCGCCGACTGCATGGCCTGGCTGCCCGGCACAATCCCACCAAAGGGCAAGGCGCTTGGGGCGGGCGCGCCGGGGGTGGCGGGTGCGAGCACCTCCCGCAGGATCTCCCGGAGATCGGCCAGATCCAGGGGCTTCTCCAAGAAATCGAGGGCCCCGGCCTTCATCGCCGCCACAGCGCAGGGCACGTCGCCAAAAGCGGTGACCATCACCACTGGGACATCGCCGTGCCGGGCGCGAATGGCCGCCAGTGTCTCGATGCCCGACAGGGCGCGGGGCCCCATGCGCTGGTCGAGAAACACGAGGCCAGGGACCTCCTCGGCGCAGGCCTCCAGGGCCTCCTCGCCGCTCGAGGTGGCGCGAGCCTCCACGCCAGAGGCAGTCACCGCCGCCTCGAGCATCTGCCGGAAGACCGGCTCGTCATCCACAATGAGCACGTAGGTCACTGGGATGCTCCTTGGTCTGGGGGGAACTCCAGCCTTGCGATGGCGCCTCTGCCCTCGCCGCTCTCGATGGTCAGCACGGCGCGATGGTCCTCGGCGATGCGCCGGGAGATGGCCAGGCCGAGGCCGCTGCCCTTCGCCTTGGTGGAGAAGTATGGATCGAAGAGGCGTGGAAGAACCTCCGGCGCCACGCCGTGCCCCTCGTCGATAACCGTGACGAGGGGCCTGCCCGCCACCCGGGCCACCTCCACAGTGATCTGGCAACCTGCATCCGACGCCTCCAACGCGTTGAGCACGAGATTCAGGAGGAGCTCCTCGATCTGCCCCTCCTCGCCGGTGACTGTCACCGGCTCGTCCGGGGCGATGACGCGCAGCGGTATCTCGGCCGCCTCGGTGTCGGGGCCGAGCAGCGCGGCGACCTTCCGCGCCACTACGCCGAGGTCCACCTCGTCGGAGGCGGTCTTTCGGTGCCGGGCGAAGCCCAGAAACTCCTCGAGCCGCTCGCTCACCCTATCCAGCTCCTCCATCATCATGGCAGAGGCCCTGGCCGACTCCTGGTTCGTGGCCTGCTCGTGCAGGAGCTGGGCAAATCCCCGGATTGCCCCCAGGGGATTTCTGATCTCGTGAGCAAGGCCCGCTGCCAGGAGACCGAGTGACTCGAGGCTCTGGCGGCGCTGCTGCTCGAGAGCCATGTCACGCGCCAGCCGCTCCCTGGCGCCGAGGGAGCGGGCGAGCACGACCCCGACGATGAAGAGCGCCAGGAGGATGACGATCCCCAAGGCTGCTACGGACACAACTGGCCACTCTATGCGCTTCCGCGCCGCGCTCGCGAGGGTCAAGACCAGCCTGTAGGTGCCCGATGGCACGGCCCAGCGCTCGTCCATTCCGCAGGGGCAGGAGCCTGGCGTGCACTGACAGTTTCCTCGGGCCATGCAGCCCGAGCGCACCTGGAAGGGAATGGCCACCACGACGAGGCCATCGCGCCTCACGAGCCGAGGAGCCTTGTGGAGCTGACCAGGCAAGGGGGCCCCCCTCGAGATGATCGAGGCGCCAGAGGCGTCCACGATGGCCACCCCCCGGACCTCGGGGCTCCGGGCCACCTCCTCGAGGATGCCCTGGACGCGGCCCTCCTGGTCGGAGCCGTGGCGGATGACCCCCTGGATCGCAGCCACCGTGGTGCGGGCAAGGGTCAGGGCCTTCTCGTCGGCGGCGCGCTCCACCTGAACCAGCACGGAGCGCGCCAGCATGACGATCAGGACGGCCAGCCCCAGGGTAAGGGTCGCCTGGAGTGCCAACCAGACGCGGGCTCGGCTCAACATGAACTTCACCTAGTCAGGATAGCGCAGACCCGACCAAGCGGGGAGTCACGCTTTGCGTCCAGGGGACATAGGTGGGAGCGAAGGCTGGGGAGAAGCCAGGTAAACAAGGGCCGCCTGCCTAGTGCCCCTTGCAGCCGCCTCCGGCGCATTTGCATCCCTCGCCGCAGCTGACCCCATCCTTGCATTTGCAGGCCCCACCCTCCTTGCATTTGCACCCCTCGCCACAGCTGACCCCATCCTTGCATTTACAGGCCCCACCCTCGGCGCATTTGCACCCCTCGCCGCACTTACAGGCCCCACCCTCGGCGCAGCTGACCCCATCGGCGCATTTGCAGGCTCCGCCCTCCTTGCACTTACAGGCCCCACCCTCGGCGCATTTGCACCCCTCGCCGCACTTACAGGCCCCACCCTCGGCGCAGCTGACCCCATCGGCGCATTTGCAGGCTCCGCCCTCCTTGCACTTACAGGCCCCGCC
>JAVEWA010000355.1:0-7291 GCA_034004785.1 Polyangia bacterium
GCGCGAGCTCCTCCCGCAGCCGCTCGGGGCGCTCCAGATAGAGCCGGTACTGGTCCGACTTCAGCAGATCGACCCAGAGTGCTTCCGGATAGGTTGCCCTGAGCAGCGTGGTCTTGCCAGTCTGGCGCGGTCCCCAAAGGAAGAAAGTCTGGGTGCCGGGCGCAGGAAGGGTCAGAGCACGATGAATCATAACTTTAAATTATCATGATAATCTAAATTTGAAAATCGCCGCTGCCACTCTCGGCGCAACCCCCGTCTCTCCTCCTGATCTGGCCCCGAAAAAGGGCGGTCTGGACCTGGACAGCGTTTGGACTATCCTGGCAAGGCCGGGGCGAGCTGGCGGAGCGCTTCGAGCGCTACCACCTGGTGCGCGGCTCGCGGGTGGTGGAGTCGGTCCCCACCTACCGGGGCAGCGGGCGCTGCTTTCTGTGAGCCCGCCCCCTCCAACCGTTGGTCACGGGATCCCGGAGTCAGGGAGTCACGGAGTCTCTGGCTTCTCGGGTCAGCCGCTCGAAGGCGCGTGGCGTCCTCCCGCCAGATGCGGTAGGCTCTGGGCCGTGCAGCGCTCCATGAAGCCATTTTTCGAAGTGCAGCCAGTGGAGGCCGTCTGGGCCCTTGCGGAGGCCGTGGCCCCCCTGCCAGCCGAGACTGCGCCGCTTGGGGAAGCCTCGGGCCGCACCCTGGCGGAGCCCTTTCACGCGCCCCACGACCTGCCCGGCTTTGCCCGCAGCTCGATGGACGGCTACGCGGTGCGGGCAAGGGACACCTTCGGCGCCAGCGAGGGCGAGCCGGCGTATCTCGCGCTCCAGGGCGAGGTGACCATGGGACAGGCGCCTGCTTTCGCGCTCCGTCCAGGGCACTGCGCCCGAATCGGCACCGGCGGAATGCTGCCGCAGGGCGCCGACGCGGTAGTGATTGTGGAGCACACCAGGGAGGCGGAGGCCGACCTCGTCGAGGTCAGCGCCGCCGCTGCGCCCGGGGCCCATGTGCTCGGGCCCTCGGACGACGCTGCACGGGGGGAGCTCCTCTTCGAGGCGGGGCACCTGCTCAGGCCGCAGGACATCGGCCTTCTCGCCGCCCTCGGCCAGTCGAGGCTACTCGTGTCTCGCCGCCCCAGGGTGGGGATCCTGTCCACCGGCGACGAGGTGGTGCCGGTGGAGTCGCCCCTCGGGCCGGGCCAGGTGAGAGACGTCAACAGCCTCGCCCTTGCCGCCCTGGTCAGGGACGCCGGGGGAGAGCCCCTCGGCCTCGGCCTGGTTGGTGACGACCCGGCGCTTCTCAGGGCCGCCATGCGACGCAGCCTCGCGGAGGCGGATCTGACGATCCTGTCGGGCGGCTCCTCCGTGGGCGCGCGGGACCTCACCGCCGAGATCTTCGGCGAAGCTCCGGATGCGCGCCTCCTCGTCCACGGCGTGAGTGTAGCGCCTGGCAAGCCCTTCCTCTGGGTCTCCACGGGTACGCACAACCTCCTCGGGCTCCCAGGCCAGGTCACATCCTGCCAGGTCACCTTCCACCTCTTCGTGGAGCCCATCCTGGAGCGGCTCCTCGGCCGCGCGGCCCGCCCGTTCCTCCGCTTCGGCAGGCTCAGGGCGCGGCTCACCAGGAACATTCCATCTTCCCCTGGCAGGACCCTCTTCCAAAGGGTGCGCCTCGCCCCGGATGGCCCGGCCTGGCTGGCCGAGCCAGTGGTGGGCCGGAGCGGCCTCCTCCGCTCCCTGGTGAAGGCCCATGGCCTCGTCCAAGTGCCCCTCGGCACGGAGGGCTTCGAGTCCAGCTCGATGGTGGAGGTCCTCGTCTTCCCCGGTGAGCGCCTTCCCTGGCCCGCTGCGTCAGGGGGCGCGCCCACTCCGACGCCCTAGAGGCAAGGCATGAAGCGCAACGTCTATCTGTCCATGAAGCCCCTCCCAGAGGCCCGCGCGATGTTCCTCGAGTCCTTTCCCTGGACCGAGCTCCAGGGCGTCGAGGAGCTGCCAACCGGAAGCGCCCTCGGCCGCGTGACCGCCGAGCCGCACTTCGCTGCCCTGTCCTCGCCCGGCTACCATGGCGCAGCCATGGACGGCTTCGCCCTGCGGGCCGAGCTGTCATTCGGCGCCTCGGAAGAGCGCCCCGTGCGGCTCCGCGTGGGCTCCCAGGCCTTCCCCGTCAACACGGGCAACCCCCTGCACGCTGGCACGGACGCTGTGGCGATCATAGAGCAGGTCCAGCGGCCCTCCGAGGACGAGATCGAGCTCTCGGCGGCGGTCTTCCCCTGGCAGCACGTCAGACGGGTTGGAGAGGACATGGTGGCTGGCGAGCTCCTGCTCCCGCACCATCACCGCCTGACCGCGGTGGACCTCGCCGCCCTGGTCACGGCGGGCGTCTTCCGGGTGCGCGTGAGGAGGCGTCCCGTGGTGGCAATAATCTGCACTGGCAGCGAGCTGGTGGACTGGCAGGAAGCTGACGCGGGCACTCTCGCGCCCGGGGCCATCATCGAGAGCAACTCCCTGCTCCTGGCCGGCCTCGTGGAGGAGGCGGGAGGAACGCCCAGGATCCTGCCCCGCCAGCCCGACGTCCTCGAGAAAGTACTGGGCGCCCTCGATCAGGCCGTGGCCTCGGACGCCGACCTCGTCGTGGTGAACGCCGGCGCCTCTGCGGGCACCAAGGACTTCACCTCTCACGCTGTCTCGGCCCTGGGGGAGGTGCTCGTGCACGGCGTGATGGCCATGCCTGGCAAGCCCACCTTGCTCGGCCGGATCCGGGGCAAGCCCGTGGTGGGCGCGCCCGGCTACCCGCTCTCGGCCTGGGTCTGCTTCGACCAGTTCGTGCGGCCCGCCCTCGAGCGGCTCGGAGGCCTGCCCGAGTCCAGGCGGCCTCGCGCTCGGGTCACGCCGGGCCGACGGCTGCCCTCCAAGCTAGGCCAGGAGGAGTTCCTCAGGGTTCACCTAGGAAGGGTTGCCGGCCAGGTCGTGGCCCTGCCCCTCAAGCGTGGCGCCAGCACCATCACGTCCTTGACCAGGGCCGACGGCATCCTGAGAATCCCCCCGGAGCTGGACGGCCACGACGCGGGCGAGGTCCTGGAGGCCGAGCTCCTCAGGCCCGCCGAGGCGTTGGAGCAGACCTTGGTGGTGGTGGGCAGCCACGACATCACCATCGATCTCATCGCTGACCGGCTGCCCAGGCTCGCCCCGGGCATGCGCATATCGGCATCCAACGTCGGCTCCCTGGGCGGGCTCCTGGCCCTGAGGGAGCGCCGCAGCCTGCTCGGCGGCACGCACCTGCTGGACCCCGAGACCGGGGAGTACAACGCGCCCTACCTCGCCCGCCACCTCCCAGGGCTCCCGGTTCGCCTCGTGACCCTCGTGCACCGCGAGCAGGGCCTCCTGGTCAGGCGCGGCAACCCCAAGGGCCTCCGCTCCTTCGAAGACCTGGCCGGGGACGGCGTCAGCTTCGTGAACAGGCAGGCCGGCTCGGGCACCCGCGTGCTCCTCGACTACCACCTCGGCCGCCTGGGCATCGACCCTGGGGGCATATCCGGCTACGACCTGGAGGAGTACACCCACACCGGCGTGGCGGTTCAGGTGCTCTCGGGCGGCGCCGACGCGGGCCTGGGCATCCTGGCTGCCGCCAAGGCCCTCGGCCTGGACTTCGTGCCCCTGGCGACCGAGCGCTACGATCTCTGCATCCCAGAGGAGTACCTGGGCGATCCCCGCATCGAGGCCCTGCTCGAGCTCCTGGGGGACCCGGGGCTGCGGGCGGCCATCACTGCCTTGGGTGGCTACGACGTCTCCCAGATGGGCCGGTTGGCCTGGCCTCGCTAGAGCGCCCTCCCCACGGACCGGCAGGCAGCTCCCTGGGCCAACCCTCGGCGACAATCGCCGGACATGACCCCCACGAGGCTCCACTCATGGCCTTTGAATAGGCCAGGGCGGGCCTGGGGCCAGCCCAAAGCAAGCCCAAAGCAAGCCCAAAGCAAGGTCTTGTGCGGCGAAGGCGCCTTCTACATAATCGGACCTCGCGCGAGACCTGATCGCTCTTCAACCCGGGGAGAACTCAATATGCGAAAAGACCGCTTCATCGTCGGCTCCTTCCTATGTGGCGCCATGGTCGCCATGGGCGCCATGACCGCCTGCCCACCAAAAAGCGAGGGCCCAGACGGACCGGCCCGCCAAACCACGGGCGCGGGCCCTGGCGCCAGCACCCGTCCCGTCTGGGAGCGCCTCGATGACCAGGACCCGCAGGTGCGCCTCGCCGCGGTGCGGGAGATCGAGGCCGACCGCTCCGAGCGGGCCCTCACTGCCCTGGCGGCCCGGCTCGGCGATGGCCAGGCAGAGGTCCGAAAGGCAGCCGAAGAGGCCTTGGCTCGCCATGGCGCGACCGCAGCGCCGGCGCTCGTCCAGGCCCTCTCCTCCACGAGCCCCGGGGTTCCCGATCAGGCCGCCCGGCTCATCGGGCGAATCGGCCCCTCGGCCCTGGAGGCCCTCCGGCCCGCAGCGGCTCACCGCCAACCCGACGTCCGCCGCAGGGCAGTGGAGCTGATCGGCCAGTGGAAGGAACCAGCGGCGGCGGAGCTGCTCCTCGGCGCGCTTGGCGACAGCTCGGACGCGGTGCGAGCCGCCGCCATCCCCGGCCTCAGAGCCCACCGCGCCGGCCCTGCCCTCGACCGGATGCTCGAAGCCCTCCGGCTGAGCTGGTTTGGCCGTCTCCACTCCCTCATCGCGGTGCTCGGCGATCTCCAGGACCCGAGGGTCGCAGCAACCGCCATCGAGAAGTTCGGCTCCACGACCAACACCTTCTCCCTGCACGAGCTGCTGTCCATGCTGGTGGCCGCGGATCCGGCCTGGATGGATCGGGTGGCAGAGGCACTCGGACATGCGAACGAGCTCGTCAGGTCGGGGGTGCTGCGGGCCCTGCGCTACGACGCCAAGTCCCTGCATCGCCTCCAGAGCCTGGCCTCCCTCATGGAGGACGAGCCCCTGGAGACCTGGGCCAAGGCCGAGCGTTCGAGGATCGGCGCCGCCCTGCGCTCCGAGAAGGCCAAGCAAGCCCTGGCCCAGCTACAGAAGTCCGTGGACACCGAGACTCGCCATGCCGTCGCCGAGCTCCTCGTGGCGGCGGACGAGAAGGCCGACCTCGGCCGCGCCGAGCGCGATCACCTGAAGTCTCTCGAGCGCGCCATCGCGGCCATCTCCAGGGGCAAGCCGCGCCCCGCCGCCAAGGGGGCGCCACCTGCTCCGGCGGAGGGACCGGATCAGCTCGTGATCCTCTACGCCCAGCTCGGCGAGCTGCGCTGGGGGCAGTCCTGCCCCGTGCCCCAGGTCCACGGGCTCTGCGTGGCAACCACGCGCACCACCATCGGCAAGGACAAAGGAGCTTCCGTCACCAAGGCCGCCAGCTCCTTCGTGGCGCGCCGCCCGGCCATGGTGAAGCAGGCCAAGGCCGCCTACGAGCAAGCAGTGAAGACCTGGCAAGATGGCGCGGTGGTGGAGAAGATCCCGGCCTCGGCTCCGGATCGGGTGCGCCGCATCGCGCGTGCGCGCCACTACGCGGCCTGGGCCCAGTTCCAGCTCGGCGAGATCCAGCTCGACGAGCTCCTCAGGCCCTCCGCCATGCCCGGTGTGCGGGTAGAGAAGCCGAAGGGGGCCGCGCCCACGGCCCAGACCAAGCAGCTCGAGGCCTGGCTCGACGCCAAGCGGAAGCAGCTCGACCAGGCCGTGCAGAGCTACGGCCAGGCGCTCGACAAGGTGAAGGCGACAATCGGCGGCAAGGAGCGCCGGTCCGACTTCTGGAGCGTCGCGGCCGTTGCTCGCAAGGGGCAGCTCTTCGAGCTCTTCTCCAGGCTGGTGTCCTCCATCCCAATGCCCAAGGGGCTCCCCGAGGGAGAGGCGCAGAAGCATGTGGAGGCCTTCAAGACCGCCCAGGCCCTCCCCTTCAGGCAGAGCGCGGCCAAGGAGTACCTCGGCTGCCTCGGTGAGACCGACAAGCTGCTCCGCTTCTGGGAGTGGGGCCTGGTCTGCGAGTCGGGCCTCGGCCGGGTGGCTCCGGACAGGCTGGGCGCCTGGCGCCAGACCAACCCCTTCCGCGGCATCCGCGCCCCCCGCCCCGCTCCCAAGCAGTAGTCACCGACTGGCCTCCCCTCAGCCCAGAAACGGGCAGCGGTCTGAAGCCGCCAGCATGGCTCGGCGCCGAGCGTGTCTCATTCCTGCACGAGAGCACCTTGGTTGCAGATTGCAACCTCGTCGCGTATGATCGTGATGGTTTCCGAGGAGGATGCACTCATGGCCACTCTTCATGTACGCAACGTGCCCGACACCTTGCACAGACGCATATTGCGCCTTGCCGAAGCGGAGCGATGCTCGCTCAGCACCCAGGTCATCAACCTGCTGGCCCATGCAGTCACCGACCGTGAGAATCGGCTGCGTCAGCATCAGGTGCTCGAGCGCATCAGGATGAGACGGTTCGAGACCGACCGCTTGACTCCCTCGACCCTCGACCTGCTCCGCGAAGATCGGAACCGCTGATGGCCAGTGACAGATCCTACGTTCTCGACGCCAGCGTGGGAATCAAGCTCCTGGTGGCGGAGACCGGCTCGGACAAGGTCGACTCCATCTTCGACGCCTTCGCCCAAAACCTGGACACGAGGCTCTACGTGCCGACGCTCTTCTTTGTCGAGTGCGCCAACGTCCTGTGGAAGATCGCCCGGCGAGGCCAGCGCAAAGTCGAGGATATTCCGGAAGACATTGAGAGCCTCATCGGCCTGGCCCTGGATCGCCTGGACATCCTGCCTTTGATGCCAGATGCGATGCGACTCGCCCTCGAACACGACATCTCCGTCTATGACGCTACCTATGCAGCAGCGGCTCGAGCCTGCGGCGTGCCCCTCCTGACGGCCGACGAGAGGCTGGCCAAGCGACTGGCCGGTTCTGATGTGGAGGTCGTGACGCTGGGATCCCTGTGAGCAAAAGCCGTCAGGGCTTGCGCAGAGAGTCCGAGAACCCCTCACCGCCCCGAAGGGAAGGCGTACGCCGCGCCTTCGAGGAGCTCCGCGTAGAGCGTCTCGCCAGGCCTGGGGGACAGCCTCTCGGCCTCCCGATCGGGTAAGAGCACTCTCAAGGGGAGCTCTCCCAGTTTGCAGCGCACCTCGCTCACCGGGCCGAGCATCACCGTCTCCTCCACCAGCACCGACATGGTCGGCAGAGCAGAGGCCCCTGATGGCGCTTCCCTGTCGAGACGCAGGGCCTCGGGCCGGATCCAAACCGAGCGCGTGGAGGCGTCCGCCCCCTCGCAGGGTAAGGTCAGAGGACCGAGGCGCACC